>JAFGHX010000271.1 GCA_016929905.1 Kiritimatiellia bacterium
ACAAGACCCCCCCCCCCCCCCCCCCCGCTCAGCCGCCTGGGGCGGCTGAGCGAGGGAATGAGGTGGGAGGCGACGGGCGAACGAAGAAAGAATCTCATTCACCCACGGGACAAGCCCGTGGGGGTATGAACTCACTCATGTGCTCGGCAGGCGACGGAAACGACGAAGAGGCCAAGACGAGGGCGGCAGCCAACGTTCAACATTCAACGCTCAACATTCAACGTTCAACAAACACCGTACCGCTGACAGCCGATGGGAAGCGTCTGTCAGCGTCCGGCAAGGCATCGCGCTCACGGCACAAGCCCGTGGGGGGATGAACACAGACTGGATGCGGCCGATCAACCGGCAGCGCCGGGGACTTCGGCAGCACCGGCACAGACCGACCTGCACCATGAGCGGGTCGGAGCAGGTCGTCGCACCTGCGACCCCGGCCGCTCCCTACACCGCCTCCACCATCGTGCGCACGACGGCGACCCAGCGGCGGAGCCGGTCCTGGTCGCCCTGGACGGTGTCGATGTCCTTGAGCATCACGTCGAAGACCTTGCCGCACAGGGATTCGAGCGCGTCGCCGACGATGCGGCGTATCCGGCCCTCGTCGTACCCGCAACAGACCATGTCCGCCGGGCTCGGCCGGTAGCAGATGACGTAGTCGGTCCCGATCTGCTCGGCGCACCTGCGCACATTCGCCGCCGGCGCCACCGCGATCCGGCGCAGGTTCGGAAGGTTCCGGCGCAGCATATCGATCTTGTTCGAGAGATCTTCGCAGCATCCGTAAGCGACCATTCCGAACGGGGCCAGGATCGGCATCTGATACCGCAGCAGGAATTCCTCGTGGAACTGGGGCGAGACGAGCGTGAACTCCTGCGCGGCGGCATAGGCCCAGAGCTGAGCGCGCGGCACGCCGCGCGTGTTCGGCTTCGGTTCCGGAAGCCCGGCCCCGTACGTCATGGCCTGATTCTGATGCGAGGTCAACCCCCAGTCCCCCGCCGCTTCGGCCTGGTCGTGCGTGGCGAGCACGCCGTCGCGCATGAACGCCATTAACCGGTGCAGGCCGCCGGGGTTGTCGTACATGTCGAGCATGAAATTCTCGATGCCGCGCAGCCGGCCGAGCGCCGTCGACAGGTCGCCGGCGAAGGAGACGTAGGCCGGCGAGCGGTCGACATCGATCTCGATGCGGTCGCCCACGACATCGCGGAGTTTGTCGACGCGCGCCTGCGTCGCCGCCTCATCGATCTCGTGAAAGGGCATGCGCAGCTTCCCGATGTCCGCCAGGTCCTGCAGCGGATACTCGTCTTTCCACGCGCCGTGCGATGCCGCCGGCCTCGTCCGCTGGCCGTGTACCCCCCAGTCGCGGCAACGCAGCGCCGCCCGCACAGTCAGCCACGGTTCCACAATGTAGTCATCATTGAAACCGAACCGGTGGATGCTCTGGCGCAACATCTTCTCCTGCCCACGCAGGAACGGATCCTCGCATTCCAGCGCGTTGGCCTCCGTGATCTCATCCCAGAATCGGCCCCCGCGCACCCAGATCGGCGGGCGTACCCTTTCCAGATTGTGCAGGCGCCGCCACAAATCGCGGCGCTCGTCCATGACCGGGTCGTACGCCAGCTCCAGATAGCGGTCGACCAGGCGCCGGATCACCTCGCAGTCCGCGATCCGAACGCCGGCGGCCATCGGCTCCACGGTCGCACTCATCTTATACGATCCCCCATCTTCCCGTAATCCACCGATAGAATATGTACTTGATAATATAAGAAATATACCGCTAGAGTAAATGCAGGGACAAACAGGAAACATATACTATTCCGCATATCAGGCACGGGATCCGGATGTGGGTATGCCGTTTCGAACAGTCAGTCCGGGCGTCTTTCTTCGCGCGCTGCTGCGCGAGCGCGAACCTTTCGAGGTCGTGACGGCGGGCCATGCGGTCGTGCCGCAGGCATGGCGCGGGCGCACGTGGCAACGCCGGGGTCCGGAAGACAGCCTGGTGTACGGGCTCGAATACGGGCGGCTTCTGGTGGAGACGCCGGCGGGCACGCCGGAGTTGGCCGAGCAGTGCCTGATGTGGGCGCACGGCGGGCTCGCCGTGCGGTTCGTCATTCCCGACGATGTCGACAACGTCTCGGTCTGGTTCATCCGGTTCCGGCTCGGCGCGCCGCAGCCGCTGCGCCTGGTGCGGCGCCTGCTGCTGACCGACCGGATGCCGGACGGCCTGGCTTGTCTGGAGACGATCCGCCAGTTGCACGGGCGCACCGGCGAACTGGCCGGGCTGGGCCTGCGGATGGAACTGGGCCGGCTGCTGCGCCTGATCGTGGGAGAGCCCGCCGCTTTGCCGGCGACGGGCCGGCAACTGACTCCTCGCCAGCGCGGCGCGTGTCTGGCCTTCATCCACGGGCACCTGCGCCGTTTCTTCCGGATCAGGGAACTTGCCGGCGCCTGCGGGCTGAACCCGGCCTATCTCAGCATGCAGTTCACGCGCACGTTCGGCCAGTCGATCCAGGCCTACGTCAAGACGGCGCGGGTGCGCGAGGCGCAGAACCTCCTGTTGGGCACCAATCTGCGGATCGGCGAAATCGCGGGCGAGCTCGGCTACCGCGACATGTACTACTTCAGCCGGCAGTTCAAGGACGTAACGGGCCTGAGCCCGCGCGCGTGGCGTGCGCGGAACGAGGGGGCGCCGTAGCCGGAGAAGTCAGCAAGGCTTCCGGCGCCCCGGGCGCCGGACACAGCGAGAGCGGAGACTTCACGGTCTGCGTGTCGTGTGGTGGGGACACTCTGCGAGCGGCCCGGGCCGATCACCGACCGGCCCCGCAACGATTCGCCCGGCACCGGAATGCCTTGGCAAACCCTGGAGAGTCTCAGCAAACGCTTCTGGGCTCCGACCGCTCGACTACGGCCCCGCCCACCCCACGGCCAAGCCCCGCGGCGCGGCGGGCGGGGCGGCATCCGCAGCGCGATACTGAAACGCGCCGATGCTCGGGCTGGCCGCGTCCCACGGGTTCCCGTCGAAGTCGACGAAGCCCGCGCCCATGAGGGCCGCCACGTTCCTGCCGCCCGCCCGGCAGGGTGAACCGGCCCGCAACCGGAAATCGCGGTTGGCCGGATCCGTGAGTTGCGGGTCGACCTGCAGGTTGTCGCGCCAGGTCGACAGCGCGGCGTCTGCGCCCGCCACCGTGTACGACCTGTCCTTATAGTAGATGAGCGCTTCGGAACCGGTCCGGTTCCAGAAACAGTTGCGCTCCACGACCTGATCCACCGTCGTGTCTTTGCGCGTGGAGAAGGCGATGCCGGCCCCCACTTTCGCCACCAGGTTGTTGTAGAAGTAGTTCCGGTCCAATTCCGGGCAGATCACTTCGATCGCATGCTGGGCCATGTCGTAGAACGTATTGTTCACCCAGTAGTTGCCGTTCGCGGCGCCGGCGTCGCCGCCGAACCCGAGCGAGACGCCCAACGCCTGCGACGACTTGATGGACGGCTGGCCGGGGCTGCAGAAGGAGATCAGATTGCTGTAGTACTTGTTCGCCTCGCCCCCGCACTTGGAGCCGATGTGCATGTCATGGAAGTTGTTGCGCCGCACGATATTACGCGCACAGGTACTGTTGTACATCGCAAGGCTGCGCAGGTAGTTGCTCTCGCCCGCGAACGTCTCGTTCAACTCGACGGTGCTGTCCGTCATTTGATAGAGCTTCATGCAGGTGTGCCCGAAGTTCGTGATCCGGTTGGCCCGGATCCGCGCGCGCCGGAGCGGAGCGGCGGTGTGCATGCCGTCGCCGCCCGGCTCGCTGGTGGAGTTGAGATAGGCATGCCAGACCTTGTCCAGCTCACAGCCCTCGACGGTCAGATCGGCGTGTACGCCGCCGGCCCCCGCGAAGTACAGACCGTACGCATTGCACCGGGAAATCCGACATCCGTCCAGCGCCGCGAACGAAGTCGGCGCATAGAGCTGGACCGTCCCGCCGCCGCCCCCGCCGCGGAAGTCGATGTTCCGGAACGCGATATGCGAAGCGTCCTCCAGGAACAGGCCCTTGCCGCCGGCACAGATCTCGACGACGTGCCGGGATCCCGGATTATCGGCGCTGTACACGCAGAGCGTCGCGGCGTCCTTGTAGAAGAGGTGCGAGGCCGTCACCTCGGCGAGGGCGCCGACGAGCTTCAGCCGCATCCCGTCCTTGAAGCAGGCGTACAGCGCGTGGGCGGCGTGCGCATGCGACCACCGGTTCGCACCCACATTCACCCATCCGCTGTCCAAGAGGATCGACGCCGAGATCACCGGTTTGGGGCCCGACCCGTAGTCTTCGACGACGATCGGGGCGGAAGCCGTGCCGTTCTTGCCCGCGATCCTCCACTTCGACGTGCCGATGTACCAGGTGTCACCACGCTTGAGCCGGATGGTGTTGCCCGCGGTCATGAAGGCGGCGGCGGTAAAGATGGACTGCTTGGGCGCACCGCTGCTCGTGCCGGGGTCGGCGTCGTTGCCGGCCGTGGAGAAGTAGTAGGTCGCCCCCTCCAGCTTCGGCGGCAGGCCAAGCCCGGCCGCCACGGCCAACGCGGCGCCGCATGCGCATGCCAGCTCTTTGGATCGAAATGTGACGGCCATGGCTTCCTCCTCTTGCGCAACGAGCCTGCCGAAGAACATCCCGCGCCCCGGCCCGGACGAAGCCGGGCCCTCCAGCGGCACAGCGCGGCTTTCCGGAGAAGAATCGCTCCAACACCCGAAAGGTGGACAAGAAAGCAGAGGACCGGCAGGGAAATCAGAAGGGGAGGCACGCCGGGCCGGCTCTCTCACTCTGCGCCGGGCGGCCGCGCGGTCTCGACCCCGCCGTACAGAGGGCTCTCGCGCGGCCCCACCCCGGCCGGGGTGTAATCGGGATCCGTGCTCAGGATGAGCCGATCGACGCAGGCGTCCCCTTCACGTACCCAGAGGTTCAACACATGTTGGCCGGAGCCGACGTCACGCAACGCGCCTCTTGGCGCGTTCGCGTTGGGATTGGCCTGGCCGAGCCAGACCCATTCGGCCGCGCCGCGTCCCGCGCGCGGGCCGTACCCCACGCCGTCCAGCCCGTACCACAGGCTGTCGCCCCACGGCCCGGGCGAGCGGAGCCGCACCCAGAAATAGTACGTGCCCGGGGTGGAGAACCGGATCTCGTAGCGCAGCTCGGCCGCGCGCGCGGCGTAGCCCTGGTCCTCGCGCATGTTCTGGGCCGCGGCCCGCATGTAACCCGCCCCTCCGTACCCGGGCAACCCGCCCTCCTCAACCCACGTCCCGCCGCTACGGTTCACGCGCTCGGTACAATGCTCGGCCTCAATCACCACACGGCCCCCGACTTCGATGAACGCCCGCCGCCCGCTCGGCAGGGGGTGGGCCTCGAGTGCGACATGCTCGGCGACGACCGCATACTGCCGCTCGCCCACAAGCACCGGCTCGGCGCTCCACTTGCCGCGGACCCGCACGCTGCCGCGCGTGACCACCACACACGTACCGCCGAACGGGCCGTTCGGCTCAGGCGCCACGACGAGCTTCAGACGCGTGCCGAGTACCGTCAACGAGGCATGGGGCGTGTGCAACACCATGGGCTGCGCCCGGCCCTGCGCGGCCACATCCGCCGTCAGTTCCCCGGCGGCGAGCACGACCGATTTGCCCCGCCCGCCCGGCCCGTCCGCGGCGAGTTCGCGCAGGTCCGAATCGCCCAACAACTGCAGCGTCGTCCCGTCCGCGTAGGCCAGCCGGGCGCGGGCCGATGCGCCTTCGGTGACCACCCGGCTGCCGGCCGCCAGCGCCTGCCCCGCCACCGCCGCGCGCAGAACTGAGCCGGCCCCTGTCGCGACCCGGACGCGGCCTTCGACCCGCGCGAGTCGCAGGGCCGGGCGCGGCCCGAACAGGTCCCCGCGCAGCAGTCCGAGCCTGGCAGCGATCATGACGCACGCCGCCGTCGCGCCCGCCAGCACCAGCAAGCGCCACACCCGCCCGCGCCAGCCGCGCACCCGGGCGGAGGCGCGGGGCCGCGCAGCCGCGCGCCGCACGTTCGCCGCGGTCTTCACCCGCAACGCGAGCGCCTGCGCGAACAACGCGGACCACTGCACATGTTCCGCGAATCGGCGCCGCATCTGGGGTTCGCGCGTGAGCAGCCTTTCCAGCGCCTCCAGATCCTCAGCCGTGGCCGCGCCCACGAGATACCGGTCGAACAGATCTTCCGCCGCTGCACTCATTCCGCCGCCTCGAGCTCCGCCCAGCGCTTCAACGTGCAATCGCGCACCGCCTTGCGCGCGCGGTAAAGGCTCTTGCGAATCGCCTCCACGCCCACGCGGTACGCGCGCGCCAGGTCGCGGTAGGACGCCGAATCAAGGTAGAACCGCTCCAGAAGCCGCGCGTACCTGGCGCCCAGCCGCGCCAGGCATGCCTGGAGCACCGGCAGCATGCGGCGCTGGCGTTCCGCGAACGCCTCATCGAAGTGCTCCTCCAGCGTGCGGTCCACCGCGCGCATCAGTTCCTCGCCGGGCAAGGGCACGTTCCGCTGCCGCGCGCGCACCCGCTGCAGCGCCTTGTTGCGCACGATCGTCCGCATCCACGCGTACATGCTCGTACCCGGCCGGAACGTCGCCCACTTCTGCATCACCACAATCACCGCCTCCTGCACCGTGTCCTCCGCCAGGTGCCAGTCCCGCAACAACCCATAGGCGTACGCCTTGCACGCGTCCTGACACCGCAACGCCTGTTCCATCACGCGCTCTTGACTCAAGGACTCCATCGCGTCACCTCGGCATTCGGCGCGCGCCCCCGCCAATGCGCCCGCCCGCGCACCATGCCTCCAGGAAGAGAATCGCCCCGGCACCCGAAACGTGGACAGACAAATCACGGACGCAAAGCACAGAATGCGGGTGGCACGTCTTGAGGCGATGGACAGTATGGTTCGCCGGCACTCCGAAAACAAGCGCATTCACGGCTGCGGACCGGCCGAGGGACAGGGCGAAGTGGGATCACCGCCTTGTGCACGGCGCACTTCCAGATCTGCAGAGCCCGCGCCAGCGTGAAGCGCCCGACTGCAGGCGCCGTGCTGTTCGTGAGCGGCCGCGTCCCGGTCGGAGGGAAGGAGGACGGCCGGCGACGGATGAGCCCCCCCCCACACACACACAGCTCACACAGAGCGCACGCCTCACGCGGTAGCCGAGGCGAGTGCGGCGTCTGCCTGCGCGCCGGCCCCCGACAGCGCTTCCCACACGTCGATCAGCCTGTGGTAGTTGCGGTGCATGCGTTCGTCGAATGCGCAGATCGGGCCGGCCGAATTGCGCAGAACCCAGCGGTCGGCCGGGCCTTCGTACGCGGCGCGGACGGCCTGCTCCACCTCGTCCGCGCTGCCCTTCTCGAGCACGCGCGCCTCGATGTTGCCGCCCAGCGTCATGCGGCCGCCCACCTGCGCCTTGGCTTCGGCGAAGGTGATGTCGCCGTCCGGCGGCGGCTCGACCGGCTCGAAGAAATCCGCGCCGCGCTCAACCACCCTCTCGAGAATCGCGCGTACGTTCCCGTGACAGTGCACGTGACACACCGCGCCCGCTTCGTGCACCCGGCGGATAATCCGCTCCTCCTGCTTCTGCACGAAGGCCTCGTACATCGCCGGCGAACCCATCGGCGGGGTCAGCCACTCCGAGCCGCCCATCCATACGTACTCGACGACACGGTTCGACAGCACCACGCCCAGCACGTCCAGGATCCGCTCCAGACAGATCTCGGTCAGGTCCCCGATCAGCGCGGGCTCCAGCAGGCAAAGCTCCAGGAAATACTCGCGCGGCATCATGCCCGCCACGCAGACCATCGGCGAGGAAACGCCGCCGCGCCATATCCCGCGCCCGGCAAAACCCGCCGGCACCTCGCGCGGGTCGGGCGGCGCCAGATGTTCCGGCCGTTCCCACGGCACGGACCGAATTTTCGCGATGTCCTCCAGCGACTGGACCGGATGCTTGATGTGCCAAGTCGTGCGCGACTGCTTGTTCTGCCCGACGACGCTCGAAAGCGGACCTTTCGGCGTGTCGATCTCGCGCGTGGTGATGATGTTGCCGCCCCGCTCCTCCGTATGCACCGTCCGAATACGATGGCCCGGGGTCATCAGATAGCGGTTGCCCGCGCCGCGGGCCAGGTGCCAATAGTGCATGTAGTCAAACAGACGCTCCGCCACGTCCCGCTTCAGTGCGTCCGGCTCCTGCGCCAGTTCCTCGCGACTCGAGTAGCTGAGCCCCTCCAAAAAGAGAGGCACACAATCGACCCGCTCGCCCCGCACGCACCTCAGATAGCGCTCTCTCGGATTCATGTCCCCTCCTGTCCCCAAAACCTCCTTCAATCCTATACGCCCCCCGCCCGCCCCCGCCATTGACAAGCCACTTGATAAAATGTATAATCGGGCCACTCATGGAAACCGTAGAACTCGATCTGTCGGGGTTGAGAACGATTACGACGGCTAACTTCGTATGGCGGCAGTCTTTGCCGAGAAAGAGTATGTTCCGTCCTGAGGTCCACTTCCTGTACTACCAGAGCGAAGGGCTCCGAATCATGGAGGATCGGGACGAGTCGTTCGAGATGCGGCCGGGCGACGTGATTCTGTTCTACGGCGGCTCGGCCTACGTCTCGTACGGACCGCCCAAGCCGTACCGGGCGATGAATGTGCTTTTCGCCCCAGTCAGTGCGGACCGGTGTCTGCGGGGCGCGGACGCCGGAGAAACGGCGAGCGGCCGGATTCGGATGCTCTCGCGACTGCGAACGGACCGCGATCCGGCGATCCGGCAGCTATTCGAGGAGACCGTGCTGCACGCGCACTCCGCCTCGCGGCTCAGGCGGGCCAAAGCGTCGGCCCTGCTGAGCCAACTTCTCATCGAGTTGGCCATGCGGTCCACGCCAAGCCGCGCGGGCCCGCCGGCGCAGGTGGAATACGCGCTCGATCATCTGGAGCGGCATCTGGACCGCAGCGTGAATCTTGACGAGTTGGCCGCGCTTGTCGGCCTGAGCCGCCGCACGCTCACACGCCGATTCCGGGGGGCGACCGGCAAATCGATCGCGAAGTACCACCTCGACGCCCGGCTGCGGCTCGCCGCCTCGATTCTGAAGACAAACCCGGACATCCGTCTTCATGAAGTGGCCGGAACCCTTGGTTTTTACGACGAATTCCACTTCAGCCGCGCGTTCAAACGGCATTTCGGACTCAGCCCGGGCCGCACCAAACGCCGTAGCAGTCTGTAACACCGTCACGATCTGTTACACCCCCCCCTCCCTGCCCCGGCCCGCCGCGTTTATGGGGCATCCGGCCCGATACCTGCAAAAAATGCAACAAGGATTCCGCTTCCGTGCACTCCGCAGCATGATCACAAATAGCAGCACCCTTGAGGGCGGAACGCGCGATAGACACTGTGGCAAAGCGTCCACGAAGGATCGCCGCAAGACGAGCAAAAGAATGTCCCGGTGACACAAGAATTGGCACATTTCTTGCTCTTTCTTGACAAGGGTATGTATTTTGTCACAAGATAACGATAACGGGAGAGGCGAGGACCCAGATCGGCGGGCAGAACTCGCGGATTCGGGTGGTTGATCCCAATCCGAAGATTGCGGCTCGCGGATCGGGAGGGGCGGGGGAGCAGGCGATGGCCAAGCGAGTTCTTCTGGTGGGAGCGGCGAACGATGCGCATCCCGGGTTGCGCGGCGCGCTCGAGCAGCGGGGGTTCGAGGTGGTTGCCCTTCAGAATGCCCGGGAACTCTCCCAAGCCCTGGCCCGTTCGGTAAAGAACGGACGCAAGCCGGCAGCGCTGGTCGTGGGGCTTCTGCCGGATACCGAGGACAAGCCCTTGTTGACGCAGACGCTCGAGCAGCAGAGCACACAAATCCCCGTCATTGTGTTTTCGGAGTTCGACCCGCAGCAGCCACCCGAACACCTCTCACGGATTCCCGGCGTCGGATACGTGGAGAAACCGTTCGAACCGCACAACGTGGCGTCGCTGGTGTCGCAGTGCCTGGCCGCACAGGATAGCCAACGGCAGCCGGGCTCGCCGAAAGCGCGCCGGAGATCCTGGGCAATCTGGGCGTAAAAGCCCACCCCGAAGCTTGATCCGATCGGCCGGGGGCGCGCGAACCGCCCTGACGTCATCCCCAGTCTTCCACGGCCAAGCCCGGAATGTCCTTGAAATCCTTCGCGTTCAGCGTGGCGACGATCAACCCGTGCCGTTTGGCCGTCGCGGCGATGAGCAGATCGATCGTCGGCTTGGGACGCCCCATCCGCTTGAGTTCCGCGGCAAGCGATCCGAACGAAGCGGCCGCGACGGCATCGAATGGAAGAACAGAATAACGCTCCGCGAGCAGCTCGCGGTAGCGGCGCCAGTACTTCTCCGAGCCTCGCTGCTCCAACCCCTGAAGCAATTCCGCCTGGCACAGTGCGGACGTGCATACCGCCTCGTCACCCAATGCGCTCCAGCGCGCCATGACGCTCGCGACCGGTCTGTCTTTGATCGGTTGCGAGAAAACAGACGTGTCAAGCAGGTGTGACAACCCCATCACGGTTCCTCGATGCTGAAATCCGTTGTCTCCCTCGACCGCGCAGGCGGCTCGAAATCAACGGTGTCGGACTTCTCACGCGCACCGTGTCGCGTCATGTACTGCGCCCGCCGCTCCATGACGGTCATGGGCTTGCCCTCCAGCGGATCGATCCGCACCAATGCCTTTCCCCGCTTCGTCACCAACACAGGCTCATGAAGCCTGGCGACCTCCTCGCAAATCTCCGAAAGCCGCGTCTTCACCTCAAATATGCCGATCGTTTTCATGGCGATATACTACTAGTTGTCTGGTTGGTTGTCAAGCGCGTGGAACCTGGTCCGAAATCTTTGTCGAGAGCCTTGCCGGCCCCTACGGGAGGTCTGCCTGCGGCTGCCGGCATACGGACGAGACCGGACTGCCAGCCGGCCCGCACAGGGCCGCATACGGCGTGGCGGGACACGTTTCACTTCGGCTGGCGGCGGGGCGCACTACGCCTCTTTCTCCGCGAGCGTCCGGATCACCTGCGCGCCCGTTTCCGCGGACACGAGCGCTTCGCGCACGGCCGAATCGCGCATGAGCCGCGAGATCTTGGCCATCGTCTGAAGGTAGGCTTCCTGGGCTTCCTGCCGCGTGGGGCCAAGGACGAGGAAGAACAGCCGGCACGGCTCTTCATCGATCGCATCGAACTCGACGGGCGCCGCGGAACGTCCGAAAACGACGACGGGGGTTTCCACCGCCTCGAGCCGCACGTGCGGGACGGCCACGCCGTGCCCGACGCCTGTCGAGCCCAGCTTCTCGCGCTCGAGGAGGGCCGAAAGAACGGTTTCGCGGTCGAAGCCGTTGATCACGGCGGCAACGAGCCGGCCGATCGCATCTTCTTTCGTCTTGGCGTCAAAATCGATAAGAACCCGGTCCACGTTGATCACTTCACTCAGTCTCATGCGTCCAACCTCCGCTCTCGCCCCTCACTTCACCACCAAAACGCTGCAAGGCGCATTCTCCAGTATCTTTTCCACCCGCCCCTGGCTCAGCCGCTTGGCCTGCCCGGGCAGCTTGCGCGGGTAGGCCAGCACGATCAGGTCCGTCTTCAAGCGGACCGCCTCGTTGAGAATCTCGTTCTCGACGATCCCGTTCTTCTGCAGAATCATGGTGGGAACACCCTGGTCCTTCGCGAGTTCTTCGGCGAAGTACAGCGCCTTCCACCCTTTCTCCTCCAGCTCGATCTCGATTTCGGCCGTGCTCTGTTCGCTCAGGCGTTTCATGCGGTTGAGCACCATGTGGTCGACGACGTGCAAGACGACAAGACTCGCCTTGTTGGCCACAGCCCTGCCGATTCCGACCTGCGTGACGGCAGCATCGATGTCTGCACCCTCCACGACGAGGAGGATCTTACCGAACAGGTTCTCCATGGTCGTCTCCTGTCTGCGATGCGCGGCTCTTGAGCAGCTTTCGCCGGAAAAGTTCTTCGCGGTCGTTTTCTTCCATCACGGACTTGATCCACGCGACGGTCCGGCGCGCTTCGGGGATGAAGACATTTTCAATGGCGTTGATGCGCCTCTGTGTCTTCTCGATTTCGGAGGCGAGCCGCCAGATCGTCGCGGCGGCTTCCACATAGCGCGCGAGCGCCTCAACGACCTCACGCATGCCCGCCACGGCGCCGTCCAGACCGTCCGAGCCGTCCAACAGCCCGGGAAACACCGGGTCGGCGCCCGACTGCACGCCGACCTCGGGCACGAGAATGCCCATGACGCCGCGTTGTTCGACCTCGAGCGACAGCTCGGAGCCGACCGCCGCATAGACGCGCTCCATCAGTTCCTGCCCGGCCGTCAGGTAGGCGGGCACGAACGCGTCGAGCGTGCCGGCGAGCCGCTCGCGCAGCCGCTTCTCGGAATCCGAGAAGGCGGCCGTCACCGACATCAACTCCAGCACCAGCACGTCCCGCTTCTGGTGCAGGAGTTCGCAGCCCTGCGTCGCGAAGCGCAGATCGTGCCGCGCTTTGAACAGGTTCGCCTTGGTCGGCGCCGGATTCCTCGCCATCGGTTCAGTCTCCCGCCTGCTCGTCCACTCCGTCGCGAACGGCATGATACTTCGCCAACTCCTCCGGTGTGACGCGGTGAAGCGCGTCGCGCGGCAGGACCCCGAGCAGATCCCAGGCAATCTCCAGTGTTTGCTCGATCGTCCGCCGCTCATCCCGCCGCTGGCCGATGAAGGCTTCTTCAAAGGCATCGCCGAAGCGCAGGTGGCGCTGATCAGTGTCCGTCAGCTCTTCGGCGCCGACGATCGCGGCCAGCGACCGGATGTTGCCGACCCGCGCATAGACCGAATAGAGCTGATTGGCCACGTTCGGATGGTCCTCGCGCGTGCGGCCGGCGCCAATGGCGTCCTTCATGATCCGCGACAGCGAGGGCAGCGGGTTGATGGGCGGGTAGACGCCCTTCTGATGCAGCTCGCGGTCCAGAACGATCTGCCCCTCGGTAATGTATCCCGTCAGGTCGGGAATGGGGTGCGTGATGTCGTCGCTCGGCATCGTCAGGATCGGGAGCTGGGTGATGGAGCCTTTGGCCGTCTTCACCCGCCCGCACCGCTCGTAGAGATCCGCCAGATCCGAATACAGATAGCCCGGATACCCCTTCCGGCTCGGGACTTCACCGCGTGCCGACGTCATTTCACGCAGCGCTTCGCAGTAGTTGGTCATGTCGGTCAGAATGACCAGCACGTGGAAGTCGTGCTCGAAGGCCAGATGCTCGGCGAGCGTGAGCGCAAAGCGCGGCGTCAGCAGCCGCTCCTCGGGCGGGTCGGAGGCCAAGTTCAGAAACATCGTGGCGTTCTCCAACGCGCCGGTACGCTCCAGCTCTTCGCGGAAGAAAGCCGCGTCGTCGTTCTTCACGCCCATGGCGGCGAACACCACGGCGAACGGCTCGTCCGCGCCCCGGATCGCGGCCTGGCGGGCGATCTGAGCCGCCAGCTCGTTGTGCGGCAGCCCGTTGCCCGAGAAGATGGGCAGCTTCTGCCCGCGCACGAGCGTATTCATCCCGTCAATCAGGGACACGCCCGTCTCGATCACGTCCGTCGGGTAGTCGCGCGTCACCGGGTTGATCGCGCTGCCGTAGACGGACCGTGTCGCACCCTCGAACGGCAGCGGCATCCCGTCCAGCGGGCTGCCGGTTCCGCTCAGGACGCGGCCGAGCAGCGCGGGCGAGACCGTGAACTCGACGGACCGGCCGAGGAACTTCACCGATGTGCCGCGCAACGAAAGCCCCTCGGTCCCCTCAAACACCTGCACGACGGCCCGCTCGACGGACACGTCCAGCACCGTACCGCGGCGCCGCGTTCCGTCCCCGCACAGGACTTCGACCCGTTCGCCGTACGCCACGTCCGTGACGCGCTCGACGACAATGATCGGGCCGCCCGCCCGATGCAGGGTCCGATAGATTCTTCCGCTCTCGCCCGGCATACCTCACCCCTCGAAAGCCGTCTCAATCCGTTGCTTCAACTCGTCCAGCCGCGCCGGTTCGCCGCCCGGTACGGCCTCCTTCATTCGGTGAATCTCCTCGACCACCGGCATGGCGAGAATCTGATGCACCGGCCTGCCGGCCTGCGACGCTTTCAGCGCGCGCTCATGAAAGGTAAGGATGATGTCGATCATGGCCAACTGCTTCTCCACCGGGCAGTAGCCGTCCACCTCACTGAACGCGCTCTGCTGCAGAAAGGCCTCCTTGATCAGGCGGGCCGATTCGATCACGATGCGCTGCCGGTCCGGCAACGCGTCCGGACCGATCAACCGCACAATGTTCTGGAGCCGATCGTCGTCCTTGAGCAACGCCCGCGTGCGGTTGCGCAATTCCGCCCAGGGCAGTCGCGCGTGTTCCGCATACCACTCGGAGACGTCATACTCGGAATAGGACGTGTTCCAGTGGATCGACGGGAAATGCCGCGCACTGGCCAGGTCGCGGTCCAATCCCCAGAAGGTGCGCACGAACCGTTTCGTATGGGTCACGACCGGTTCGGAGAAGTCGCCGCCCGGCGGCGAGACCGCACCGATGATGGTGACCGAGCCTTCGCGCCGTGTGCCGTCGGAATCCTCGATCTCGGCGCGTCCGGCACGTTCATACACCTCGCCGATACGCGAGGCCAGGTAGGCAGGGTAGCCTTCCTCGGCGGGCATCTGTTCGAGGCGCCCGGAGATTTCGCGCAGGGCCTCGGCCCAGCGGCTGGTGGAATCGGCCATGATGGCCACGTGATAGCCCATGTCACGGTAGTACTCGGCCAGGGTCACGCCCGTGTAGATGCTGGCCTCGCGCGCGGTCACCGGCATGTTCGAGGTGTTCGCGATCAGAGCGGTCCGCTCCATGATCGGCTGCTGGCTGCGCGGGTCTCTCAGCACGGGGAATTCCTCGAGCACCTGCGTCATCTCGTTGCCGCGCTCGCCGCAGCCGATATAGACGATGACGTCGACGTCCGACCACTTGGCCAGCTGGTGCTGAGCGACGGTCTTGCCCGTGCCGAACCCGCCGGGAATCGCGCAGGCGCCGCCGCGCGCGGCGGGAAACAGGAAATCGATGACGCGCTGGCCGGTGATCACCGGCACGCGGGGCGGCAGGCGCCGGGCGATCGGGCGCGGCTTGCGGATCGGCCATTTCTGCAACATCGTTATCTCTCGTTCGCCGTTCGCGGCGGTGACTCTGGCCATCACGTCCGTCACCCGGTATTCGCCCGGCTCGGCGATCCACGCCAGCTTGCCGCTTACCCCCCACGGCGCCATCACGCGGTGGGTGATCAGGTGGGTTTCGGGCACGTGGCCCAGGATGGAGAGCGACCCCACTTCCTCCCCGGCACGCCGGGCAGGCGTGAAAGACCAGGTCCGTTCCAGGTCAATGCCGGCCGTGCTCAGGCCGCGCGCCAGGAACGTGCCGCTCTGCTCACGCAGCTTCTCGAGCGGGCGCTGCAGCCCGTCGTAGACGCTGCGCAGAATGCCCGGCCCGAGCCACGCGCAGAGGGGTTCCCCGCGCGGCACCACCGGCTCGCCCGGCTTGAGGCCTGTCGTGTCTTCGTAGACCTGAACGGTGGCGATGTCGCGCTCCAGGCTGATGATCTCGCCCGTCAACCGCTCGAGGCCGACGTCAACCTGTTCCCCGAGCCCGGACGCGCCCATATGGTCCGCGAAAATCACCGGCCCGTTGACGCGCAGGATTGCCGATTCCTCTTGCGTGCTCACACCGTCTTCTCCCCGTCCCCGAATTCCAGCATTCCGGCCACAAGCGTTCGCAGCCGGTCCCGTGCCCGCTCGAGCCTGGCCTCGAACGTGTTCTCAAACGCAACGCGGCCGGTGTGATCCGTTACAACCGGGCCACCGCACGTGCGGATAGGCTCCTCGCCGATCACAAGCCGCACGCCGTCGATCTCGCGCGGAAACTCGGGCGAACGGGCCAATGCCTGCTCCGCCGCGTTGAGCCACACCACCACCGCGGGCACGCGGAGGGCCCGAACCCCGCCCGTCACCAGTTCGATCAGCAGCTCGCGCTTGGCCCCGGCGTCGTCGATCTGCTCGATCGCCTGCAGCGCGGCGGCAAAGACTTCCGCCACCGCCGCCTCGCGCGCGTTCATGATCGCCCGCCGAAATTCCTGGCGTGCCCGGGCAAGCGCGGCATGCTTGCGGCGTTCGGCCGTTTCGCGCAGCGCAGCCTCGGCAGCTTCCAGCCGGCTTCGGCTCTGCTCTTGCACCTGATGCACCTGCCGTTCCGCCGCCTTGCCCGCGCGCTCCACGAGCGTTGCGGCCTCCTTGCGCGCCCGCCCGAGCACGCGCGCCACCAGATCCTCCAGATTTCCGCTGGTACTCATTGCCCTATCTATAGCCTCACGCCAAGCGTGCGTTGCAGGTAACCGCGAATCTCGCCGGCACACCCCTCGCGGTCGCGCCGGTCCGGGATACGCAGAACCATCGGCAGTCTGCGCCGCTGCAGATACTCGCGAAACGCCGCGCCCATCAGCGTGGCGAGCGAACTGCCCACCAGCACCACCCCGACCCCCGGCTCTTCGAGATACGCCTCGATCGCCGCGGTCGCCTCCGCTGCCGAGGCGGGGCTGGCCCCTCGAACGCCGGCAATGCGAAAGAGGGCGACCAGCAACTTGTCCCCAACGACTCGAACCTTCACCCCTACACCTTCGCCAGGATGATGATGGCTATCAGCAACCCGTAGATGGCAATCCCCTCGGCCAGTGCCACGTAGATCATAGATTTTCCCATCAATTCGGGCTTCTCCGCAACGGCGCCCATGGCCGACGTGCCGACGCAGGCCACGGCATAGGCGGCCGCAACCGATCCGATGCCCGTCGCAACGGCGGCAGCCAGGAACGCCCAGCACCGGATCTTCGCGCTCTGCGCGCCCACCGCGACGGCCTCGGTCTCCCCGCGCGGCTCCGATCCCAACGCGTCCGCATCCGCCGTCGCACCGGTTGCTCCGAGAAGCGACAGGGGCGCGTACGTCAGCAGCAGCAACGCGCCAATTCCCAACCCCTTGTTCACCCGTTTCGATGTTCTGATCCAGCGCTCCATTCCGACCTCCCTTGTTGTATCGCGAGCGTCACTCTGCACACTTGTCAAAACGCACGGCCAGGGGCGCATACGCCACGCCGTTTCCACGAAAGAATTTTGAGAAGAATTCGTAGTACTCGAGGCGCAAGCACTGAATCGTCACGATCATCCCTTCCAGGAGAATGATAAAGAGATGCTCGAAAGGAAGAGGCAACAGACCCGCACCCGCCGCATGCATCGTGTCCTTGATCACAAATGTCGCCATGGTCAGCGCCGCATGGGCCAGGCCGAACGCCGCTACGCGCAGGAAGCTGACCGAGTTGGTGAACAGGTTCATCACGATTTCGATGGGCTCGAACAGGATCAACCCCGGCTCTTCCCCTTCCTCGCCCTGCTCCGCGTGCGGCCGGCCCGCGCGGCGGCCGCGCGAGTCGAGCAGCCGGAACAGGAGCTGGCCGCCCGCAATCAGGCAAAGCGGCGCGGCCAACACCAGGGCGATCAGTCCGGGCGGCGCCGGGATGTCCTTCCCGACCATGCGGAGGCCGAAGAGTACAAGCAAGGCCCAGAAGAAGATAAGACTGGCCGCGCTCCATTGGCCGATGAGCGCCTTGCGCAAGTCGCGTTGCCGTACGGCCTGTACGATATTGAGGACGATGCCGGTCGAGAGAATAAGCACGCCCAGCCCAAGGGCGGCGCCGAGGAATGGGACCAGGTTCTCCGCGTGGCTCGGCCGCATCCACAAGGCGGGCAGGACCGCATCGCGCTCAACGCCGAAAACAGAACCGAACAGAAAGCCGAAGAGCATGCCGGCCAGCCCGGCCATGAGCAGGATCCGTCCGAGCCCGCGCAGGCCGGCCAGCAGCCTGTAGGGCAGAAAGGCCATGCCGGCCCCGATCCCGGCGAGTACCAGCCCGTGCCCGACGTCGCCGAACATCATGCCGAACATCGCGAGAAACGAGATCGCGACGAACGGCGTGGGGTCCACGTCGTTGTAGCCGGGCAATCCGTACGTCTTCACGAACAGCTCGAAGGGCCGAAACAACTTCCAATTCCGCAGCCGCGTCGGCGCCGGGGGATCGGACTCTCTCTCAGCCGGGCGCCACCCGGCATAGTACAAGCCGCGTGCGTCGCGCTCGAGCCGGCGAATCAGCGACGCCCGGCACGACTCCGGCACGAAGCCGGACAGAAGCGTGAGCATGCCGTCCGATCTGAAACGCGCCGCCGCGGCATCGAGCATGCGGTGCACGCGGAGCCGGGCACGCCAGACCGACAGCGTCTTGTGCCACGCCGCACGAAGCTCCGTGAAACGCCGGTTCAGTTCGGCCAGCCGGTCCCGCTGCTGCCACAATTCCACTTCGATCCGCTCCAGCCCTTCCTCGAACGACCCGACGAATCGCTCGGGCGGCGGAAGGGTCTGCGCACCGGCATCTTTCAGAATCGCGTCCAGCCGCATCGCGCGGTCCCTGTCGCCGATCACCAGGAAAGCCGCGCGCTTGCCCTGCGCCGGCCTTGCCGCCAGCGCACAGGCTTCTTCGCCCAGCTGTGCGCTCAGCCGCGGAAGCTGAGTGCGATCCACCGTCCCGCACACCGCATGCAGGTGTTCGAACGCGTGCAGATCCCGGAACGACAACCCGTGTTCGGCCAGCAGATGCATCTTCTCGGAGACGACGTCCAGTTCCGTGATCGAAACGGCCACGTCGTCCCGTTCCTCGAATTGCCGGTCGATCGCCGCCTGCAGATCCGCCAATGCCGCGGCGCCCTCGCGCACGATTTGGCCGGTGGCCTCCTCAAGAAACCCCTGCCCCTCATCGGCCTCCACATCCAGGGCGGCCAGGTCCAGACGCCGCAACAGGGACCCGGTCAACGCGGCGAGCCGGTCGATCTCCTCGCGGTGCGACGGCCACGGATTGCCCGCGCCCGGCTCGGCGACGCGGGTCGGAACGTCCCGCTCCACGACATGAAGGCACCCCTCCCGCGCCAACAGGCGGGTCATACGCTCGACGTCCTCGCAGAGCGTCAAAACGTCCAGCCGAACCATGCGCTCCGGTGCAAAAATCACGCTCGGTGCTCCGAATAGACCGAACAGCCTTCGATCGGAAGGTCTGCATCCTTGGACTCAAGCCATACCGTCAGTTCCCGCGCCTGAACCGTCTGGAGAACCAGAAAGCCGGTGAGGAAATCGGCGTCGAATGTGATGCCGCGCCCGGCTCTTGCCGCGTGCCGCAGCACGACGTGCTGAAGCCGAGCGGACGACGACACCGCGAAAAACGGCCCCGCGGCCGGCAACAGCAGGTCGGCCAGCCGCCCGCCCGCCGTCTCCGCGTTCTCCGTATCGAGCGCGCTCAAACACGCCTCGAGTGTCCCCCCCTCCGCGACCAGCGACAGCCATTCAATGACACGGCTGCTCTCGGCACGACGATGGACCTTCAGGCGTACGGCGGCCTCAAGCACTCGCGCCGCGAGAAAGACGCTCAGCCCCCTGCCGTCGGTTCGATCCCTCACGCGGAACCCGCATGAGCGGGCGGCGCCGACCCATTCGGCGCACAACGCCGCATCGAGAGCTTCAACCAGCCGCACGACGTCTTCGTCCTCGCGGTAACGCAGCAATCCGGCGTGAAAGGGCCGCGCCAGCGGCGTTCCCCTCAGCAGGCGGGCCACGGCGGCGTAGTTGGTCACGGAGGCGAGTTCCGCGCTCAGAAGCATCCCGAAGCGGCCCGTCCGGAACATCGGCCCCGCCTGGGGCGGCTCGCCGGAGGCGAAATGAATGCACCGGACCGCCTGCTCGAGGTTGAGCAGATCGTAGGCCCATACGAAGAACCGGAGCAGCCGGAACAGACTCCCCTTGGCAAACCGGAGCAGCGCACTCGCGCTGCGGATCACAGCGTCGTGAGCCGCCCTCTCCGCCAGAACCAGATCCCCGCCGTCGCCGCCGATGACGCCACGCCGCCGCATCCAGTCCAGAACGGCAGCCGCCGACTCCGCCTCGGCCAGCGACCGCCATTCGGCGGGACGCAACAACGTGCTTCTCAGCGCGCAGGCACGCACGCCCGGCGCCGCGTATGTCGCCAGTCTCATCATGGCTTCTTCAACTCCGCCACCACCGCCTGCACGGCTTTCCCTTTCGCCGCCTCAAGCTTCCGCGCCACGTCTTCACACGCGGCCTCAATATCTTGCCGTGCTTCCGAGAGTCGAACCTCGGCTTCGTGTTCGGCATCGGCCAGAATGCGCCGCCGCAGCGCGGCCACCGCCTCCTCTGCGTCCCGATTCAACTGTGTCACACGCGCCTCCGTTTCGGTGCGGATCCGCTGCGCTTCCTGCCTGGCCGCCGCGACGATCGCCTGCGCTTCCCGCTCAGCGGACTCGAGCCGCCCGATGTCATCTGTCGCCTTCATCACTCCTCTTTCCCGTACGCCCGCTCTTCCGGATCTCACGAACGACAAACCAGATGACCAACCCGACAAGGAACAGACGCACGATGACCAGCAACATGGCCGTGATGTACTCAAAGTGGCTCATCCGCACGCGCTCCCTGCCGTCCCGCCGCAGCCCCCCGCCAATCTCCGCGCACGTCCGCCCGCCGGCACGCTTTCGTCGCGCGGCGGGAAATCGAAATTCGTCTGGAACAGATCCACCAGCAACTGACACGCCCTGCCTTCGTCAGGGCCCGAAACGCGAATCCGGACCCGCTCACCGCACCCGATGCCCATCAGCACCAGATCGGACAACGAACGCAGTTCGACCTCATGTCGCCCGCTCGCGACAACGATGCGGCCCGCATAATCGGCCACCGCTTTCACAATCACAGCCGATGGGCGGCAGTGAATGCCCTGGGCGTTCCTGATTGTCGCTGTCATCTCTACCATGGCAACCCCTATACACCGAATCCGATCGTAAAGCAAGGCGAAATACGGACAATAACGGTCAACTATGCCCTATATTGGCCAGAATGTCCGATGTCGTGACGGGGGCAACGTATGTTTGGGCTGGCCATCCGCAAGGGGAACACAGCGCTCGGTCACGTTCGCCAGATCGAAATAGTCACTCGAAAAATCCAACTTCAGATCGAAGAACATGGCCTGCTGGCGAGAACGCTTCTGCGTGCCGAGTGTGACGTACTTGCCGAATTCCTCCGGCGGCAACATTGACGCCACCAGAGATTCTGGTATCATCGACAATCAGAGCCAGGTGTCTGACAGGGGTATTCCTCCTGAGCGGATACCGACAAACCGGTCCCCATCTTCGACTTTGAGAGGACAAAAAGGAATAGTAACGGCCAATGACGGACAAAATAACCCGGAAGAACAAGCAAGCAGGCGGAGGGGAAACGGACCGGGAAGTCATGACCCTGTCCGAGATTGCGAGCTACCTGAAGGTAGCGGAGAAATCGGTTCTGCGCATGCTGCGCAAGGGCGAGATTCCGGGCGCCAAAGTGGGCAGCCAATGGCGCTTCCTCCGGAGCGTTGTCGACGACTGGTTGATCGCGCGCATGCAGACGGTGGGCAAGCCGGCACTGGTCAACGTCATCAAGACGGCGGAGACGACCATGTCGCTCTCCAATCTCGTGTCGCCGGACCTGGTGCGGCTGGGAATGGAGCCTGGGGACAAGAGAGCCGTGCTGGCGCAGTTGATCGAGCCTTTGGTTGACTCGGGGCTGCTGGCGCGGAAGAGTCTTTTCCTGCGCAAGCTCATGGCGAGGGAGCAACTGGTTTCCACGGCGGTCGGCCATGGTGTGGCGCTTCCCCACGTACGTGCCGCGACAGACTGCCCCGTGGCAGGCCCGCACGTCGTGGTCGGAATCTGCCCCGAAGGGACGGATTTCGAAGCGCTTGACGGCGAGAAGACGCGGCTGTTCTTTCTCGTGTGCGCCACACGGGAGGCCGTTCACCTCCGGCTCATGGCGATGATCGCGCTGATCATCCGCGAACGCGGCCGCGTGGAACGGCTGCTGAGTTGCAAGAACAAGAAGGACGTCGTGTCGATCTTGCGAGAGATCGACAAACAGATCGGCGTGGAAGCGTGAGACGCGCTGCCGCGCCGGCGCGCGGGACTCACCGGGGCCGCGGCGTCACCGCGAGACCCGAACCCGATAGTAGGCGCCTACAGAGGCTCATGGCGGGCATTGTGCGCTTGGCGGCGCGGCTTGTCCAGCGTTCGGGCGGCCGTATCGCGCGCGCCGCTCGGCCGCGGGCCCGAAATCCAGCGCACGCATGTTGCACGCCGCCACGCAGGCGGGCGGCGCGCCGCGTGCCAGCGCGTCGCGGCAGAAGTCGCACTTCGCGGCCACGTTGTGCACGGGATCCCAAGACATGGCGCCGTGCGGGCACGCGTCGATGCAGAGCCGGCAGCCGGTGCATGCGTCGGCGTTCACCACGACGATCCCGTTCGCCAGCTTGGCGATCGCCTGCCGCGGGCACGCCGCGAGGCAGGCCGGTTTGCGGCAGTGCCGGCACGACCGGCTCTCGGCATGCGCGCGAACATCGACCGGCACGGCCGGCCCGCCGTCGGCCGGCCGCTCCCATCGGCCGCTTTCGACGAACTCAACCCGCCTGAAGCTGAGCCCCTCAGGCAGATCGTGCGCCGTCCGGCAGGCCGTCACGCACGCCTTGCACCCGGTGCAAGCGGATCGGTCAAAGTAGAACCTCAACTCTGTCGTCATGGTCCGTCGCCATCCTTCGCGCCGGATGCCTTACTCACCTGTACGTTGCAGGAATTCCAGCCCGCGTGCCCCTGCCCGGTCGGAATGGCCCCGTTAAGCACGTTCCCGGATCCCGCCCGGTCCAGCCCGGCCTCCTCATCGAAATCGACCCACGCGCCTTCCCCCATCACGACGACGCCGGGCATGACCCGCACCGTCACGCGCACCGGCCGCCGCAGACGGCCGTGCCGGCTTTCCACCACCACCCCGTCGCCGTCCGCCAGGCCGCGCGCCGCGGCGTCAAGCGGGTTCATGAGCAACAGCTGCGGGAACTGGTCCTGCAGCCAGGCGATCTCGTGCAGCGACGAGTGCGTGCGGCCGATGTGATGAAGGCTCACAAGCTGTAACGGATAGGCCCCGTTGCGCCGGGCGGGCCACGCCGAAAACGTGTCCTCATACCCCTCGACCGGCGGCTGGTAGGCCGGAATCGGCCGGATCGCCGAGTACCCCTTGGCCGCGACCCAGTCCGCGAGGCCCCGGCAATAGATCTCGAACCGGCCGCTCGGCGTCTTGAGCGGGTGCCGCGCGGGATCGCGCCGGAAATCGGAAAATGCGATGTCCGTGAATGCATCGCCCGGGGCACGCGGGATGCGATAGACGGCGCCACGGCGCAGATCGCGAAATGGGAACCGGCCTTCCTGCGGCGCGCCCTGCACGCCAAGCTCGACCCAATCCTCGGCGGTCACCGAAAACAGCGGCTCGCGGGTGGTCCCGTCGGCCTTCAGAACCCAGGCGCCCCTGACCTCCGCCGCCGCCCGCTCCCGCCACGACACCGATTCGATCCCGTCCGGATCGATATGGAGCCGCCGCGCGAGTTCCCTCGCGATCCAGGCGTCATCCCGCGCTTCGTGCTGCGGGGGCAAGACCGGCTCCGTCCAGAACACATACTCGCGCCGCCCCTTCAGCCCCCCGTCGCGCTCCCACGCCGTCGTTGCCGGCAGGACCAGGTCCGAGTAGGCCGCGTTCGGGTTGAACACGATGTTCTGGGTCAGCACGAACTCCACCGCGCGATGCGCCGCCACGCCCTTGAGCAGCCCCGGGAACTGGTTCAGCGCCGAGGCCCCGTCGTGGACCAGCATCCGGATGTTCGCCTTCTCCTTCCGGTCCGGCCCCACCGTGTACTCGGCGCCCAGGACCGCGTCCCACACCTCATTGCGGTTGATCTGCACGCGCACGGGGCTGACGCCCGGCCCCGATGCCGGACGCGGCCGGCCCCAGAGCGGCCGCCCGCCGCTGCCCGCTCCGCCGTGCACGCACAGGGCCGTCATTCTGCCAGGCTCGCCAACGTGGCCCAGCATGCAGCCGAGCGTCCGGAACATCTGCGGCCACGAATCGGCGTTGTGCACGCGGGCCGGCGCCCAGCCCGTCAGCAACGCGGTCCGCTTCGTCCGCGCCAGGGCAAGCGCGGTCTCCCGGATCTTGGCCGGCGCCGTCCCGCAAATCGCCGCCGCCCAAGCCGGGGATTTCGGAGTCCGATCGTGAACCCCCAGAACGTAGTCCCTGAAATTCTCGCTCGGGTCTGCGCCGGCCGGCATCGATTCCGCGTCGAACCCGACCGTACAGCGGCGCAGGAAGTCCCGGTCCAGCAATGGGTTCGACTCCGGGTCGTCCTCCGAGATCAGCACGTGGGCCAGGCCCAGCGCCAGCGCGTGGTCGGTGCCCGGCCGCACCGGAACCCAGTCGTCGGCCAGGACCATGACCGAATCGTTGTAGTACGGGTCGATCACGATGAACCGTGCCCCGCGCCGCTTGGCTTCGCGCAGGAAATACATCGTGTTGCCGTGCGCACTCCACGCCGGGTTCACGCCCCAGAGCACGAACTGGTCGACGTTGCGCCAGTCCATGCGGTCGTTCTGGCCCGCGTGGCCGCCGCCGTCGCCCAACCCCACCAGAGCGGCGGAGTGTTTCCACGTTCCCTGCGAGGTCGAGCCCCATACACGCGCCGCGCCGCCGAAACGGTTGATGAACGGGGCCAACTGGTTGCCCAGTTCCAGAATCGCTTCGTTGCCGTAGCACGCCTTGACTCGCGCAAACTCGCGCGCCGCCAAGTCGAGCGCTTCGGCCCAGTCGATCCAGACCCACTCGTCACGGCCCCTCAAGTCCCGCGCGCCGCCGTCCGGTTGCCAGTGCTTCCGTTTCATCGGGTGCCGGATCCTGGCCGGGCTGAACAGCTCGTCCTTCAGGCACAGGCCGCGGTTGCATGCGCGCATCTGGGGCGCCGCCGGAGAATCTTCGCCCGTGTCGTCCGCGCGTACTTCCACGATCCTCCCGTCCAGAACCCGTACCCGCAGCGGACAGGAACCGCCCCCGCAGTTGTGGTAACAGGTCGCATTCACCCATCGCTCCGCCGCCATCGCCGCCCCCTCCGTTCCGCAACAGGCTAGACCAGTCCGCCCCCACATTCAACCCCCAAGCGCTGTGGTCGTGTCTCCACCCCCTCCGCTCCGCCCCCATCGCCGCCCTGAAAGACATAATTTTACCCTACTAAGCACATGTTTCCAGTTTACCATTCAATTATGGCATTAATATAATGGCAATATAGTGCAGAAAAGGAGTTAAAGCATGAAGGTGGCGTTCATCGGGGCGGGAAGTCTGGGGTTCACGCGCAAAGTACTGGCCGATATTCTGACCGTGCCGGAGTTTCGTGACACGACGCAGATCGCGTTCACGGATATCAGCAGGCGGAACCTGGCGAGGGTCACGAAGTTGTGCAGGCGGGACATGGCAGCCAACGGTGTGAAGTCGAAGCTCACCGCCACGCTGGACCGGCGCGCGGCGCTGAAGGGCGCGCACTACGTGATCTGCGTGGTGCGGGTCGGCGGGCTGGAAGCGTTCCAGACGGACGTGGACATCCCGCTGAAGTACGGGGTGGACCAGTGCGTCGGCGACACGCTGTCGGCCGGCGGCATCATGTACGCGCAGCGTTCGATCCCCGTCCTGCGCGAGTTCTGCAGGGACATCAGCGAAGTGGCGGCGCCGGGCTGCTATTTCATTTCGCACGTGAACCCGATGGCCATGAACACCTGGGCCTGCACCGCGCACGGGTACGGCGTCAACGTGATCGGGCTGTGCCACGGCGTGGAAGGCGGGCACCGCCAGATCGCGAACGTGCTGGGCAAGAAGGCTTCGGAGGTCGACATCATCTGCGCCGGGATCAACCACCTGGGCTGGTACGTTCAGGTGAAGGTCAAGGGGCGCGACATGACCGGCAGGCTGTTGAAAGCGTTCGAGAAGCACCCGCGTTACCGCGAGACGGAGAAGGTGCGCATCGACATGCTGCGCCGGTTCGGCTACTACTGCACCGAATCCAACGGGCACTGCAGCGAATACGTGCCGTGGTACCGCAAGCGCGAGAAGGAGATCCGGAACTGGATCGACACGAGCAGTTGGATCCACGGCGAGACGGGCGGCTATCTGCGCGTCTGTCGCGAGAACCGGGACTGGTTCAAGACCGATTTCCCCGGCTGGATGAAAGCGCCGCCGCGGGAATACCTCCCCGCCAAGCGCACGGGCGAGCACGGCTCCTACATCATGGAGGCGATGGAAACCGGCCGCATCTACCGCGGGCACTTCAACGTCCCGAACCAGGGCTGCATCACGAACCTGCCCGACGACTGCATCATCGAAGCGCCCGGCTACGTGGACCGCAACGGACTGAGCGTTCCGCTCGTCGGCGATCTGCCGGCCGGCTGCGCCGCGGTCTGCAACACGAACATCAACGCGCAACGGCTCGCCGTCCAGGCCGCCGTCACGGGCGACGACGAACTGCTGCGCCAGGCGATGATGGTCGACCCGCTCGTCGGCGCGGTGTGCAACCCGCCCGAAATCTGGCAGATGGTCGACGAAATGCTCGTCGCCCAGGCCCGCTGGCTGCCGCAGTACCGCAAAGCGGCCGCCGCCGCCAGGCGCCGGCTGGCCAAGGGCAAGACGGTCAGGACCCGCGAGCACTACAGGGGCGCCGTCCGCTTCAAGGTCAAATCCGGCGCCCAAAAGGCACGCGAGGTCAAGGCCCGGCAGAAGAAGCGCAGCGCCTGAAAGACGACATAGATCAGGCCTGCTTGTCCCATCCGGGCGCGACCGGAGTGTGCGCATGCCGCGCGGAGTGCCGGTAGGCGAGGTTCATGCCCGCGTAGAGCACCGGGTGGCGCCAATGCGTCGCGAACCGGCGCAGGATCGACGGCCACCGGAAGAACGTGCGCCGCGCATAGAGCTGGCCCTCGGCCAGTTCGAGGGCCGTCATGCGGGCCGGCCGGAAGACGACCGTCATGTGGTTGTAGTGGCGCCAGTCCTCGGTGAACAGGCGCCCCTCCCCCTTCAACGTGTCGTACACCCGCGTGCCGGGATAGGGCGTGAGGATGTTGAACGTGACCGAATGCACCCGGCAGGTCATGAGGAAGTCCACCGTCCGCCGGAAGATGCGCGTGTCGTCCGAGTCGAACCCGAACACGACCGAGGCGTGGAACCGGATGCCCGCCGCCTGGATGCGACGGATCCCGTCCGCCACGTCCTGCAGGTCGCGGAACGATTTCTTCATGCGCTTCATCGATTCCTCGGATACCGTCTCCATCCCGAAGAACAGGGCCCGGCACCCGCTCGCGTACGCCAACCGCATGAGGTCCTCGCGCAAGGCAAAGGACATGGACGCCTGGCCGACCCAGTAGATGTTCAGCGGCTTCAGCGCCTTGAACAGCTCCTCGGCATAGGCGGGCCGCCCGATCACGTTGTCGTCCAGAATCAGATGCACTTTCCCGCCGGCCCGCTTGATGTCCTCCACAACCCAATCGACGGGAAAGCTGCGGATCTTGCGCCCGTAGATCCTGGAGACGGAGCAGAACTCGCAGTTGTAGGGGCAGCCGCGCGTGGTCATGACCGGTATCACGTTCAGCCAGCGCTTCACCCGGCCGAGCTCGCGCCGCGGAAAGGGCACGTTCGTCAGGTCCGCGGGCCCGGCCCGGTAGACCGGCTTCGGACGGCCGGCCTCGAGGTCCGCGACGACCTGCGGCCAGACCTCCTCCGCCTCCCCGACCACCACCGCGTCCGCGTGCGCCGCCGCTTCCTCCGGCAGGACCGAGGGGTGAATGCCGCCGAGCACCACTTTCGCGCCCTTCGCGCGGAAGTGGTCCGCCAGCGCGTAGCCGCGCGGCGCGTTCGCCGTCATCAGACTCAGCCCGACCACGTCCGGGCTGAGCGACATGTCCAGATCGACGAACTCCTCTTCCACAATCCGGATCTCGTGCTTCGGGTCCGTCAACCCGGCCACGAGCTGCAGCGCGATCTGCGGAATCTGCAGTGCGCCCGGCGTGCGGTGTGTCGCGTCCTGGCAGGGCGAGATGAGCAAAATCTTCATAGGCGATCCGCAAACGGCGTCGTGCGCCGTCCGCGAACGTGGCCGGCCACACAACGCAACAGACACACTCTGCCCGCTCGCGCCGCAAAACACAACTCTCTTCGTCAGGCCGCGCCCGGTTTCATACCCGGCCGACCGTTCCGGCCCGATAGTACGCAATCGCCCGGTCGCAGAGCCCGCGGACCGGATCGGCGGTCCGTTCCATCCAGTCGCTCAATCGCCGGCGCAGATCGTTGGCGGCGTCGCGGTAGTCCGGATGGTTGACCAGATTGCGGGTTTCGTGCGGGTCCGCGGCCAGGTCGTACAACTCGTCCTCGCAGCAGCAGTTCAGGCCGTACTTCAGAGCGCCGTGCCGGATCGTGCGCTGCGTGGAGACGACGTTGACGACCCCGCCGAATTCCATCACGACCGACTCGCGCCAGTTCTCGGCTTTGCCTTCGATCAGCGGCAGCAGCGATTCCCCGTGCACGGCGCCGGGCTCCCACTCCCCGTTGGCGATGTCCACGATGGTGGGATAGACGTCGGCCAGCGACACGAACGCCGAGATGACCTGCCCCTTGTGGCTGCCGTCCGGGAACCGGACAATGAACGGAATGTGGTTCGTCTCCTCGAAGTGGTGCCAGCCCTTGTCCGTGAGCCCGCCGTGGCTGCCCATCGTCTCGCCATGATCGGCGGTGAAGATGACGACCGTGTCCTTCGCCAGTCCGCTCGCGTCCAGATAGTCCAGCATCCGGCCGATCTGGCTGTCGATCATGCTCGTGAAGGCGTAGTAGTACCGCAGCATCGTCGCCCAGTCGGCCCAGCTCAAGTGCTCGTGTTTCGGGTGAATCCGGATCTGGTGCGGGCCCGGTATCATGCGCGACGGCCACTCATAGTTTGGCCAGGTCGGAATCTCGACGCCGCGATACAGGTCCACGAACTCCTTCGTCGCATAGCAGGGAACGTGCGGCCCCCAGAAATTGTGCCAGAGGAAGAACGGCTTGCCGCGCGTCTTGAACGACTCCATCAGTGCGATGGAGTTCTCCGCCAGGAAATACGGGACCGTGGATTCGATCGGGCCGGCCAGCTCGCCGGCGGCCCGGATCTGGACCGTCGGTTCCGCCCACTTCTTGACCGCGTGTTCAAACCCGCGCGCGGCCAGGTACTGCTGGTACTCGGGGTAATGGAACCCGCCCCCGCCGTGGCCAGGAAAGTTCTGCCCCTCGAACCCGACGTTCCGGGGCAGCGACGGCCGGTTGCTGCCGCCGAACGTCGTCGTCCTGTCGGTGCCCAGATGCCATTTCCCGGAGTAGCCGAGCCCGTAGCCGGCGGCTTCGAGCCGGCGCGACAGCAGCGACGGCCGGTCCTCCAGCTCGTGCACCGAACAACCCAGATTGTGCACGTTGGCGTTGATGCCGTGCGCATGCGGATACTGGCCGGTCATGATCGTCGCCCGCGCCGGACTGCACACCTGGCAGGTGGTGTAGGCGTTGTCGAATCGGACCCCCTCCCGCGCCAGGCGGTCGATGTGCGGCGTGCGGCAAGGCGTCGGCCCGTAGGCGCCCACAGCCGAAAGGCGGTGCTGGTCGGTGAAAATGAGGAGGACATTGCGCGGCTCGCTCATGCGTTGCTCCTATTCGCGATCCAGAAACTCCCACAGCACGCTGCCGTCGGCGTCGGCGGGCACCGGCAGGCCGGCGGCGGTGGCGCAGGTGGGCGCCACGCTGGTGATCAGCGTCGGCCGTTCGCGCCGCACGCCCTTCTTCACGCCCGGCCCGCTGATAATGAAGTACGAGTCGTCGGAATGCGAGCCCGCATTCAGCTGCGGCCAGTCCCACGTGCCCGTCTCCTCCCGGGTGTGCGTCTTCCAGAACGCGTCCTTGTCGATCCGGCCGAGCGGGTGCGTCTTGGGCGGCACCAGGAAGATGTCGCCCACGCGGTCGCCGCCCACGGCCAGCCGGCCGGCGTCTTCCATGGGCAGTACGACCCGGTACGCATGCCGCCCGTCGCCGCCGGTCGCGGCGAGCAGCGCCTCGATGATCTCCTCGCGCAGGGCGAGATACTCGTCGCCCGGCTCCACAATGCCGTCCGGATCGCGGCCCTTGACGTTGAGATACACGTAGTGCGGCGCGCCGAACGCCCGGGTGCGGGACCAGTCGACATGCCCGGCCTTGTCCTGCACCAGCCAGCCGTGGCGGGCCAGAATCGCGTTCGGATCGCCGTGCCCGCCGCCGAGCCCGGGCAACTGGGTGTCGCCGCCGTGGTCGGAGACCAGCGCCACCACCGTGTCCGGCCCGGCCGCTTCCAGGACTCGGGCCACGATTTCGTCGCCCCAGCCCATGATCTTGTCCCACAGCGCCCAACCCTCCGCCGCGCGGTCCGGCTCGTACATCGGATGGCGCTCGTCGATCATGTACATGGTCAGATGGTTCGTCCAGTCCGGCCCGTGCCACTTCAACATGAACAGGTCCCACTCCCGCGTGCCGAGAATGTGGCCGGCCGCGTCGCGCCACCAGTTCCCGAGATACTGCTGTTCGTCGAAGTACGTGGCGATGTCCGACGCGCCGCCCTGCACCACCTGCTGGCGCGAACACTGGATGATGAACGGGCCGCACGCCTGCACCAACTCCGGCGCCAGCGAATTCGGATGCACGAAATCATCCTGCGGATAGATCTCGCTGAGGTACAAATGCACCTCCTTCGCGTCCGGGGAGAGAATCAACAGCTTGCCGCGCAGCCCGGCGTTCACCGGCTTGCCGTCCGCCGTGAACGCGTGGACCTTCCACGCCGTCCATTCCCCCAGCCGGAAGACCTGCAGCGGCTCAACCGCCTGCTTGGATGCGTACAGTTCGATCCGGTCGTAGCCTGCCCCGCCCTTCAGCATGAGCGCAAAGAGCGGATCCACTTGCCTGTACCGGCTCGCCTCGCGCGGCTGGATCGCCACCTCGAACTCCAGCGCGCCGGCCGGCGCGTTGGCCCAGCCGGCGGCGGGTGCCGGCTCGATCTTCGTTACGTGCGGGCCCGGTTTCCTCGGGTGCGTCGTGTAAGCCATGTCGTCCTGCAGCGCCCGGAACGCGTTGTCCGGCCGGCCGTCCTCGCCGATGTGAATGATGCCGTCCTCAAACCGCAACGGCCAGGACTGCGACCAGTCAAACACGACGGAGTTCTTCCCCGCCCGGTGCGCCGCACTCCAAAGCTGCTCGGCCAGGCACAGCTCGCCCGGGAAACCCCGAATCCGCCGGTTCAACGGCGTGCCCGGCAGGTGCGTCGACATGTTGCAGCCCGTCACCCACGGCGAGGCGCCCGTCGCCAAACAGGCCCAGTTCGTGCCCGTCTCCATCGGAAAACACGGCCACGTCTGCGTGACGCACCCCTCCCGAATCAGTTGCCCGATCGTCGGCAACACACCCCGCTCCACGAACGTCTCCAGAAACTTCAACGAGATCGAATCGAACCCGATAATGGCCAACCTGCTGCTCCCGCTCATGCGCCCCTCCTCCCAGGACTTGTTCTATTCCTATACTTCATCAACATGACCAACAAATTCAATGGACTATTACTATTTCCATTTGTACTATAGCTAGACCGAATACCCTGAAGCGGTGTAGGCCGGTCCGGTGGACCTGCACGCGAAAGCCTGCGTGTAACCGATATGGACGCCTTCAAGTACTTGTGCACGAAGTTGTCGGTCGCGGCGAGCCGGCGGCTGAGCATCACGGCGATCGCCTACCGGATGCGGCGCGGCGGCACGACGCGCACGCCGCTGGGTCGCGAGCACTATGCATTCCTTTTCTTCTATGATGAAGCGTTCATCGGTGCGCCGGGCACGCCGAAGCGATGCCCGCCCCACACGCTGGTGATCTTCGAGCCCGGCGCCCCGGCTTCGTTCGGCAACGACGCGGGCGAATGGGAGCACACGTGGATGCACGCCAACGGGTATTTCATCCGCAGCATGCTCCGCCGCAACGGCATTCCCGTGAACGTCCCCATTCTGCTGGGCTCGCCGCGCATCGTGGAGACGTATCTGCTGGCGCTGCACGAGGAGATCACGCGTCACTACGAGCCGGACCCGGTGATCCTGCAGAACACGTTCGCCAACTTTGTGCGGGAGCTCCGCCGGCACGTGCACGGCGACCGGGACGCAGCGCGACCGGTCCCGCAGCGGTTGGTGGAGATCCGCAATTACATCGAGGCCAACTATCACAAGCCGATCCGCCTGGAGGCGCTTGCGGCCATGGCGGGGTGGTCGGCCCCCTATTTCGGCGCGCTGTTCAAGCGCCATTTCGGCGTGTCGCCCATTGACCTGGTGATCCGGCAGCGGATGGAGGAAGCGGCGTTGCTGCTGGGCGACGCGAACATGAGCGTCTCGCAGGTGGCCGAGACGGTCGGTTATGCAGACATCTACTACTTCTCCAAGCTTTTCAAGAAACACCACCGGCTCAGCCCGAGCCGGTACAGGCGGCGTCGATACGGAAAGACAAACTGAACCACGGGAGGAATTGCCCGCGAAAGGACGCGAAAAGGGCGCGAAAGGGAGAGAGAAAGATCGCGCTCTGCCTTTCGCGCGTTTTCGCGGGCAGGACGGCTGCCCCCCTTGTCACGTGTCGACGGAGGCGCCCGCCAACGCAGCCTGCATTTTCGTCAGCCCGGTCCGGGCGACGGTTTCGGCGCCCTGCGTCTGGTAGTTCTTGTTGAACAGCTCGAGCGAGAGCATGCCGCGGTAACCGATCGCCTGCAACGCGCCCGCGATCTGCCGCCAGGGCGCCACGCCGTCGCCAGGATACACCCGTTCCTTATCCGTCAATTGCGTGACGTCGGGGCTGGCGGGATAGTCATTGATGTGGAACAGGCCGAGCGTCGCGCCGTTCAGCCGGCTGAGCACGTCGAACCCGCTCCCGCCCTTCGCCATGTGGAAGACGTCGGCCAGCAGGCAGGCGCCCGGCTCGGCGATCTGCGCAAGAATCTCGAGCGCCTCCTGCATGGAATGCAGGATCTGAGAATGGCCCCAGAACTCGAGCACAGGCTCAACGCCCGTCTCACGCCCCACCGCCCGCAACGCGCCGAACCGGGCCGCGAGATCGGCCAGCGGGATGTCGGGCCGGTCGGTAATTCCGACCGGCGGCGCGGCAACATACGGACAGCCCAGTTCCCGCGCCATGCTCAGGATGCGGCGCGCCTCGTCCAACTGCTTCCGGCGCTCCGCCTCGTCCGGATGCGCCCACTGGAAGAACGCGATCAGGTTCGGGACAACCAGGCCGTAGTCGCCCAGCATCCGTTTCAACTCCGCCGGCGTTCCACCCTTCTGCCGGTAAGCTTCAATTTCCGAAACCCACAGCTCGACGCCGCCGTAGCCAGCCTCGCCGGCCACGCGAATCTCCTCGGCCAGCCCGAGCCCGCACTCCCGGATCGTGCTGGTGTTGAGGCAGAAACGCGACGCCTTTGCGCTCAGATCCTGCATGCGATCACCTGTCCTTTCTCGGCCGAGTCCGCGGCCGTGTCGATCACGGCCATCACCCGCCGGATCTCTTCCGGCTTGACCGCCAGTTCCTCGCCCTTCAGCAGATGATCGGCGACGTTCTGATAGTACGCCGGCCAGTTGCCGGGCCGCGTTGCCAGCCGCCGGCTCTCACGCCGGCCGCCGGTTTCGAACCGGACCTCCGCCCGATCCTCCGGCGGCTGCGCCAGGGCGGCGTTCACCTCGCCCTTCCGCAGGGCGTCCTCCTGCGGGTCGAGCCCGGTCTTGCAGAACGAGCCCCGCGTGCCGCGCACATACCAGCGCAACCTGGGCAAAGCCGAGATGCAGCCCGTCTCAACCGTGTAGCGCAAGCCGCCTTCGAAGCGCAGCGTGCAGCGCGCGGACGTCTCCACGTCGAGACCCGGCTCGGTGTAAAGCATGTCGCAGTCAATCGCCGTCACGGGCGCGCCGGCAAGCTGCAGCGCCTGGTCGATCAGGTGCGCGCCCCAGTCCCGAAAGCTGCCGCCGCCGTGCTTCTTGTGACTGCGCCAGCGGTCGGGACTGGGATGGCCCCAGGAAACCACGGTTGACTCGACGGTCAACAGCTCGCCGAGCAACCCGTCGGCAATCGCCTGCTTCAGGGTCAGATACCCGCAATCCCAGCGCCGGTTGTGAAAAACGCTCAGCATCCGTTTGCTGCGCTGCGCCGCGCCGATCATCTCGTCGGCTTCCGCGGCATTCATGCACATGAGCTTGTCGGTGACCACGTGTTTGCCGGCCGCAAGACACTGCAGGGACAGGGGCTTGTGTGTATCGTGCGGGGTCGCCATCACGCACAGGTCAACCGCGTCGTCCCGGAGCAGGTCCGCCACGGAGCCGTACGTCTTCACGCCCCAATCCGATTCCGCCTGCTGCCGGCGCCCGGGATCGCGCGACGACACCGCATACAGGTCCAGCCCCCGCGCGGCCCGGACCAACTGTGCATGCATGACGCGGCCCGCATAGCCATACCCGATGATCGCCGTCCTGATTGCCGGCATCTGCGCTCCTTCCCTTCGACGGTTCAACTCTTCATGGCATTATGTGCGCAGGCAAAGCGAGAAGAAAATCGACCGGATTGCGTGGGCTTTGTGCCGGATTGCGGGCCGCTCCGAAGGCCGTCCGGGCAGAAGGGCACCACGAATGAACACGAATCGACACGAATAGGAAGCAGAACGTGGCTCGGTCGCGGCCGGGACGTCGCTCCGCCTCGGGCCATTCGTGTCCATTCGTGTGGATTCGTGGTTCTTCCTCGCCAGGCCGCGGTTTGAGCTTGCATTATGGCCCGTAGAATTGCACACTACCCCCGGGGTATCGGGGGTGCGTGGCGCGCGCGCGAGATCAAATGATGCACAGGCCCTGCAGTAGAGGAACCGGACCCGCGGCGGCTGTCTGGAACCAGGCCGTTACGGCGGCGGCCGCCGTCGCGGTGGCGGGGCTGCTCGTTGGCTGCAACACACCGGGCTCCGCCGCCGGCGAGTGGAAGCGTTTGGATCGACTGGCCCGCGAGCAGGCGGCCGCGCGCAGCCAGGCCGCCCCCGCGGCGCAGCCGGCCGATCCCTCGCCCGCCGACACGCCAAGTGCGCCGAGCAGCAAACCGCTGGTCGCCTACGCGTGGCCTGAACTGCCCGCGCCGGGTCCCGCTCCCGCCGTGCCGCTCGCCCCGGTTCAACCCTCCAACGGCGGGCTCATCGCGGCCGAGCCGGTAACGGCCGATGAACTCACCGAGTACTTCGGCATCACCTACCGCAAGGTCCGTTTCTCGTTCGGCGAACCCATGTGGGCAAAGTACGTGGTGCAGCTCGATCGTGACGGCCGCAAGGAGGACGAGACGCATTTCACCGACCGGGCCGACACCTCGATCCTGTTCGCCTACGTCTGGGGTCGAAACGACCTCGTCCAGAACGGGGCGCGGCAGCGCGCGTTCCGATTGAAAGTGACGGCCGGCGACAACAGCCTCGGCCGCGATTATGTGTTCCCCGGCCCCGAACGCTCCGGCGAGCCCAGCGTGCACACCTACAACCTCTCGCTGCACGACTTCGAGTCGCGCGAGATCGGCGCGGGCCAGGAAGTGGTGCTCTTTACCTATGCCGAAGAAGCCGAGAACTCGGCCGGCGGCAAGATGCAGACCGGCGTCTCCCTCAAAGTCCAGTTCCTCAAGACCAAACCCGACTGACCCCCGCCGCCACCCGGCGATACGTCGTTGAGACTCCGGTTGACCCCAGCCGGAATTGCCCGCGAAAAGCCGCGAAAGCGGCGCGAAAAGGACAACGGGAAGGGGCTGGCGTCGCGGCTCGGCAGGCTCGGCCCGCACAAGTCTGTTGCGGGAATCGAAAGGATGGCCACGAGGCGATGTGATGAGAAGCAGAACGACGGGTCTGGCCTCGTGGCAATCCTCGATTCCCGCAACGGTCGCCTTTGGACATGGAGAAGAAATGCGGGCGCCCGGACCTCAGATCAACGTCCGCCCGCAGGCGCGTGCCGCGCCAGCAACGCGCGCGCTTCCGCCAGGATGCCGCCGTCGCCGGCTTCCCGAAGCACGCGTCTGAGGACGGCCACGACAGCGGCACGCGTCTCGGCATCGTCCGTGTCCAACCGCCCGGCAATCGAAAGGGCCGTCTGCGCCGCGGCGTCGGCCAGTTCCTCATCCTCCATGCAGGCCGCCGCGGCGTTCATGGCCGCAACCGAACGAAACGCCCTCAGCCTGCTCAAGGCCAGCTTCTGCTCGTCCAGCCGCCTGGCCAGGCCGACCGCCGCGCGAAGCTGTTCCGGCGCCTCGTCCTCGCCCGCCGCCGCCACCAGTTCCACATACCCGCGCAATGCGAAGACATGCAGCTTCAGCTTCCTGCTCGTCGAGGCGACATCCAGCAGATCGGGCGCGGCACTCACGTCCGGCCATCGCGCCAGCACACGAACCGCGGCTTCCCTGACCTGTTCGTCGGATTCGCGCAGAGCCGAGCGCACCCCGTCCAGCGCCTTGGGACCACCCGCCCGGCCCAACGCGCGAAGCAAGGCACACTGCGCCTCGCAGTCGGCGCCCTGCATCCCGGCAAGAACGGCGTCCGCGCAGGGCGCACCCGTGCGCTCGCACACGGCACTCAGCGCGGCTTCGGCCGCCTTGCGCGCCCGGCGCCCCGCACCGGCCGTCACGGCATCGACCAACGCCGCCGCTTCCGACACCCCGGCCAGCACCGCGAGCTGATCGAGCGCGGCACACTGGACGTCCTCGTCCGGGTCCGTGGCGCAGGCGAGCAAGGCCGGCACGCTACCGGCGGCGCAACGCGGGCCGAGACTGCGGATCAACTCGAGCCGGGCAGACCGGCCGGCGTGTTTGGCGGCCTCGGCAATCGCCGCGTCGATGCCGGCACCCGGCCTCCGGCGCAAGGTCTCGCGGGCCGCCTGCCCTTCGGGCCCTGCCTGCGTCGCCGCCAATTCCGCCAGCCCGGCCACATCCCCAACGTCGCCCAGCGCAACGAGCGCTCTCAGCGCGGCGATACGCACCTCCTCATCCGGCGATTCCAACGCCGTCAGAACGGCGGGCCGTGCCGCGCGATCGCCGCGCGCGGCCAGCCCGCACAGCAGGCCGACTTGTCCCGCAACCGGCAGCGCGGGCAGGCGCGCAGCCAGTTGCCGGGTAGCCTCTTCGCCGGGCAACTCGCGAACCAGCCGTACGGCAACGGAGCGAATGCGGTTGTCGGCATCGGTCATCGCGTCCAGAACCCGCGTGACGGCCTCCGCGGGACGCGTGCGGACCAGCCCCTCGAGCAGCGCCGGACGTATGGCAGCCGGCATCGGTGATATGTCAAGCCTGGCATAGACCGCGGCCGCGGGATCATGCCGGCCCGCCCGCAGAAGCCGATCCGCGGCGTCCAGGCTCGCACGCACCGCCGCATCGCGGAGCGGACCGCCTCCCGGCGCGAGCGCGACCAACGCCTCGGCCGCTTCGGGTGTGGCGATCATACCCAGCGCGCGAACGGCCGCCGTCGCGATTCGCGGGTCGGGATCGTCCAGCAGCGGCACCAGCCGGGGCACGCTTTCCGCCTCCCCTCGTACGGCCAGCGAACAGATCACACCCGCCCTCAACGCACCGGTCGTACGCGGCAGCGCATCGTGTAGTGCGGCACCCGCCGCGGGGCTCGGCAGCCGCTCCAGCGCAAAGCGGGCCATGTCGGAAAGGTCTTCCGCCTCCAGCAGCGCCGCCACCGCCGGCACGCACGTGGCGGACCCGATGACGCTCAATGTCCGGCACGCATAATCCTTCGCCCCGCGTGTGGCGTCCGCATCCCGCAAGACGGCCGTCAACCGGCTCTCCAGTTCCCCGCGCATGACGCTGTCGCCGTGCGCCGCCGCCACGTGCCGATCGATCACCGCCAGCGCCGCACGCGACTGCCCCCACGCGTAGCCGGCCAGATCCCGAAAGGCTTCGTCCAGACTCGCCTCGGCAGCCGCCGCGATCCGAACGCTCACAAGCCAGGCCGCTACCCACACACACAGCCCACTCCTCACCGAAGGCTCACGCCACCCCTGCATAGCCGCACCCTTCCACCCTTCCACCCTTCCATTCTTCCATTCTTCCACATCTTCACACCGGCCACGAACTCCGAGCCGGCCGCCACGTCATGCGATTCGCTTCGTCATCGCCGGTGAATTCCTCTTTGGCCGGATCCCACGTGAGGGGACGGCCCAATGCCATGGCGATGTTGCCCAGGTGGCATACGGTTGCGGTACGGTGTCCGACCTCGACGGGCGCCGACGGCTCTTCACGCGAACGGATACACCGCAGAAACGTGCTCATGTGGCCGCCCCGCGCCCGGGGCAGATGCACCTCGCCGGGCGCGATCCGGGCCGTGAGCACGGATGCCGGTTCGGCCCGGTCCGGCCCGCTGATCCAGCCGTCCGATCCGACGAACCGAATGCCGGGCGGCCCGCTGCGGCAGGAGAGCTTGACGCCGTTGGCATAGGTGTAGGTGATATTCACATCGTGAAAGACGTCGTGCGGGCCGGTCGTGTTGCGGCGGCCAGAGCCCTCGATCGTCACCGGTCCGCCGTCGTCGGCCCCGATCCCCCACTGCGCGATATCGAGGTAATGCGCGCCCCAGTTCGTGAGGTCGCCGCCGGCGTAATCGCGCACGAACCGGAACGCATAGTGGCAGCGGCTCGGGTGGTAGGGTGTCCAGGGCGCCGGCCCCAGCCACTTGTCGTGGTCGAACCAGGCCGGCACCGGCTCGGGCGACCAGGGCTTCGCGCTGCCGGCGCGCGTGGTGAACCGCACGTCCACGGTGTGCAACGGCCCGATCCGGCCGTTGCGGACGAGTTCGCACATGCGCCGGTACCCCGCGCTGGACCGGCGCTGGCTGCCGACCTGCAGCACGCGCCCGTACCGGCGCACGGCCTCGGCCATGGCGCGCCCTTCGCGGATCGTCAGCGTCATCGGCTTCTCGACGTAGACGTCTTTGCCCGACTCCAGCGCGGCGAGCGCGATCAGTGCGTGCGTGTGGTCCGGGGTGGCGATGACAACCGCCTCGATGTCCTCGCGCGCCACCAGTTCGCGGAAATCGGCGTAGCCGGCTGTGCCCTTCGCCGCAAGTTTCAGGCGCGACTCGAGCACGCGGCGGTCGACGTCGCAGAGGGCCGCCACCTGCACGGTGCTCAGGCCCAGCAACGTGCGCAGATGGTTCAGCCCCATCCCCCGCACGCCGACGCACGCCAGCGTGATCCGATTGCTGGGCGCCGTATGCCCGGCAAGACCCAGCGCGCGGGCCGGAACGACGGCCGGGGCCGCCAGGCCCGCCGCCGCGACCTTCAGGAACCGGCGCCGCGTGATGTTCGGCATTCTCTTCACGGATGGCCCGCCTTTCCGGTCAACAGTCACGCTTGTGTCCGCTCCAAGAACCCGGCTCGCGAGGAGAGGCTGTCTCAAAACCCGACTCGCACGTTGCCACACGCCTTACGGCGTTAACTACAAACGGCATATCTGG
>JAFGHX010000004.1 GCA_016929905.1 Kiritimatiellia bacterium
CCACTTGCGAGCATTCTCCGCCGGCATTCTGATCGCACCCATTGGGTGCAGATTAGGGCGAAAGATTAAGGCGAAAGATTAGGGCTGCGATCGCTCTTTCCTTAATCTTTTGCCCTAATCTTTCGCCTTAATCTCCCCGCATAGGCAATTCGACTGCTCCTTCTAGGATCATTCCGCCTGCTCCGCCTGGATCCAGGCCCTGATTTCGGGCGAGAGGGCCGACACATCGACGATGCGGCAGGCTTCGTCCGCGCCGGCGCCGGACGGCAGCCGCACTTCGTCGCCCGGCCTGTGCCCCTCCAACTGCTCCGCGAGCCGGGTCTTGTAGGAGAGGATGCCGCGTTCCTGATCGCTGTCCCATTCGCCGAGGATAGCGTACAGCCGCGTTTCACCCGCGGGCCCTTCGATCCGCACCATCGTGCCGGGCCCGGCGGCGGTGGCGGGGAACTCGGCGAAATCCGTGCCGCGCACCTCCGCCAGGCTCTGCTCCAGCTCGCCCCGGCGCCGCAGGAGGATGCCCTGCATCTCCTTGGCCGCCTTGTACTCGTGGTTTTCCGACAGATCCCCGTAGCTGCGCGCGATCGCGATCTCCCGGCTGTTCTGCGGGATGTCTTCGTTGATCAGCTTCTCGTATTGGAGCCGCCGTTCGCGGTAGCTGCGCCAGGAGGTGAAGCGGCCCTGCGGCCGCACCGACTCGGGCACGTCGACCGCACCGGTCTTGAGCGCTTCGTGCAGTGCCGGGAACAGCTTGACCACCCGGGCCAGCAGCGACTGGCGGTCGGCAACCGGCACAGCCGTCGTGTTCTTCAGCCGCAGCATGAACTGGCGCTGCTCCGTGGCGTTCATGGCGCCGATCGCCGGGCTCAGCCAGTCTGCGCGTTCCAGCACCGTCTGCAGTTGCTTCCTGGCCTTCAGATGCTCGCCGTGATGCGTGCGCTCCAGGCTGGTGAGGACCAGGTCGGCCAGTTGCCCCACGCTCACGCCCACATCCCACTGTTCGACCCGCTCCAGATGCCTGGCCAGCCAGTACAGGATTTCGATGGATTCCTTCTCCTCGACGAGCAGGCTCCGGAAGACGGACGCACAGCGTTCGCCCTGTTGCCGGGCGATCAGGTAGTCCATCGCTTCGTTCAACAGCCCGATGTACATGCGCGGCAGCAGCTCAAGCAGAAGCGCGGTCGTGCGCGCCTCGTCCTTCTCCGTAAGCTGGTCCAGAAAGGGCTTCAGCCAGCGTGCCGGCAGGCTGTGCGCATACTCCAGAAGGCGGTCGGCCTCGAAGAGCCGGGCGAGGTAGGCGTCGAGATCCATGACCGACGGATCGACGCGGAAGTGCCGCGCGCAGAGCAGCGCCCGGGTCGCGACGTCCGGCTGCTTGTCCCAGGCGGCCCGCGCCACGTAGTCGAGCTGGCGGCTCAGGATCCCGCGCGCTTCCTCGCTCAGCGTGTCGGGGCCGGCGTGCGACTGCAGGTCGGCCGCCAGTTTCAGGATGGCGGCCGGCTTGCGTTGCTCGGCGAGCGCGGCAAACCACGCGGTATCGTACAGCCGTTCCTGCCGAAGGAGGCGGATGGGTTGGCTGCGCGCCGCCGGCATGTCGACCAGCGGATCGCCCTTCAGCGCCTTGCGCGCGCCGTCCCAGAACTTCTTCCACTCCCCCTCGCTCACCACGTGCGCCACCAGCAGTTCCTGCAGGCGGACGGCGTTCATCGGCCCGAAGCTGCGCAGCGCAATCTTGACCACCTCGCCCGGTTCCGTTCCGGTCAGGGCGTTCAAGGCGCCCGGATCCCGGTGCTTCCTCGCGAGCAGATGGTCCTCGTCGATCGGCTGCAGAACTTCCGCCGCGTAGGCGAAAGCCATTTGATGGCCGGGCTTGCCGTCGAAATCGACCGTGACCCGCTGGTAAAAGTCGTCCAGATCCTTCACGACGCCGAAGCCCCAGGTCTTCTCGTAGCAGAGCATGCCCGGCGCCAGGCTGAACAACAGCCTCAGCCTGCGCAGGTTTTCAGCCAAGGCCAGGTCCTTGTCGAACCCGACGTTCTCCAGGAACACGCGGCCGGTCCTGTCCTTCTGAAAGGCCAGCCCAAGCAGTTCCCGGGCCCTGGCTCGAAAGGCGGCGGTGTCTTCGTGCCAGGAGGCCTGCAGTTCCACCAGGCTGATGGCGTCCGACGGGTTCTGCAGCGCCTCCAGCAGCAGGTCCGCCCACGCCAACGCCTGATCGGTCTGGCCGGACGTGTGCAGTTCCCGCAAGACCCCCATCAGTTCGTCCGTAGCGGGTTGCTCAGCCTCAAGTTGCGTCAGGAACCATTCTTCGAGTTCCTCGGCGCGCTTCCCTGCCTGTGCGGTCGGTTCGCTCATCGATCGGCCGTCTCTCCCCTCCGCCGGCGTGCGCGGCTCGCCGGCCCCGCGGCTCGCCGCGGGACGAAAGGCCAAGATCGTACCATCTTCACGCCGCGCATAGAAAGGGGAAAAATCCGGCAGCGTTGAGCTCGGCGCAGAGCGCGCCGGCTCGGCTGCCCGGCGCCGGATATCGCGGATTGGAACTCCGCACGAGTGGTGTGGCGGGGCCGATCTGCCGCCGGCCCGGGCCGCTCGCAGATCGGCCCCAGAACGGTTCGACTCGCACCCGAGTTGCTGGACAAACTCGGGCAGGTTTCACATCAGGGGAGCCCCCGGCGCGCTGCGCGACGCCGGATATGACGAGGTGGAAACTTCGTCTGGGGCCGTGTCGCCCATAGTAGAAGAGCCGTCCCTGGCTCGCCATAGCCCGCAGGGCGACGGCGGCTCGGCTCTTCCC
>JAFGHX010000005.1 GCA_016929905.1 Kiritimatiellia bacterium
CTGATCCCTATCCGCTGCCGTTCATTCATCCGTTGGAACCCACTCTGAACTCTGATCCCTATCCGCTGCCGTTCATTCATCCGTTGGGATCAACCTCCCCATCCCAGGAGGCCGGCCAGTTGGTAGACGGCGACGGCGAGGACGAAGGCGAGCGCGGTGCTGTAGGCGGTGGCGAACAGCGCCCACTTCAGACGGCGGGTCTCTTTGCGGATCGTGATCAGTGTGGGCATACAGGGCGCGTAAATCATGACGAACAGCATCAGCGCAACGGCGCGCCGTCTTGTCCAGGCCGGATCGCGCTGAAGCATGCTGCTGAGTCCTCGCGCCGGCGCCGCGTCCCGGGCGTCCATGGCATAGGCCGTTCCCAACGTGCCGATCACCAGTTCCTTGGCGGCAAAGCCGCCGAGCAGGGCGACATTCTCCCGCCATGTGAACCCGGCCAGTCGTGAGACGGGTTCCAGCGCCCGGCCGAACCGGCCGGCCGCCGATCCCGCCAGGTGCGCCTGCGCCTCTGCCTCCGGCCCGGCCTCCGCCTTCGCCAAGGCTTCGGCGGACAGGTCCGGGGTGCGGGGGAAATACATCAGGCTCCACAACACCAGGTTGACCCCCAGAATGATCGTGCCGGCCTTCTTGATGTAGAGCCAGGTTCGCCGCCCGCTGTGCATCAGCATGCCGCGCAGCGTCGGCAGGTGATAGGGGGGCAATTCCATGACGAACGGCTCTTGTTCGCCCTTGACCACGTACCGGCGCAGGAGCCAGGCGGCGCCGAGCGCGATGCACCAGGAACTCAGCCACAGGACGAAGAGCACGGTGCCGCGGCTATGCGGGAAGAAGGCGGCGATCAGGACGGCGTAGACCGGCAGCTTGGCCCCGCAGTTCATGAACGGCGTGACGAGGATCGTCACGAGCCGGTCCTTCTCTTCGCGCAGCGTGCGCGTGGCCAGCACGCCGGGCACCGCGCAGCCGCCGCCGCCCAGGCCGCCGGCAACGATCAGGGCGAGGATCGATTTGCCCTGCAACCCGAACGCCTTCAGCACGCGATCCATGATGAACGCGATGCGGGCGATATAGCCGGAGTCCTCCAGGATGCTGATGAGGACGAACATGGTGAAGATCAGCGGCACGAAATTCAGCACGCCGCCGACCCCGCCGATGACCGCGTCGTGCAGGATCGAGTGCAACAGCGGGTGCGCCGGCTCCAGCGGGGTCAACAGGCTTCCGAGCCAGGCGAAGAATTGTTCGAACGCGCCGACGGGACTGAACCATTGCCCGCCCAGCCAGGGGATCCAGGCCGATTCCTGCGCAATGAGGAACAGGAGCTTGAAGATGGCCAGAACGGCCCCGGCCAGGATGAGCGGGCCGATGACCCTGTGGCAGACGAGCGCATCGATCATGTCGGTGTGCGTGCGCCGTGTCTCTCTGGAAAATTCCAGACACTGGCGCACGGCCCCGGCCGCAAAACCGTAGCGCGCCTCGGCCAGCACGGTGGCGGCATCTTCCCGGAAATGCTCGCTCAGTTCCCGTTTCGCCGCCCGCAGGGCGCTGTGGATCGGCCGGAAGTCCGCCGCCTCGCGCCCGACCCGCTCGAGGACCTCCGGATCGCCCTCCAGCAGTTTGACCGCGAGCCAGCGCGGCGCGTAGGCCGGCGCCAGGTTCGGGTCGGCCCGGATGCGGTCCGCGAGCTGCATGACCAGCGTGGCGATCGGATGGCCGTAGGTCACGTGTTTCGGGCGGCTGGGCAACTCGCCGCGCAGCACATCCAGACAGGCTTCCTTCAACTCTCGCGCCCCAACACCCCTGTGCGCCTGGGTCGGCACGACGAACACGCCGAGCAGCCTGGCCAGCTGCGAGACGTTGATCACCTGCCCCCGCTTGTTCGCCACGTCGCTCATGTTCAGCGCCACCACCAGCGAAAGGCCCATCTCCATCAGCTGCGTGGTGAGGTAGAGGTTTCGCTCCAGGTTCGACGCGTCGATGACATTGATGACCAGGTCCGGATTCTCCTGCAGGATCACGTCTCGCGCCACTCGCTCGTCGGCCGAGTACGCCGTGAGGCTGTAGGTGCCCGGCAGGTCGATGATCCGGACCGGCTCGTTCCCCAGCCGGACGACCGCTTCCTTCGTCTCCACCGTGACACCCGGGTAGTTGGCCACGTGCTGCACCATGCCCGTGAGCATGTTGAACACGCAGGTCTTGCCCGCGTTCGGGTTGCCGGCGATGGCGATGGTGTGCATTGGAAACTTGAAACTTGAAACTTGAAACTGGAAACTTGAAACTGGAAACTTGAAACTTGAAACTTGAAACTTGAAACTGGAAACTTGAAACTTGAAACTGGAAACTTGAAACTGGAAACTGGGAACTTGAAACTGGGAACTGGGAACTTGAAACTTCCGGGCAAAGATGGGATTGGGTGAAGGGGTTTACCTCGTTTTGTTGATGAATGCGTTGAGTTTGGGACCCAGTACGTCGATGATGCCCTTGTATTCGTCCGTTCTGCGTTGCGATATGATCTTTCGACGAATGGCCTTCCGGAGCCACGCCTTGGTTTCCTCGAAAGAACCTCTGGCGTAGCGGTAGAACTTCCTTCTATCGGCGGGCGTGAACCTTCCGTAGCCCTCGGCCAGATTGGCGGCGATGCTGTCGGCCGACCTGATCGCCTGATACCCCATTGTCTCCCGTGCCTTCTTCGGCCATATGTCGAAGTCCGCCCAGATCATGTCCGCCAAGTCTTCGGACAAGACGTAGACTTCCAACTCATACACTTCCTTCACCGAGCGTCTCCCGTGCTGTTCTCCTCCATCAAGCTGTATGCCCCCCCCTCCCACCCTCCAAACCTCAAGTTCCAAGTTCCAAGTTTCGAGTTTCGACTTTCAAGTTTCGACTTTCAAGTTTCAAGTTTCCAGTTTCGAGTTTCGAGTTTCGAGTTTCGAGTTTCGAGTTTCAAGTTTCAAGTTTCGAGTTTCAAGTCTCAAGTCTCAAGTTTCAAGTTTCAAGTTTCGAGTTTCGAGTTTCAAGTTTCGAGTTTCGAGTTTCCAGTTTCAAGTCTCTCCACCTCAATCTGCCGCCCTTCCTCCACGCGCAGCGCGAGCAGATAGCCCTTGACGGAGAGTTCGATCGGATCCCGGAGCGGGGCGTAACGTTCCACCTTGATTCGGGTTCCGCGGGTCAGCCCCATGTCGAGCAGCCGCTGGCGCAGCGCGCCGCGCCCCCCGATCCGGATGATCTCCGCCGTCTCCCCTTCGCGCAGGTCGGCCAGCGACAACCGTTTGCCCGCCCGCAGAGATGTTGCCTCGTTGCCCATTGTCGCGCGTCTCTTTCGCCGCCACCCGTTTTCGTCAGGACTACCCGCCACTCACCACTCATTCTTCATTTTTCATTTTTCATTCTCTTCACGCCGGCGCCACCAGGATCCTGGCGGCCATCCCGCGCCCGATGGCCAGGCGGCTGCCTTTGACTTCGACCAGCACCGGCCCGTGCGTCTGTGCCGCCACGGTGGTGAGCGTGGCGCCCGGGATCAGACCCATGGCGTTGAGGCGCCGTTCGAGACCGCGCCCGCCCGCGAGCCGAACCACGCGGTAGACGCGGCCGATCCCCGCGGCCGACAACGGCGTCACGTTGTGCTGCTGCATGGCCCCCTGAACCCCTTCAGCCATTGTCTGCTCTTCGGGTCGCGCCGCGCGTATCCGGAGAACGCGATGCACCGCTCGATCAACTGCGGCCCCGCCCAGTGCTCCATGCGGCAGGCGTTTCGATCGGCGGCCTCTTCATCCATGCCCAGAACGTCGATCATGAACTCCCGCAGCGCCTGGTGCCGGCGCTCCAGCTTGCCGGCGATCGTGCGCCCGCGCGGGCTGAGCCGGATTTCGTAACGCGACTTGCGCACCACCAGCCCCATGCCGGCCAGGCGGCTGACCGCCTGGCTGGCCGAGGGGAGGCTGACGCCCAAGCGGGCGGCCAAGTCGGTCGTGCGCACGCCCTCGGCTCCGCTCAGCGCGTGGATCGTCTCCACGTAGCGCTGTTGCGTCAGCGTGAACGTCTCCGGTTTCGTCAGCCGGCGGCTGGCGGCCCTTGCGGCGCGAGCCGCCGGCTCGCCCTCTCGCGTGTTTCCCATCGTGTGCCTCGGGACTCTCGGATGAACGGCCCAAAGTTAGGACATCCTAACTTTGTTGTCAACCGCAAAGGTGCGCCCGGCGGCGCGCCGTCCGCGGCCCGGCCGCGTTCGCCGGCGTTTTTCCGCGTGCCCGCCGGCGAGCGGCGTGCTAGACTGAATGCGCTTCCTCACACGATGGGCGGCGGCGGGCACGGTGGGAACCCGGACATGAGCGTACCGACATCACGTCAGCGCGGAGCGGTTCTGGCCGGGGTGGGGGTGCTGGCCGCCCTGTGGCTGGGCCTCAACTTCGGGCGAGTGACCGGCTCGCAGCACGGCACGATCCGGTTGGTGCTGGGGCTGGGCTTTGCGCTGGCGCTTCTGCTGCGCCCGAAACGGGGCGCACCGCGCGCCGCTGCCGGCGAAGACGGCGACTCGCGATCGGCAGCCGCCGCCCGGCTTGCCGTAGGCGGCACGCTGCTGAAGATCACGGGCCTCGTCTTCGGGGTGAACCAGTTGCAGTGGCTGGGCTTGATCATCCTGCTGTTCGCCTGTCTGCGCTGGGCTCTTCCGCCTCGGTACCGGCGCGACCTGTGGCTGGCGCTGCTTCTGCTGTATTGGATGCATCCGCTGCCCGGGCAGGTGTTCGGCCCGCTTCAGCTCGGGATGCAGCGGCTGTCGGTTGCGGGCGCCGAGTACCTGCTGCATTTGGCGAATGTGCGCGTCTGGGCTGACGGCCTCGTGCTGCGCACGGGCACATACGCATTCGACATCCCGGCCGCCTGCAGCGGGATGGAAGCGGCGACCACCGTCTTCCTGTTCAGCCTGGGCCTTGGCCTGCTGCGGCGCTTGCGGTGGTTCGAGTTGCCGGCGGTCGTCGCGCTCGGCCTGGTCCAGGCGCTGGCCTTGAACGTGCTGCGCGTCTCCCTCATGGTCGTGCTCGGCGCGCGGCGTACCGGCGACCCGGTCTGGATCCGGACTTTCACCCATGACACCGTCGGCGTCCTGCTCGTGAGCGCCGTGCTTCTGATCGTGGCGGAGATCCATCTGTGGGAAAACTGGAAGCGGGACCGCCGCGCGCGGCGGGAAGGAAAGTCGAGCGCGCGGGACGAGGGCGAGGTGGCGCCGCAGAAAGGAACGGACCTGCTCCCGCCGGCATGGGCGGTCATCTTCCAGTGGAAATGGCTTGTGCTGATCTGGCTGGGCTTCGCCGTGGCGCTGGCCGCCATCGCGTACAAGGGCCGCCCCTACCACAGGGCGGAGATGCTCCGGGAGGTCGGCGAGAATCTGGGTTGGCGCAAGGAGTTCGAAGACGCGAAACGCGTTGTGGAGGCGGCGCGTGAACTGGCGCCGTACGACGGCGTGGATTACAACCGTATTCAGCTCTTTCTGCAGGAAGGGAGTTTCGAAGGCGTGCTGGAAGAGCTGGCGAAGGTCCCGCAGCCGCGGAAGGCCAGCCTGCCGTACGCCTGCATTCTGGAGGCCTACGCCAACCTCGGGCTCGGCCGCCGCGCAGAGGCCTGGCGCGCGATCGAGCAGATCCCGGCCAGGCTGCGCAAGAATCCGCGCCTGGCGATCATCATGGCGGAAATCGCGCGTCACGCGCGCGCCCCGGACAAGGTCGCCGAACACGTCGTCGACGCCGCGGGCTGGCCGCACAATGCGGAGCGGATTCGCGCCCTGTTTCCCTATCTGGCCGCCGAGAAGAGGTGGGAGGCGATCATCGCTTCGGACATGACGGCGCCCTACGAGAAGCCGGTGTACGCACTGCTCGCGGCGCAGGCGCACATGCAGAAGGGCAACGTGGCCGGTGCCGCGGACGCGGTGCGGATGGGAATCGCCAAGTGGCCCGACGACCCCCGGTTCCTGGTCCCGTTGCACTATCTGGCCGTCAAGCGGTTCGATGACAATTGGGAAGAGCAGTTCACCCGCCAGTTCCTCGCCAGCCTGGACAAGCAGACGGCGGAACAGCTCTATGCCCTCTTCGAAACCTGCATCCGCCTGCGCCGGCCGGATCTGGTCTGGTTGCTCTATCGGCGGATCCAGAGCATGGACCCGGACTTTCCCGGCCTCCCGCTCGCCGCGGCGAAGTTCGGGCACCTCTGGTTCTCGTTCCGCAGGCAGTACCTCGGTCTGGAATCGGAGTTCGTGGCGAAGACGATTGACATCACGCCGTTCTGCAGGCAGACGCGGCATCTCCGGCCGTGGTCGAGCTTCTGGAGCCGCGTGCCGTTGGTCGACCGTCTGTCGGAAGGCGATCGCAACGAGCGGCGCCTGGAACTGCTGCGCGAGGCCGTGGCCGTTTCCGAACGGCGCCTGCGGGAGGGGCGGCTGTCGACCGAGATGCACAAGGAGTACATCCAGGCGTTGGCCATGCTGAATCGTGACGACGACGCGCACGCCGAACTGACGCGCCTGCAGCAGCGGCGGCCGGAATTGGCGGATGAGCTGAGACTGCTGGACGCGGACCTGTACGACCGCGACGGGGATTACCAGCGCGTTTACGAGATCCTTCGCGACGCCTGCGAGACGGAACGCGCGAGCGTGAAACCGTCGCTCATGCTGGGCAACGCCCTGTACAAACTGCGGTTGCTCCTCTGCGCGCTCGAGCGCGCCGAGCAGACGGTCCGCCGTTTTCCCGAATCCTCGCAGGCGGTCGCGCTGCTCGCGTCGGTCCTGAACGAAATGGGGGAACCGGAAGAAGCCTTGTTCCGGATCGCGTCCATGTCGGCCGAGAAGACGCGGGACATCCAGCTTTTCGAGACGGAACTGTACTACGCGACCGAGCGGATCGTGCAGGCGGAACGCGCCTGCGACGCCCTGGTGGTGCCCAAGCGTCCGCGTACGGAAGACCCGGTCCAGCGCTATCGGCTGCGGCCTGCCGAGCGGGCTCTCGAATGGGACAAGCGCCTCGTCCCGGCGGCTCGGGAGTTCGAGGCCAACGAGCGGGTCGTCATGCGGAATCTGGACGTCGTGCGCAGCCCGTACCTGCGCGCGCTCAACCAGCACTGGCTGGCCGCCTACCGCGCGCGCTGCACGGGCAAGACCGCCGAGCCGGCGGCGTGGGAGTCGATCGGGCGCGACCCGCTGGAGAAGTCGTTCGCGCTGTACCAGTTGGCGTTGCTCTACGGGTGGCAGAACCGCGCGGCGGACGCCCGCGCCGCCGCCGAACGCTCCGTGGCGCTTTGGCCGCAAGTCGAACGGGCCTGGCGGCTCCTGATCGCCCTGAGCGGCGGCGAGGCGGGCCTCATCGCGCGCGCGCGTCGCGCGTGTCCCGACGACGGCGAGATCTGGCTCGCCTGGCTGGTGCGCCGCGTGCAGGCCGAAGGCGCCGGCCGCTGGGTGGAGGAGGCGGTGCGCGACGCCGCGCTCGCGCGCCGGTTCTCGCCCGCCGTCATGACGCGCGCCGGCGAGTTCCTGCTTCGGCAGCGCCGGCCCGAGGCGGCGGCCGTGGCCGCGCGCGACGCCGCCGCCAGAGCCGACGGGCTGTTGCCGGCCCTCGTGCTGGAGGCGCAGTGCGCGCTCGCGTCCGCGCAGCCTGCGTGGGCCAAGACGGCCATCGAGCGGGCACTCGCACACGCCATTGAGCCGCCGCGCGCCTTCTACGAGCATCTCGTCAGGATCAGGGGCGCCCGCGACGCGTCGGACCCTGTCGTGCTCGTCGCTTTGCGGGAACTGCGCCGCCGCGAGCCCGAGAACGCGCGTTGGGCCGAAATGCTGGGCGTCCTGCGCTTTCAGCGCGGCGGCGCGGACATGGTCGACGCCCTGTACGAACTGTCGGCCGCCATCGATCTGGGCCGCGAAGACGCCTGGGTGTTTGTCCTCGCCGCGGAGGCGGCCAGGCGCGTGGGCAACCTGGAGAAAGCCATCGGGCTGCTGGAGAAAGCCCGCGCACGCCACCCCCAGGACGGCCGCGTCCTGAACAATCTCGTCTATACCCTGGCAACGGAACCCGGCCGCGAGGCAGAAGCCGAAGCGCTCCTGGCGCCGCTGCGCAAGATGCGGCCGAACGACCCGGAAGTCATGGACACGGCCGTGGCCGTTTACCTCCGCGGCGGCCGGCTCGACGAAGCCGAGCGCGTGGCGCGCGAGCTGGTCGGACAGGTCGGCGAGAAGACCGCGCGCGGGTGCAAGGCCGCCCTGCGCCTGGCCGAAATCCTGTTCCAGCGCGGGCGCCTTCACGACGCGCGCCAAGCGCTCGACGCGCTTGTCCGCTCGCCGCACTGCTCGGCCGAGGTCAATCTCGAGGCCGGCCGTCTGCTGGCGCGAATCGAGCTGAAGCTGCTGCAAGAGGCCGAACCGCCAGAATGAAGCCGGCGTCGGATCTGCCCGCGAAAGTGCGGAAAAGAGCCGCGAAAGGCAGAGGAGGAAGGACGCTGGAGTGGCACGCTGGCCGCTCGGCTTGCGCAGAGCTGTTGCGGGAATCGAAAGGATTGCCACGAGACCAAGCTGCCAGAGGCGATACTACGGGTTGGCCTCGTGGCAATCCTCGATTCCCGCAACGGTCGCCTTCAGATTCGGTATAGAAATGCGGACGCAGCAACTTTGAGTTGTTTGCGCCGTCCAAGCGCCGCCTCATTGCAGACGATAGCCGGGCGCAAACAGTTCAAAGTTGCTGAAGTGTGAGCCGTGTTGCGCTCTGCCCGCCTTAGTACTGCCCGGCGCAAATACGCTAACGTTAGCGTATTTACGAAAGGCAGTACTTAGGCGCATCTTCGACATTTCGCGCATCTTTCGCGCCTTTTCGCGGGCAGAAAAGAGTGCGAAATTCGCCGGATCACCTCGCCACACCGCACGCCGGCGCGGCCGCGCGGCGGCGCAGGCGGATGTGCACGAGCAGCGCAAGCGCCACGCCGGCAAGCATGCACCAGGTTCCCGGTTCGGGGACGTAGAGCACGAAGTTGTCAATCCCGTAGAACTGCTCGCCGAGCTCCAAACTGCGCTCGACATGCACCCCGATCCACTCGACGTCGGCCAGGTCGGCGAGGAACTGCTCTTCCGTCGCGCCCGGCCCGTAACTCCAACCGGCGGCAAAATCGAAATTCACCACATACTGCGTCCAGGTGTCCACCGCCGGCGGATTGGGCAGCGCGAACATCCAGGTCCGGCCGCTCACCGCGCTCTTGAAGAACAGATCCACGAAGCCCGGCAGGTAGTCTTCGGCCAGGAAATCGAACTGGGCCGTGAGGCCTTGCCCCGATTCCGTCATGATGCCTGCGTAATCCCCCACGAACCGCCCGCCCGAGGCGCCGCTGTCGGCGTACGCTGTCCCGTCTTCCGGCCACGGCGGGCCGGGCTGCTCCCCGAAACCGAGCTGCAGGTAGCCGCCATCGGCGGAGGTGTAGCCGGCGGTCATGTCCCCGGAATTGCTCTGCCAACCCTCTTCGTCCGCGCCGCTCCACGTTTCGATCCAGTCCAACTCCACATCCGCCCGGCACCAGCCGGTCCCAACGAGGAAGAGGCAGGCCGCCGCAGCGGTCCATACCGCGCGGATCCGCCTTCGCCAAGGCTTCCGCCTTCGCCAAAGCTTCGGCGGACACGTCGCGGATGGCGCTCCTGAATTCGTCGCCATCCGCGGTCCGCCACCCGCTCTGTGTGCGCGTCGCCTCATAACGTCAGTCTACATGCAAGTCCCGAATGAATCAAGCGTTCCCGTCGCAGCCCCAGTCCGTAAATACTTTGCATACAGAACTTGAATGCAGATGCGTTGTGTTCGGGGCTGCGAGTAGCGCGGGCCTCACCGAGGCCCAGCGCCAATTTGGAGTTTCAAGTTTCGAATTTCGAGTTTCGAATCAATACTCCGTCCCGGTCACCCCGCCCGCCGCGCTCCAGCCGAAGGTCTCCACGCGCACCGTCTGGGTGGCGGAGTTGAAGATGTACCACGTGCCGGTCGCCCGATGGTACAGGGCCAGATCGGTGATGCCGTCGCCGTCGTAATCGGCGGGGACCGGCGCCGGTCCGTTCCAGCCGAACTGATAGGCCGCGGTCTTGCCCGTGGACGATTGGAACACGAACCAGGTGCCGGTCGGCGGGTAATACACGGCCAGGTCGTCGATCCGGTCGCCGTCGTAGTCGCCCGGCACGGCGACGGCCGGGTACCAGCCGAATGGGCGCATTCTGAAGCCCGTGTGGCTGCACAGCATGTACCAGTTGGCCGCCGTGCGGTGGTACAGGGCGATGTCCGCCTTGCCGTCGCCGTCGTAGTCGGCGGGCACGGGCCTGGGTTCGCTCCAGCCGAACTGGACCTGTCTGAACCCGTCCGCGCTTTGCATGATGTACCACGTGCCGCCGGCCGGATGGTACACGCCGAGGTCCGCCACGCCGTCCGCGTCATAGTCGGCGGGCACGGGCAGCGTGCCGCCGAACCCGAATTGGCGCAGGGCGAACCCGTCGGTGCTCATCAACACGTACCACGTGCCGGCCGGCGCATGGTAGACCGCCACGTCCGCCTTGCCGTCGCCGTCGTAGTCGGCGGGCACGGGCGTCGGTTCGCTCCACCCGAACTGCCGGTGCTGGAACCCGCTCTGCGAACGCATCGCATACCAGTCGCCGCCCGCCGGATAATACACGGCAAGGTCCGCGATGCCGTCCCCGTCAAAGTCGCACGGCGTTCGCCGCCGGATCGTGAACACGCCCGAATCCCCGTAATCGAGCGGATGGCTGTCGTCCGTCACGCGCACCTGCCAGGCCGTCCCGTAGGGCAGCGTCACGGGCAGGAAGACCTCGACGGTCATGTTGCTCGCCGGCGCCGCCACGTCTTCGGCCAGCGTCCACACGCCCGTGCCGGTCATCAGCGTGATATCCGCCGTGCCCAGCGCCCACGCGCCCACCCAACTGACATCGAGCATCGTGCCGCACACGGCCACCGCATTGCTGGCCGGCGCGCTCACCGCCACCGCGCTGCCCGGGTAATCGGTTTCGTCGTTGGGGTCGGTGCCCATCGCCAGCTCCTGCGCGTCGGTGTAGCCGTCCAGGTCGCTGTCCGCCAGGTTCGGGTTCGTCCCGTGCGTGCCGACCTCGTCGCCGTCGCTCAGCCCGTCCAGGTCCGTATCCGAATTCGTCGGGCTGGAACCGGTGTCCGTCGGCCCTGCATAGATGCCCGTGTCCGTCTCCACCCAGTCGGGCAACCCGTCGGTGTCGCTGTCCGGATCGGCCAGCGCGACGTCGATCCCCGTCACGTTCCCGCCGATCGTCAGCGGGTTGCCCGCGTAAGCGCCCCAGGCCTCCGCGCTGTCGAACTGGCCGTCACCGTCCGAATCGCGCCAGGCCTTCACATAGTAGTCGCCCGGCGACTCGATCTGCGTCACGTAGAACCGGCCCGGCAGCTCCTGCGAGGCCGAGCGGGTCGTGTCCCAACTGTTCGAGAGGCTCGTCACCACCACGTGGATCCGGCCCGTCTGGCTGCCCGCGTACGTGCAGTTGCCCGCCACGCTGAGCGCGGAGCCGCCGAGCGCCACATCGTCCAGCCCGTAGTCCTCCGCGCTCGTGCCGCCGCTGCGCAACACGTACACACCCACCCAATCCACATTCTCCAGGTCGCGCAGAAATTGGTCGCGCGACTCGCCCGAGCCGATCAGCCACAGCGCCGCGTCGTAGTCCAGCGGGATGTTGTATTCCGTCCACTCGTTGGTCACCGGCGCGGCCAGCACCGTGTACCACGCGTTCCCGCTCGTCGGATTGTGCAAGAAGAACCGGACCAGCCCGGGATCGTAGCCGGCGGCCAGGAACTTGAGCGCGATGTTCGTCGCGCCGGCCGCCAGATAGTTGCCCGTGAAATCGCCGCCCGAGGCGCCCGTACCGCCCACCAGGATGCTCTCTTCGGGCGACGGTACGCCCAACGCCCCGAAGTGAAGGTTCAGGTATGTGCCCGGATTGCTCACCGCCGCGTACGCGTTGTTGTTCGTCCAGCCCTCCAGCAACCCGGAATTCCAGGTCTCGGGCGCGTTCACCGTCGCCGCCGAGGCCGGATTGACGAAAAATGTCGAAGATCCGCCCGCGGCGGAAAGAATGAAAAATGCGAGAGAGAGGGCCGTGACTCGAAACTGGAAACAGGAAACTGGAAACTGGGAACGGAGCACCCAGGCTGTTCGTGCCTGTCTCGGATTGTGCCGATCATTCTTCATTCTTCACTCAGGATTGAGTCCACTCCAGGAACCCGGCTCGCGAGGACGCTCGCCCTCCATCACCACGACATCTGGCGCCAATGGAGGGCGAGCGTCCTCGCGAGCCGCCTTTCTTGAGTGGGCTCAGTATTCATTCTTCACCATGAATTGTCTGCCCGGGGCGTACACTACCCCTGCCTTTATACAGCATTTTCCGTACCACTTACCCGGCAAAGCCGCGGATTTTGCATTCCGACAGCTCATTTTCAGGAGCACTATGCTACATATTGCGTATCACCGCATTTTCCGTGGTACGCGCGACTCGGAAGCCGAGCCGGATTCCTCTAATTTTTTAGAAACTGAGAAGATCGTTTCTCCTGCTGCGACGGATACGAAGCGGGCCATACCGCCCTGGGCACAGGCGTCGCATGATTCGTGTCATCCAGAATTTCGATCGAGAATTCGGCTGATGCCTCAAAGCCTCGCCGTCCCCGGAGCAAACGAGGGAATCCTTGACCATTGACGATTGACGATTGGGGATTGCCAATTGCCCATTGCCCATTGATTGCGCTGAAAAGCCACTGCGGCCGGCACGGAGGCCGGCCCTCCATTGGATCAACACGCAACAGGTTGGGTTCTTGGAGGGCGCGGCTCCGTCCGCGCCGGGTTCTTCAGCGCAATCGACCATTGACCATTGACCCCACCGAATGTTGCCCCGCTGCGGTTCCCTCCAATAACACAGTGTGGCCCGCGTGTCAACCCGTTGATTGCCGCCATCGCAGGTTGGCAACCGGACTCTCCCTCCCAACTTGCTCGAGAACTTACTCGAGAACCTACTCGATTCCCGGCTCAGCGGTTCGTTCGAGACTTTCGAGACAAGTTCCCGAGTAAGCCGCGCCCGCCGTAGCGCTGCGCGAAGGCGGGTTCTCGAGTAAGTTCTCGAGTAAGTTCTCGAGCAGGTTCCTCTTCTCGTGAATTCTCGATCATTGCCGACGAGTAAGCTGCCGGAATCAATCCCCAATGGTCAATCGTCAATCCCGCGATGGGCTCCAATAGAACCCGGTACCCCGATGGATATAGTAGAATCCGTCGCCGGCCTGGAGGCTGTAGTCGGGGTAATTGCCCCAGCGCGTGTTGCGGTCGTCCCACCAGCGCCCGTCGGAGCCGGGCACGCCGTCAATGAGCCAGAACCGTGTCCAGACGCCGTCCTTGAGCACGTACATCAGGTCGCCGTAATCGCGCGCGGCGGTGGAGCTGTTCGTGCCGACGGCGCCGGCGGCGAGTTCGAACTGCCAGTCGTCGCTCTCGTGCCTGGGTTCGAGATACGGCCAGGCGAGCAGGTTCCAGTTGCTGTGCACCCAGACAGGCGCAACGTTGGTGCGCGCCTTGCCGGCGAACACGGCGTCCTTGTCGCCGCGGTACAGCTCCTCGTCCTGCATCGTGACCAGGCCGGTCGGATCCACCTGGTTCGTGTAGCAGGCGGCGAGCCAGGCGTCGCTTCTTCGGACGTTGGAGACGCGGACTTCATCGAGGGAACCCGGCCAGAAGGTGGTGCCCACGGCGGTGGCGCCGAAGACGAGCGAGAGGTCGTTCTCCACGGCGCCGACGCTATGGTTGGCGTCGTCTTTCCACACGCCGTCGACGTACAGTTCGATGTTCGTGCTCGTCTTCATGGCGGCCACGTGGTGCCAGGCGTTGGTAATGACCTCGCCGCCATAGGCGATGATCTGGGTTCCGTTCTCGAACAGCTCGTAGAAAATCGAACCCGGCGTACTCGGGTACATGAGGACCTGGTACCCTTCGCGCGGCGAGCCGCCTTCCTTACAGAGGATTCGCAGGTAGCTGGTGCTCGTGGACAGGGTATGCATCCAGAAGGTGACCGTCCAGTCGCCGGTGCCGGGGTCGAGGCTCGGCGCGTCGGGCACGGCGACGAAATCGTTGGCGCCGTCGAACTGGTCGGCGCCGTCGATCGGGCCCGACGCGTTCTGCGTGACGTCGTTCGACGGCCAGCCGTGGTTCGCATAGGCGGTCGAGTCGGCGTGCGCGCCGGAGGTCTCCTTCAGGTGCCACACGCCCATGTAACTGTTGGTCCACACGCCCGTTGCGTTCGCCTGCGGCGTGGTCACGTCCGCGTTGCCGTAATACAGGTACAGGAGCGTGTTCTGGTCCCATTTCAGGGTCGGGACGCGGACCCAGGCCAGGAGCGTGCCGACGGTGTTGGAGTAGACCTCGATCTCGTAGTCGAGCCGGCCGACGCCTTCGTCGGTCGTGAAGATGAAGTCGTCCCCGCCGGCGCTGGCCACCTTGCCCCCGCTGCCGGCGTCCTTCAGGTCGGCATGGTCGAGCTGCACCAGCACGGGGAAGTCCGTCAGGTCGGCGGTCCCGCTGACCATGTCGCTCGAGATCGTAATCGGGCGGCGGTAGCGCCAGCCGCTGGCCCAGTAGTTGGTGATCGGCTCGGCCTCCGCGCGGTGGATCCAGAACGCCATGCCGGGTGTGACCTCGACGCTCACGTTCGTCGTGCCGGCCACGTCGCACCAGCGGTTCGTCGCCGCGGCGCTGAGCCAGTAGTTGCTCTGCCAGCCGGCCTGCGTCAGGAGGTAGAGCCGGTCCGAATCGTCCGGCGTGTCCGCCGCGACCAGCCCGCGGGTGAGCTGCGCGCCGAGGTTCGAGCTCAGGTTCGCCGCGTCGGGCCCGTCGATGTAGTCGACCGGCACGGAGGCCAGGTGCCACCCGCCCGTCTGCCGCGCCTGGCGGATCATGGCGAACTCTTCGAGCACGTTGGTGTAGACGCCTGTGCCGAGCCGCACGCTGATGTTGTAGTAGCGGCTCGCGAAATTGCTGACCGCCCCGTAATCGGTCCAGGTGTTCGTGCCCAGCGCCAGCGCCGCCAGGTCGGTCACCACCGCCGCTTTGACGGCCGCGGCGCTCGGCGCGGCGTTCACGTTGTAGAACCGGTTCAGCTTCGACTCCCACTGCATCACGATGTTCGTGCCGTCCTCCACGTCGAAGTAGACCACCTTGAACAGCTCCTGGAAGTCGAGCGGCGAGGTGCCCGAGACGTATTCTTCCAGGTCCGTCAACCCGTCCTCGTCGTAGTCGCCCGTCCCGTCGCGGCTGGTGTCGCCGAAGTACTGGTTCTCCCACGCGTCGGCCATGCCGTCCTCGTCCTTGTCGATGCGGTCGGGCACCGCCATCCCGATCGTCAGGTCGTCCAGGTACGCCGCCTCGTCCGGCCCGGCGCGCCACTTGCGGCCGAGATACCGTTCCACCCGCTTGCGCTCCGTCTCGCTCAGGACGCGGTTGTAGACGAGGATCTCGGCGTAGTCCGCGTTGGCGAAGAGGCTGTCGTCGTACTGGCCGGCACATCCGATCTTGCCGGTGTAGCTCCAGCGGTTGTCGAACGTGTCGGAAGTCGACAGGGTGCCGAGCACGCCGTCCTTGTACAGGCGCAGCGCGGTCAATTCCTCGTTCTCCAGGTACCACAGGTGCAGCCCGAACGCGTTCATGTCGTTCGCCTGCAGGGTGGTGAGGCTGCCGCCGCGCGCGGACATGCGCGGGGCCGTCCCGCTCATATAGAGCCAGAACCCGAAATAGTGCTGCGCGTCTTCGCTGCCCGTGCTGCAGTTCAGTTCGAACGCGCCGCGGTCGTTCAGCGTCGTGTACGGCTCCATCAGCATGAAGAGGCTCACCTCGTTGCTGAACGTTTCGGGGATGTGCGCGATGTGCAGCTTGTCGTCCACCCCGTCGAACCGGATCGCCGGCATCCCGTTCCACACGTCGGTCTTGAAGGTCGGCCGGCGGCTGAACGAGGTGCACCACGCGTCGCGCCCGTTCCCGGTCGAATCCGGCCACGTCTCCACCCAGTCCCCGTCCGCGATCCCGGTCACCGCGTCGGCCTTGTACCACAGCTCGAGCCCCGCGATCGCGTCCGGCGTGTCGCCGGCGCCCTCGGCGATATTCGTCACGCCGAAGGACTGGTAGGACGACGCCTCCGTATTGGCGAACCCGAAGTTGGTCGCGATTTTGTCGGCCAGCTTGTAGGGGATCGCGCCGTCGTCGACGTACAGGTCGTAGGTCTGCGCCTCGTAGTCGTGGTTCACGGTGAACCGCACCCACGCGCCGGTCGCCAGCGCCGAGATCGGCGCGCCCGAGACCAGGTTCGTGCGGCACTCCACCCATTCGGCGCTCGTCCCGTCGTAGGCGACGGGGAAGCCGCCGGCGTTGACGTAGACGCTGGCGGTCGCGTCGGCGTCGAGCGCCGGCGGCTCGCCCGCCGTATCGTGCATGGGCAGGATGTAGAGGTCGGTCCAGGTGTTCGTCGCCGCCGGCGCGAAGAACATGTGCTCGATCTCGCCCACGCTCACGCTGCAGGCGTTGGTCCCGGTGTAGGTCTTGCCGCCCTGCACCCAGGCGGGGGTCGTGCCGGCGTTGGCCGCCGCCTTCGCCGCCAGCCGCCCGACCCAGCCCTGCTGCGCGTGCAGCGAGGCGCGCGCGCGTTCCTCGAACGTCTCCACGAACGGCAGGCCCCAGCCCTGCGCGCCGGAGACCAGGCTGCCGGCGTCGAGCCGGGCGCTGTTGTAGCTGGCCTTGATCCAGTCGGCGCCGCGCGCGCCGCTCGAGATCCGCACTTCGTCGATCCACCCGTCGAAGTCCCGGGTCATGTCCTGCGCAATGCCGAACAGCAGGTTCGAGCCCGTCGCGCGTGGCGGGGCCAAATTCGACAGCGCACCCGCCGGCTCGCCGTTCACGTACCACGTCGCCGTGCCGCCGGCGAACTCGAGCGCCAAGTGCGCCCAGACCGAGGCGCACGCCGACGTGGCGAGGTATTGGCCCGAGATCGGCCGGTCGTAGGAGCTGTCCGGCAACTGCCAGCCGGCGGAAAGGTTGTCGGCGCCGGCGTTCTCTTTCGATATGGCCTCGATGTAGTAATAGCGCCCGGCCTGAAGGGTGATAGGACTCGATTGCTCGTTACCCGTCTCCCACACGTTGTGCCCGCTCGAGCTGGTTTCGTAGGCGATCTTCACCTTGTTGGCCGGGTCGGCGTCGGTGCTCAGATAGAGATCTCCCGGGTCGTCGCTGCTGATCCAGAAGACGTAGTCGCCGTCGGCCGGCGGCTTGATCCAGCCGTAGCACCGCGTTCCGTAGTAGTCGGCCCAATCGAACGGGCCGTCGAACACGTTGGTGATTTCGGTGCCGCCCGTCGGATTGTCCGGGTAGTCGGGGCTGTTGGTAAGCAGATCGAGCCCCCCGCTGCCGAGATCGGTCCAGTACTGACGCGTAATCCAGCCGGTCTCCGGTTCGCCCAGCCCGCCCGCATACGGCGCGGTCAGCGTCAGCTCGCCCCGCGCCGAGCCCGAGCACCAGTGCACGGCGGTCGTGTAGCTGCCGGCCTGCGGCAGGGCGCGCACGGTCCATCCGCCATTGATGTCGCTGCCGCCAGCCTTGTCGAGGAGCACGCCCTCATCCCCGCCCAGCGCCAACTCGCGCCGGTACCAGAGCTCGATCGTGTAGTTGGTGATCGCCAGGTCGAGCGCGTCGGCGTCCGGCACGCGAATGTGGTCGTTGTCGGCGGTGCTCGCGCTGAAGCGGATAGCGCGGCCGGCCGCCGCATCCGCCAATTCCCAGGTGCCAGTGTTCGCGTTCACGATCGTGCCGTGATGCGCGTTGCCGGAGGCGTCGTACACGTCGGTACCGGCCCCCTCGTCCAGGTGCCAGATCGCCAGGTAATTCGGCTCCCATGCCCCGTCCGCGTTCGCCTCCGCGTTCGTCACCGTCGCGTTGCCGTAGTACAGGTTCAGCAGCGTCGAGTCGTTGAAGTCCAGGTCCGGGATCCGGACCCAGGCGGTCAGCTCGCCCGTGGTCGGGTCATAAGCCTGCAGATCGAAATCGAGCTTCGTCCCGTCGCTGGTCGTGAAGACGATGTCGTAGCCGTTCGTGCTGCGGACCGACCCGCCGTAGTCCACGCTGCGCAGCGCGTCGTCGGTCAGGCTGATCCGGACCGGGAAGTCGGTCAGGTTCGTGTGCGCGTCCACCACGCTCGGCGGCAGCTTCACCGTCTTGCGGCTGCCGTACTCGCCGTACCACGGCGAGGTCGAGCCGGAGCCGAACCCGATGCAGTCTTCCGGCGCGTTCATGTTCGCGTACTGCGTCGCGAGCCAGTCGGCCGAGCGCGCGATCTTCGAAATGCGGACTTCGTCGATCTTGCCGTCGAAGATCTCCGTGAAGTTGTCCGCGCCCTGGTCCATCGCTCCGATGTCGACCCCGGAGAAGTCGTCGTCTATCGTCAGTGCGCAGTTGGTGCTCGCCGCCCATTCCACGGCGTTGGAGTAGATGCGGACCGGGCCCTCGTTGGTCCACGTGCCCGCCACGTGCAGCCACTGACCGACCGGCACGCCGCTGGGCGAATTGGTGTGCGCGTCCAGGCCGCCGCCTTCAACCGACAGCCCCAGTTCGTCGAAGCTCTGGCCCTTGATCATGAACCACCACACATCGTTGGCGGTATCCCCCACCTGCCGCCCGGCGACCGGCCCCCAGGTGCTCTGGTCGGCATCGGAGTGTATCCAGGCCTCGACCGTGATGGCCGTATCGATCTCGTTGAGCGAGTTCGTGTTCGCCGCCGAGGTGGCGTACCCCTCGTTGGCCACGCCGTTGAAATCGCCGCAATCGCCGATCGGCCCCTCGGCCAGGTTCACGCCCGTGCCGGCGGTGGTGTGGTGCGCGTTCGTCGTCGAGTCCCGCGCGTCGACCTGGTTCATGTGCCAGACCGCGATGTAGTTCGCGTCCCACACCGCGCCGGCGTTCTCCTGCGACTCGGTGATCACCGCGTTGCCGTAGTACACATAGTTGGTCGTGTCCGACTCGGCGTACAAGGTCGGCTCGCGCACCCAGAACACGAGCTCGCCGGTGTCGGGATCGTACGTCTCGATCTCGTGATCGAGCTTCGTCAACCCGTCGCCCCAGGTGAAGACGATGTCCCACCCGTTCGTGTGGCAGACCCGCCCGCCCGCGTTCTCGTGCGCCAGCTCCGAATCGGTGAACCGCATCAGGAACGGGAAGTCGGTCAGGTCCGTCGTGCCGCTGACGCAGGCGTTCGTGATCACCACCCGCTTGCGGAACCCGTACCCGGCCTTCCAGCCCGGCGCCGGCAGCTCGTCGGGGTAGTCGCCCGCGCTCACGAAGCTGTTCGTCGCGCCATAGGCGATGCCCAGGCTGTTGCTCGCCCAGGCATAGTAGTAGTACCGCGTCGCCGGGCGCAGGCCCGAGACGAGTTGGCTGAACTCGCCCACCCGCAGGTCGGCGGCGGGGTAGGGGGTCGTCGGCGTTGGCGAGTCGTCGCAGAAGAAGCCCTTGCCCAGCAGGTTCGTGCCGCCGTCCCAGTGCACGTGGCCGAGGATCGTCGCCGTGTTCGTGCCCGGCGCCGGCGCGCCGGCGGTCGTCACGTGCGGCAGCCGGACCGCGCGCCCGTACTTGTGGTCGTGGTATTCCTCCAGGCTGACCCGCTCGTCCGCGCTCAGCACTGTGTTGTAGGCCAGGATCTCGGCGTAGTTCGCCTCCAGATAATACGCGTCGTAGTACCGCCCGCTGCACCCGATCTTGCCGTAATAGTCATAGTAGTTGTCGAAGGTGCTGACCGTGTCCACCGTGCCGGCCACCCCGTCGCGGTACGAGCGCATCTGGCCGAATTCTTCGGTTTCCAGATACCACAGGTGCGCCCCGCTCGGATCCCACACGGTGTCGGCGGCCCACGTGCGCACCCACGAGCGGCTGTACTCCGTCCCGCCGAAGTAGAGCCAGAAGCCGAAGAAGTGCTGGCCGGACTCCGCGCCGGTATCGCAGTTGATGTCCAGCGCGCCGCGGTAGTCCAGCCCCTCGTTCGGCGCGTCGAGCAGCAGGAAGATACTGGCCGCGTCGGTGAAGGTGTCGGGGACCTTCGGGATGTCCAGCCGGTTACGCGAGGCGCTGGTGTTGAACGCCAGGCCCGGCAGCCGCCCGTCGAAGACTTTTGTGGCGTACAGCGGCGCGCGGCTGGCGGTGGCGGTGTACGCGTCGCGCCCGTAGCCGCTGGCGTCCGGCCACGTCAGCACCAGGTCCCCGTTCGCATAGCCCGTCAACGCGTCGGCCTTATACCACAACTGCAGGCCCGGCACGTCGGCCGGGCTGATCTTGAAGTCGTCCGCCTGGTTCGTCTGCTGCGCGCCCAGGCTGACGAACGCGGCCGGGTCCGCCGCGTTGGTGTAGCCGGTCAGGAGCCACGCCAGGCTGCGCGCGATGTCGGAGACGCGGATTTCGTCGATGTCGCCCGCGTACCAGCGCGGGCTCGCCAGCCGCGTGCCGATCACGCAGGAATCGTCATTGCTCGACACGATCGCCAGCGTGTAGTTCGAGCTGCCGACCATCTCGCCGTTGACATACAAGTCCGCCGTGCTGCCGTCGTAGACCGCGAATTCGTAGACCCATTCCCCCTTCGGCACGGCGTAGATGTCCATGCGCATGTCGCCCGTGGGACTGTCCTGGTAGTTGAGCCGGCAATGCGCGCGGTCCAGGCCGCTGCTGATCGTATCCTTCTCCACGCCCAGCATGTACCGTTCCTGGTTGCCCGTCAGCCCCTTCAGGATCAGGCACTCGTCTTCCTGCTCCCCGCCGGGCGGCGTGCGGAACCAACTCTCCAGCGTGATCTCGGTCCCTGCGATGTCCAGGCTGTTGACCGTATTCGAGGTCGGCACCTCGACGTAGCAGTTCGTGCCCGGGAAGAACAGCGCCATGCCCAGCGGCGAGAGGTCCGAGACCAGGTTGCTCGGCGAGGCGTCGGTGATCGTGCCGTGCAGCGCGTTGGTCGTCGATTCGAACACCTGCGGCGCCGTGGCGCCGGGATCGTCGGCGCAGTGGAAGACGGCGGCGTAGTTCGTGTCCCAGGTTCCCGGCGAGTCGGTCGGCTCGCACACGCGCCAGTTGCCGTAATACATGTAGAAGGTCGTGTCCGCGTCGTCGCGCAGAGCCGGGATGCGGACCCAGGCCTTCACCGTGCCGTCGGCGGGGGAGTAGTACTCCAGCTCGTGGTCCATCAGCGTCGCGGCGCCCGGCTCGCCGAACACGATGTCGTACCCGGCCGCGTTCCGGACATGCCCGCCGTTGGCGGTCGAGGCCAATTCCGGGTCCGTCACGGAGACGAACGCCGGGAAGTTGGTCAGCACCGCGCCGGCGCCCTGCACCAGGTTGCTCGAGATCGTGATCAGGCGCCGGTACCCGTACCCGTGCGGCACGTTGTTCAGCAGCGTGAACGTGTGCGTCGCCGGCGCGCCCAGCGTCGCGTTAACCGGGCTGCGCAGCGTCAGGACGATCGTCTCGTCTTCTTCCGGCCAGAAGTCGTCGATGAGGGTGAGCGTGGCGTTGGCGCTCGTCTCGCCGGCCGGGAACGTCACTCGGCTGGACCCCAGCGAGAAATCGAGCCCGTCACTGGCCGTGCCGGACACGGCCAGCTCCACGCTCACCTCATCGTCGAACGGCGCGGCGAACGAAAGCGCGAGCGCGATCGCCGCCGTGCCGCTGTCTTCGCGCGCGCTCGAGGCCGCAGCCGCAAACGCGACCGCCGGCCGCCGCACCCGCGCGCCCTCCACCGTCGCGAAGGTCGAGGGGCTCGCCTGGTTGGTGTAACTCGTCGCCAGCCAACCGGCGGAGCGGGCGACGTCCGAAACGCGCAGCTCGTCCAGCCGCCCGTCGAACGCGTGGTCCGCCGTCAGGGTGTGGCGGATCCCGATGAACACGCCCGTGCCGGCGTCGAATGTTATGGACGTATCCACCTCGGACCCGGATGTCACGTCCACCCCGTTGGCGTAGACCCGGACATTCTGGCCGCCCGTCCCCGATGCGGTCGTCGCCGCGTGCGTCCACTCGGCGCCGGCGACCGCGACTGTACTGGTGAATGTATACTGTTCGCCCGGCTGGTCGCCCCCGAATCCGCCGATCAGCGTGCCGCTTCCCTGGATGTAAGCAAGCCCATAGCCGTCCGGGGAGTAGGCATCGGAGCAGGTCAGGATGCGCTCCCAATTCGCGTTCGCCGTGCCCGTCGGCCGGATCCACGCCTCGATCGTGACGGTGTCGTCCACGCTCAGCGAGGCGCCGCTGCCGCAGTCGATGTAGTCGTCCGTCCCGTCGAACAGGTCGCACCCGTCGATCTGGCCCGCGGCGTTCTGGTCCACGCTGTTGGACGGGTTGCCCGTGTTGCCGTTGCCGGTCGAGTCCTCGTGCGCGCCCGAGGTCTCGTCCAGGTGCCACACGCCCACATAGCCCGCCATCCACACGCCCGGCGCGTTCTCGGTCGGCGCCGTCACCGCCGCGTTGCCGTAATACAGGTACAGCCACGTGTCCTCGTCGCAGTCCAGCACGGGGAGCCGGACCCAGGCGACGAGCGCGCCGGTGGCGTCGGTGTATTGTTCCACCTCGTGGTCGAGCACCCGCTCGCCGGTGATGTCGGTGAACACGATGTCGTAGCCGTTCGTGCTCGTCACGTATCCGCCGCTCGCGGTGTGCGCGATGTCCGCGTCCGTCAGGCTGACCAGCGCGGGGAAGTTCGGCAGGTCCTCGCCGCCGCTCACGTGGTCGGCATGCACGCGCACCAGCTTGCGGTACCGGTACCCGTTACGCCACGCGTTCCGCGCCTCCGTGTCCGTGTAACTGCACGTATTGGGCGAGGCCATGTTCGTCCAGGCGGTGGCCAGCCAGCCGGCGCCGCGCGCGACGTTCGCCACGCGCACCTCGTCCAGCCGCCCGTCGAACCAGGCGAGCCAGCCGCTGCCGCCGTCCTCGGTCGACGCGCCCAGGTCGGCCGGGTTGCCGTCCGCGCCGGGCGCGGCCGCGCACGGCGCGGCGGCCGCCGCCGCGCCGTCGAGATACAGCGTGTTCGTCCCGCCGTTCCACACGCCGGCCAGGTGCCGCCACGCGCCGGCGCCGAGCGCCGCGTTGTTCGACACCACGCCGCCGGCCTCCACGTCGAAGCTCGGCGCGTCGGCGGCGAACCCGAGCCGCCAGCGCTGGCCGGCGCTCGCGCCCGCCTCGCGCGCCACCACCGTTCGCGTGCCCGGCTGGCTTCCGTCCTTGTAGACCCAGGCCTCGAGCGTGAGCCGGTCCGTGATGCTGTTCAGCGCGTTGGTCGCGCTGTCCGTCACCGCCGTGCGCAGATGCCCGCTCGCGCCGTCGAACTCCAGCGCCGGCCCGATCGCGCCGGCCAGCGACGCCACCGTCCCGTTCACCGTCCCGTCGTTGCCGTTCCCGGTCGAGTCGAGCATCTGCGGCGGCGTGCCGGCCGGGTCCTGGTGCATGTGCCAGACGGCGACGTAGGTGCTGCTCGGCCACACGCCCGCGGCGTCCTCCTGCGAGACCGTCACCGCCGGATTGCCGTAGTAGACGTAGTTGGTCGTGTTCTTCGCCGCGAAGATCAACGGCTCGCGCACCCAGGCCAGCACCTCGCCGGCCGCCGGGTCGTACGTCTCCAGCTCGTGGTCCAGCCGCGTGATCCCGTCGCTCCAGGTGAACGCGATGTCGTAGCCGTTCGTGCTGAACACGTGCCCGGCGTTGTTCGTGCTCTTGAATTCCGCGTCCGTCAGCCGGAACAGGTACGGGAAGTCGCTCAGGTCCTGCCCGCCGTTGATCGTCCAGTAGTCGATCACCACCGCCTTGCGATAGGCGTAGCCGTCCAGCCACGTGTCGCGCTCCGGGCCGATCGTCAGGAAACCGGCCGGATCGAGCTGGTTGGTGTAGCAGGTCGCGATCCAGTCGGCGGAACGCGTCGCGTTGACGACCCGCGCCTCGTCGATTATACCTTCCAGGAAATCGGCCTCGGATGTGTCCCATTCCATGCCCAAGGACCACAAGTCGGTCGCCGTGAAGGCAAAATCGGGCACGTGCGAGGTTTTCTCGGCCCCATCCACATAGAACCGGCCCGTGCCGCCGTCGGACGCGTAGGTGACATAGTGCCAGTTGTTGTCGCCGACGACGGTGTCGGTGTCCACTTCCCAGTCGCCGCCCGCTTCGTCGTAAAGACACAGTTCGTTGTCGGTCGCGGTGGCATCGGCGCCCACGCAAAAGATGAAGACGTTGCCTTTCGCCGCCGTGTTCGCGGCAAACACCGTTCCGTACTTCGTCCCGGTGAAGACGTCGGTCGCCCGTATCCAGACGCTCATCGTGAACGTCGTCGTCACATTGTCCGCCACGCCGTTGATCGCCACATAGTGGCTGGCGCCGTCGAGCCCCTGGCCGTCGCCAATCTGACCGGTGGTATTGGTGGAGCCGTTGTTCACGCCGTGGTTCGTGTAACTGGTCGAGTCGTCCTCGTCCGCGCCCAGGTGATAGACGCCGATGTAGTCATCGTCCCACACGTCCGTCGCATTCTCCAGCGAGCTGTCAATCGACGCGTTGCCGTAGTACATGTAGAACACGGTATCCTCGTCGACTTTCAGCACGGGGATCCGGACCCAGGCGACGATTTCGCCGGTGCCGGCCGTCCATTTCTCCACCTCGAAATCGAGCATCTGGAGCCCGTCCTCATCGGTGAACAGGATGTCGTAGCCGTCGGCACTGTACAGGTGCCCGCCGTTGTCGATCGTCTTCAGCCCGCCGTCGGTCAGGCTCACGAGCACCGGGAAGTTGGTGAGGTCGGCCGACCCGCTGACCTTGTTGTGGTCGACGGCCAGCTCGCGGCGGTAGCCCCAGCCCGCCTGCCAGCCGGGATCGTTATCGGTGATCGTGTAGGTGAACACGGTATTCGCGCCGAGGAACGCATGGACCAGCGGGCTGGAGAGCGTGACCACGATCGTCTCCGCGGGCTCGGCGAACACGTCGTCGACGATCTCGATGATTCCCACCGTCGCGTTGGTCGCGCCGGCCGGGATCGTGCAGACCGTGTTCGTCAGGCTGTAGTCCACCGCGCGCGTGGCCGTGCCGCTCTCGTCGATCGCGACCCCCACGCTCACGTCGAAGGTGAGCGGGGCCGGGATCGCGATCTGGATACTGACCCCCGCCTGGTCTTCCGGCCCCGTTCCGGTCGCGACCGCGACCTCGACGGCGCGGTAGACCTCCTGCGTCGAGAGCGTGACGAACCCGGCCGGATCGAGCTGGTTCGTGTGGCAGGCCGCCAGCCAGGCCGTGCTGCGCGCGATCCACGAGATGCGCACCTCGTCCAGCTTCGCGTCGCAGAACTCGTTCACGGCCGCGTTCTCGCCGCCGGCGAGCACGACCGCGTTCGGCTCCGGCGTGACCGAGAAGACGAACGACGAGTCGATCAGCGTCAGCTCCGTGTTCGCGTACAGCCGCATGCCGTTCGCATCGCCCACGCCCGCGAAGTAGTCCCATTGGCCGAGCGGCCACGTCGCTGGCGTCTGCATCCATGCATTGGAGTCGACGCCGAACGTCACGAGGTCATCCTGGTACGCCAGACTCCACAGGTCGGCGCTCGCGGCCCCCATGCGCCGGAACACGAACGGCTTGTACCCCGATTGGGTTGTGTCGTGCCGGGCCCATGCCTCGAGCGTGATCGCCGCGTCGATCCGGTTCAGCGCGTTGGTCTCCGCGCCCGCGGCGGAGACCACGTATTCGGCCGAGCCGTCGAAGTCGTAGCCGTAGCCCACCACCGCGTTGATTCGGTTGCCGCTGTCCATCGCCGCGCTCTGCCCGTCCACGTCGTTGGCCGTGCTGTCCTTGATCTCGCCCGCCGCGCCCGTGGGGCTCTCCTTCAGGTGCCAGACGGCCACATAGTACTTGTCCCACACGCCGGCGGCGTTCTCCTGGGAAGTCGAGACCGCCGCGTTGCCGTAGTACAGGTAGATGAACGTGTCCGCGCTCGGCGCCAGCGCCGGGATCCGCACCCAGCCGACGTACTCGCCCGTGCTCTCGACGTACTTCTCGAACTCGTGGTCCAGCCGCGCCAGCCCGCCGTCGTCGGTGAAGACGATGTCGTAGCCCGCGGCGCTGTGCACCTTGCCGCCGTTGCCCGTCGTGGCCAGGTCCGGGTCCACGAGGCTCACGAGCACCGGGAAGTTGGTCAGCGTCTCCCATTCCGGCAGATGGTCGGTGTTGATCCGGATCAGCTTGCGGAACGTGTAGCCCTGCGGCCACCGGATCGGGTCGAGTTCGCCGACCGTCCGGCACGCCGCCGGGTCGAGCTGGTTGGTGTAGCACGTCGCCAGCCACTCGGCGGAGCGAACGATGTCGGACACGCGCAGCTCGTCCAGCGTGCCCTCGAAGATGTAGTCATCCGAGGCGCGCGCGCCGATCCGCCACTGGCTCGGCACCGGCTCGCGTGCCACCGACCCGTTTGCCGCGTTCGTGCCGTCCACGTAGAGAACCACCGAATCGTCCTCCGCCTTCGTCGCCGCCACGTACGTCAGCGTGCCGTCGTCGAGGCTGTCCGCCGTAATCACGCTCTCGGTCGTCCCGTCATATTCCGAGTACGAGAGCTTGCCGGCGGCGTTCAGCCGGAAGTTCACCGCGCCGCCCGTCGACCAGCCCAGGATGTTGCGGTTCGTCTCCGTGTCCGGCGACTTGATCCAGGCCGAAACCGTCAGATTCGACGGCAACGCGGCGCCCCCGGCGGGCAGGTCGATCCGCGTGCCGGCGATCCCGTCCATATCGACGCTGCCGTCGATCCGGCCGGTGCTCGGGCCGACCCCGCCGTTGGCTGTCCCGTGCCAGCCGTTCGCCGTCGAGTCCTGCGCGTCGGTTTGCGCCATGTGCCACACGGCCAGGTAATTCGTGTCCCACACCCCCGCCGCGTTTTCCTCGGTTTCCGTCACCGACGCGTTGCCGAAGTAGAGCCAGTTGGTCGTGTCGCTCGCGGCCGACAGCACCGGCTCGCGCACCCAGGCGAGCAGCTCGCCGGTCGTGGGGTCGTACTTCTCGACCTCATGATCCAGCTTGGACACGCCGTCGGACCAGGTGAAGAGCAGGTCGTACCCGTTCGTGTTCGCCACGAACCCGCCGTTGCCGTCCCATTTCAGGTCCGCGTCCGTCAGACTGACCAGGAACGGGAAGTTGGTCAGGTCGCTCGAGCCGCTCACGATCGCCTTGTCGATCACGATCCGCTTGCGGTACCCGTAGCCCGGCCGGCGCCGGCTCTGCTCGGCGCCCATGTTGTAGAAGGTGGACGGCGCGGACTGGTTCGCGTAGGAGGTCGCGATCCAGCCGGCGGAACGGGCAATGCGCGAGATGCGCGCCTCGTCGCACTTGCCGTCGACGTTTTCGTCGACGGACCCGCTGTTCTGCGCCGCCATCAGCGTCGCCCGGTTGTCGTCGCCCGCGATGGCGACCGAGCCGGCGACGTTGGTCACCTCGACTCCGTTGACGTAGACACGCGCGGCGGAGTCGTCGCCCGTGCCGCAGATATGGACCCACGCTCCGTTGCCGGGTGCGGTCGAATTCGCGATCCAGGGCGGTGTGTAGCACACCGAATTGTCGCTATACCCCAGGATCCAGTGCTGATCCGTCCCCGTGCCGAGCCGCCGGTTCTGGATCATGTGGTAGCCGCTCTGATTCGCGTCGTGCCAGACCCACGCCTCCAGCGTGATGGCCGTGGTGATCGTGTTGAGGTTGTTCGTCGTGTCGTCCTGAGCCGTCATGATGTACTCGTCGGTCCCGTTGAAATCGAGCGCGTAGCCGATCGCGCCCTCGAGCCGGTTGCCGCCGTCCATGTTGTAGGTTTGCCCGTGCACGGCGTTCGTCGTGCTGTCGCCAATCTCGCCGGCCGCGCCCGCTGGGCTCTCTTTCATGTGCCACACGGCGACGTAGTACGGGTCCCACACCGACCCGGCATTCTCCTGCGAGTTGGTAATGGCCGCATTGCCGTAGTACATCCAGATCGTCGTGTCCTGCTCGCTGGCGAGCAGAGGCACGCGCACCCAGCCGATGAACTGGCCGTTGGCCGCCGTGTAGCGCTCGATCTCGTGGTCGAGCTGGTTCGTGCCGTCCGCGCCCGTAAAGACGATGTCGTAGCCGTTGGTGCTGTACAGCCGCCCGCCGCCCGCCGTGCTCTTGAGCGCGGCGTCCGTCAGGCTGACCAGCGCCGGGAAGTTCGTCAGGTCGGAGTCGCCGGTCACGCTGTCGGCGGGGATCGTGATGGCGCGGCGGCACTCCCACCCGCCGAGCCAGCGGTCGTTGTCCACGATCGTGTAGGTCATCGCGCGCGTCGCGCCCAGCGCGGCGTTCTCCGCGTCGGCGATCGTGAGCACCACCGTCTCGTCCTCTTCCTCGAAGATGTCGTCGTCGACGGTCAGGACCGTAGCCTTGCCGCTGGTCTGCCCGGCGGCGATCGTGATCGTGCTGTTCGTCACGGCATAGTCGCTGCCTTCGACGGCCGTGCCGCCGGTGACGGCGAGCGTCACGGTCACGTCGTGCGTGAACGCCGCCGGCAGCCGCACCTCGACTTCGACCGCCGTGTCCGATTCCGGGCCGCTCCCGCTCGTCGCGGCCAGGTTCACCACGCGGTAGAGCTCCTGCGTGACCGTCGTCGTGAAGTCGGCCGGCGCGGCCTGGTTCGTGTGGCAGGCGGCCAGCCAGGCCGTCGAGCGGGCGATATCGGAGATGCGGATTTCGTCCAGCCGCGCGTTGAAGAAGTTGGCGTTGTCCGGGCTCTGCCGGCAGGCGATGGTCACAATGTTGGTGTCCGGCGTGATGCTGCCCGCCTGGCCGGCGCTGACGATCTCGGACCCGGCGATGAACAGCCGGTCCTGCCCGCCCGTGACCGAGGTCGAGGCCAGATGCAGCCAGGTCGCGTTCGGCGAGGGCACGCTGTTGCTGATCTCGCGCGAGCCGATGCCCTGCGCCAGAGCGAGATTGGTCATAAACCCGAGCATGAAGTGCTCGGCGGTCGCATCGCCCTCGCGCCGCTGCACGATGCGGCACGGGCCGCTCTGATCGCTCAGCCGATAGGCCCACCCCTCCAGCGTCAGCTCCGTCGCGAGGCTGTTCCAGAGGCTGGTCGCCGCGCCCGCCGGCGTCTCGATCGCTTCGTTGACTCCGTCGAACTCGAGCCCGTAGCCGACCGCGCCGTCCGTGCGGTTGCCCGCCGCCATGTTCAGCGAACGGCTGTGCACCGCGTTCGTCGTGCTGTCCAGGATCTCGCCCGCCGCACCCGTCGGGAACTGGGCGAGGTGCCAGACGCTCAGGTAATGGCTGTCCCACACCTCGGCCACATGTTCCTGCGAGCTGCTCACCACCGGGTTGGCGTAGTACAGGTAGACGTACGTGTCGGCGTTCGCGCGCGCGCGCGGGATGCGGACCCACCCGACGAACGCGCCGGTCGTGGGCTCGTACGTCTCGATCTCGTGGTCGAGCTGCACGTCGCCGCTCACGTCGGTGAACAGGATGTCATAGCCCGCCGCCTGGTAGACCTTGCCGCCGTTCGCCGTCGTGGCCAGATCCCCGTCCGTCAGGCTGACCAAAGCCGGGAAGTTGGTCAGCGGCGCCGTGCCGGTCACCTGTTCGGCCGGGATCCGGATCAACCTGCGGTACAGGTACCCGCTGCGCCACGGGGTGAGTTCCTCGTCCAGCACCGTGCAGCAGGCGGAGGGCGCGAGCTGGTTCGTATGCCCGGTCGCGAGCCAGTCGGCGCTGCGCGCGACCTTCGAGAGGCGCAGCTCGTCGAGCCGGCCGCTCAGATACGCCGAGGCCGTCTCGGCCTGCGCCCCGATCCGCAGGCCGAACGCGTTCGCGCTCAGCGCCGAGACCGCGGCGTCGCTCGTCGCGTTGGTCCCATTCACATACAGCGCCGCCGTGCCGTTGGTCATGCTCACCGCCACGTGGTGCCAGGCGGTGTCCAGCGCCGCGCCGGTCGCCTCCCCGTAATCGGTCCCGCCCCCGCGCGCGGTCAGCGTGTCGGCCGACGGATGGTACTCGAGCTGATACCCGCTCGAAGCGTCGTAGGCGTCCTTCTTCGAGACCAGCCGCATCGAGAGGTCCTGGTCCGGGTCGGCGATCTTGAGCCAGCCTTCTATCGTGATGGCGCCGGTCAGGTCCAGGCTGGCGGCATCCGTGACGTCAATGAAGTCATCGCCGTCGAACTCCAGTGCCGGCCCGATCGCGCCGGCTACGAGGTCGTCGCCGCTCATGTTGGCGTTCGGGTCGCCGTCGTTGTCGTTCGCCGTGCTGTCCAGTACCGGCTTGCCGCCCGCCGACGGGTCCTCGGCCATGTGCCAGACGGCGACGTAATCCTCGTCCCACACACCCGCCGCGTTCTCCTGGCTTGAGGTGATGTGCACGTTGCCGAAGTAGAGGTAGTTCGTCGTGTCGCTCGCGGCGAACAGCACCGGCTGGCGCACCCAGGCGACCAGCTCGCCGGTGGCTGGGTCGTATTTCTCCACCTCGTGGTCGAGCGTCGTCTTTGTGTCCGCCCACGTGAAGACGATGTCGAACCCGTCCGCGCTTTCGACCAGCCCGCCGTTCGCGCGCGGCTTCAGGTCCGGGTCCGTCAGGCTGATCAGGTACGGGAAGTCGACCAGGTTCGTGATGCCGGCGACGGTGTCGCCGTCAATCACGATCGTCTTGCGGTAGGTCCAGCCGCCCTTCCAGCGCTGCTCTTCCGGCTCGACGGCGCAGAAGCCCGCCGGGTCCACCTGGTTGGTGTAGCCGGTCGCGATCCAGCCGGCGGAGCGGGCGATGTCGCAGATGCGCACCTCGTCGAGGAACCCGTCCCACGTGCGCGTCAGGTCACCGGCGTAGTTGCCGATCCGCAGGTTCAACGCGCTGTCGTCGGAGATGGCGCCGACCCCCGCCTGATCCGTGCCGAGTCCGGCCAGGCTGCCGTCGAGATAAATCTTGATCTTCTTGTCGCCGTCCTCGTTGTAGGTCCATACGGCGTGATACCAGGTGTCGTAGGCGAGGGCGGCGCTGGTGATCGCCAGCGCCGTGGTGGTCGCATGCTGTACGCGCGCCTTCAGCGTCGGGCCGCTTTGCATGTAGAAGGCGTATCCGATGTCTGCGTCGCCGGTCCCGTCACACTTGTCGACGACTCGGCCGTAGCTGTTCTCGCCCAGCGAGCGCGGGTGAATCCAGGCCGAAAACGTCATCTGTGTCTTGCCGTATGCGTCGAGTGAGGAGTTGGCGGTCGCCTGGACGTAGTCGTCGGTGTTGTCGAACTCGTTCGCCCCGTCGACCACGCCCACGGCGTCCTGGTTCAACGAGCCGCCCGGCGTGCCGTGGTTGGCGTAGGCGGTCGAGTCGTAGTTGGTGTCCGCCGTCTCGCTCAAGTGCCAGACGGCCATGCAGTGGTTCGTCCACACGTCCTCGACGCGTTCGAGCGAGCTGGTCACGGCACTGTTTCCGTAATAGAGATAGATCGTCGTGTCCTCGGTGCAGGACAGGACCGGGATGCGCACCCAGCTCACCAGTTCGCCGGTCGTCGCCGCGTATTTCTCCGTCTCGTAGTCGAGCAGGCTGATCGCATCCTCGGCCGTGAAGATCATGTCGTAGCCGCTCACGTTCTGGAGATGCCCGCCGTTCGACGCCGTGGCCAGGCGCCGGTCGGTCAGGCTGACGAGCGCCGGGAAGTTGGTCAGGTCGCTCGACCCGCTCACGCGGTCGGCCTTGATCACGATCGGCATGCGGTACTGATAGCCGCCGGCCCAGCGGTCGTTGTCGACGATCGTGTAGGTGTAGGCGATGATGGTGCCCAGGCTCGCGTTGACCGGGTTGGCCAGCGTGACGACCACCGTCTCGGCCGACTCTTCCAGGATGTCGTCCGACACGCTGAACGTGATGTTCGTGCTCGTCGAGCCGGCCGGAATCGTGAGCGTCCCGTTCGTCAGTACGTAATCCCAGGCGGGGGTCGCGCTGCCGGTAACGGTGTACTCGACGGTCACGTCGCTCGTGGTGTCGACGGCCAGCTCGATATCGAGCGTGACGCTCGGCACATCTTCCGCGCCGCTGGAGGCCGATTCGGTGAAGCGGACCGGCGGCAGCCGCTCCTCGCCGCCCGTGCTCGTGTAGGCGGCCGCGTCGCTGAGGTTGTTGTAGCAGGTCGCCAGCCACTGCTCGCTGCGCGCGATGTCCGAGACGCGCAGCTCGTCCACCTCCGCCGCCAGCCAGTTGTCCCAGGCCGGCCGCCGCCCGATCTGGAAGTTGTCGTCGTTCTCCGTTTCCAGCGCGGTGGTGTAGTTCGAGGAACCCACCAGCCCCATGTTCACGTACAGGTTCACGGAGTTGCCGTCGAACAGCCCGGCCTCGTACACCCATTCCTCGCGCGGGAACGCGTCCACGATGTCGTAGCGCACGTACGGGGCGCCCAGGTCCTTGTTGTGGTAGTTGAACCGCATATGCGCGGTGTCGATGTCCGGCGAGCCGCCCCAGCCGATACTCTCCGCGCCGAGCATGTACTTGATGTTGTTGCCTTCGACGCCCTTGACCATGAACGCGCTGTCCGCCCCCAAGGGGATCCCCTCGGGCCCGGTCTTCGCCCATGCCTCGAGCGTCAGCCCGTAGCCGGTCACGTCGAGGCTGTTCGCCACGTTCGAGGAAGCGACGTCGATCCAGTCGGTCGCGCCGTCGAACAGGAGCGCGCGGCCGATCGGGGAGGTCACCCGGTTCGTCGCGTCCATGCTGTAGGCGGTGCCGTGATTGGTGAAGGCCGTCGAATCCACGATCGGCTCGCTGCTCGGGTCCTCCGCCATGTGCCAGACGGCCATGTAGTTCGTGTCCCAGACCGCCGTCGGGTTCTCCTGTGCCGCGCTCACGTCCGGATTGCCGTAATATACGTACAGGATCGTGTCGTCGTCGTGGTCCAGCACGGGGATACGGACCCAGGCGACGAACTCGCCCGTCGCCGGCTCGTACACCTCGACTTCGTGGTCCAGTTGCGTCTTGCCGTCCTCGGCGGTGACGATCATGTCGTAGCCGCTCGCATGCAGCACGTGCCCGCCGTTCGCTTCCGTGGCCAGGTCGACATCCGCCAGCTTCACCAGCGCCGGGAAGTCGCTCAGGTCGGCGAGCCCGTCGACCATCGCCGCGTCGAGCCGGACCTGCTTGCGGTAGATGTAGCCGGCGGCCCACGGGGCGGGCTCCTCGGCGCCGAGACTCATGCAGGTGGCGGGCGCGAGCTGGTTGGTGAAGCCGGTGGCGAGCCAGTCTTCGGAACGGTCGATCCGCGAGAGCCGCAGTTCGTCCACCAGCCCGTCAAAGTCGTGCCAAAGGTCCGGGGCGATCCCGATGTGCAGGTTCGTCGTCGTCGCGTCGAGCACAGGCACGCCCGTGAAGTTCGTCAGGACCGTCCCGTCATAAACGATCGCGCCCGTCCCGTCGGCCATGTGAATGGCCAGATGCCCCCACTCGTTGAGCTGGAACGGGCGCGGGCTGCTGTCCGCATGCACGTTCAGCGCGGTGTTGACCGGGTTCCAGATCCGCCAGCGCATGTCCGGGGTCGGCACGTCGTCGCGGTCGCCCAGCCGCCAGTAGTAGTTGCCCTTCTGCAGGATCCGGCCTTCGTTGCCCGCCCCCCACGTGCGCGCGTTGAGCAGGAAGCTCACCGTGTACGTGTTCGTGGCCAGGTCCAGCTCGTCGGCGTCCGGCACCGTGATGTGGTCGTCGTCCGTGTTATCCGGGCTGAAGTCGGCCGCGATCCCGACCTCGCCCGTGCCGCCCGTTGCCCAGTTGGTGGCGTTCAGGTTCTGCCATGTGCCGTCATGCCCGTTGGCGGTGGAATCCGTCACCGTGTCGCCCGCCCCGTCCTTGAAATGCCACACGGCGATATAGTCGCTGTCCCACACGCCCGCCGCGTTCTCCTGCGAGCTCGTCACCATGGGGTTGCCGTAGTACATCCACAACGTCGTGTCGCTCGTGCCGCTGAGGATGGGTACACGCACCCACGCGACCAGTTCGCCCGAGACGCCGGTGTACAACTCCAGCTCGTGGTCGAGCTGGGTCAGCCCGTCCTCGGCGGTGAAGAGGATGTCGTAACCGCTGGCGTTGTAAACGTGCCCGCTCGAACTCGAGACCCGCAGCGCCAAGTCCGTCAGGCTCACCAGCCACGGGAAGTTCGTCAGCTCGCCCGTGCCGCTCACCGCGCCGGCGTCGATCGCGATCGGCATGCGGTACTTGTAGCCCGCCTTCCACCCGAATTCCTGCACGGTGCTGACGGTGTAGAACGACGCCGGCGCGAACTGGTTGGTGTAGCTCGTCGCCAGCCACGCCGCCGAGCGGGCCACGTCCGAGATGCGCAGCTCGTCCAGTTGGCCGTCGAGATAATAGTCTGCCGCGCCGGCCTGCGCGCCGAGGCGCAGGTCCACCTCGTTCGCGCTCAGGCCCGAGATCCCGCTGTCGACCGTCGCGTTGGTCCCGTCCACATAGATCGTCGCCGTCGTGCCCGTGATCACCGCCGCCACGTGATGCCACGCCGTGTCCAGATCCACGTCCGTCGCCGAGCCGTAGTCGCCGCTGCCGCCGTAGACCTGGAACTTGTTGCCCAAGGGCTCGTATTCGAGCTGGTAGCCGTCGGTGTCGGTTACGTTCGCCTTCTTGGACACGATTCGCCGCAAGCTCGCCTGGTCCGGATCCGCCACTTTCAGCCAGGCCGAGAGCGTGACCGCGTCGCTCGGGTCCAGGCTGGCGGCGTCAGTGACGTCAATGAAGTCATCGCCGTCGAACTCGAGCGCCTGCGCGATCGGCCCGTTGGTCAGGTCCTCCGCGCTCATGTTCGCGTTCGGATCGCCGTCGTTCGAGTTCGCCGTGCTGTCCAGCACCGGCTTGCCCGCCGCGCTCGGGTCCTCGGCGAAATGCCAGACCGCCTTGTAGTGGCTGTCCCACACCGATTCGGCCTGCTCCTGCGAACTGGTCACCGCCGTGTTCCCGTAATAGAGGTAGAAGGTGGTATCCTGCTGCGCGCTCAGCACCGGCAGCCGCACCCACGCCACCAGATCCGCCGGATCCGTCGGATCCGACCGATAATCCTCGACCTCGTGGTCGAGCTTGTTCGTGTTCACATCCCCGAAGATGATGTCGTAGCCGTAGATGCTCGAGACGCGCCCGCCGTGCGCGAGCGTGCGCAGGTCCGCATCTTCGAGGCTGACCAGCACCGGGAAGTCGGTCAGATCCTGAGAGCCGCTCACGGCGTCGGCGTCGATCGTGATCGCCTTGCGGTAGCGGTACCCGCCCCGGATCCACGGCTCGTCGTCGTCCTCGATCGTGTAGGTATGCGTCGTGTTCGCGCCGAGCACCGCGTTGGAGGCGGCGGTGAGCGTGACCACGAACGTTTCGTCTTCCTCGATCAGCCGGTCGTCAAAGACCGTGATCGAGAGGTTCGTGCTCAAGACACCCGGCGGCACCGTCGCCGTGCCGCTCGCCGGCGTATAGTCCACGCCCGCCGTAGGCCCTGAGCTTGGCGAAGGGGTCACGGTGAAGTCGACCGTCACGTTCCCGCCTTGCGCGGCGGAGAGCGAAAGCTCGAGGTTCACCTCCGAGACGGACTCCGACCCGCTCGAGCTCGTTGCCGCGAACTGGACCGTCGGCGGCACGGTATCCACCGTTGAGACCGTCACGAACGCCCCTTCGACAGGCTCAGGGCCTGCGGCCGGCGCCGCCTGGTTCGTGAAGCTGGTCGCGATCCAGCCGGCGGAGCGTGCCCCGCGCGAGATGCGCACTTCGTCGAGCAGGCCCTGGAAGAAGGCGGACGCGCCGTCGTCTTCAGCGCCGATCGCGGCGCAGCGCGCCGGGTCGGCCTGGGTCAGCTCCCCGTCGAATGCGGGCGTGCCCGTCGTGGCGCGCGCCGTGCCGTCCACGTACAGAATCACGTCGTCGCCCGGCACGTCCGCCACGCCGGCCACGTGCACCCACGTGCCCGTCGCCGGCGGATCGGCGATCGCCTCGCCCTGCAGGTTCGCCTGTTCGTCCGGCGCGCGCCCGTTCAGACCGAGGTAGGGCCCGGGCAGTATCCGCAGTTGCGCCCGCGACAAGCTTGTGGGCGGCTCGTTCGTGATGCTCACGGCCGCGATGTACGTCTCGTTCGTCGTCTCGAGGAACATCCACGCGCTGAACGTGTACGCCGCGCAGTTCGTCACCAACCCGCGGTTGTCGCCCAGATAGATCGAGTTCGTCTGCCCGTCGAACAACTGAGCGCCCGCGATCATCCCGCCGGCCGGGGTCGGATACTGTTCCAGGCTCTGGCTGCCGTGATGGCCGTGCCGGGTCGAGTCGGCGTAGTTCGTGCCGCTCGTCTCCGCCAGGTGCATGACCAGGTCGAACTCGTCGTCCCATACGCCCGTGACGTTCTCTTGCGAGCTGTCGATCGCCGGATTGCCGTAGTACAGATAGAGGTGCGTGTCCGCGTCATGCCGCAGGCGCGGGATGCGCACCCAGCCGATCAACTCGCCCGTCGCCGCCGTGTAGCGCTCCAGCTCGTGGTCCAGCCCCGTCTGGCCGTCGGCCGCCGTGAACGCGATATCATAACCGTTCGTGTGGGTCACGTACCCGCCCTCGTTCGTGAAGGCCAGGTCAGCGTCCGTCAGGCTGATCAGGGCCGGGAAGTCGAGCAGGTCCTCATCACCCGCAACAAGCTCGCTCTCCAGCGTGATCAGCTTGCGGTACAGGTACCCGTCGCGCCAGCGGCCCTCGCGTACGCCGAGCGTGACGGCACTTGCGGGATCGAGCTGGTTCGCGTAGCCGGCGCGCAGCCAGTCCTCGGAGCGGCAGACCTTCGACACGCGCACCTCGTCGATGTAGCCGCCGAACAGCTCGCAGTAGGTCGGGTTGCCGTTGTTGATCATGCCGATGTCGACGCTGTTGTGGCCCGGCGGCAGGTTCGTGGTGAGGCTGCCGCTGGCCGCCTCCTGCATGTTGGTGTACAGCTTCCAGACGTCGGCGCTGCGCCAGCGCGTGGACATGTGGACCCACTCGTCCTGCGCGTTCGCGGTCGAGCCCTCGATATGGCTTTCCTCCAGGTACACCTTCGGCCTGTCCGTCGCGCCGTCGAGGGCCAGCGCCCACTTGTCGACGTAGCTGATGCCGTCCTGACGGCCGACCAGCACGGCGAAGTCCGGCTGGTCCCGCTTCGAGCAGCCCCAGGCTTCCAGGGTCAGTTCCGTCCGGATCGCGTTGAGCGAATTGGTGTTGGCGGATGAAAGCACGTAGTCTTCCGTTCCGTCGAAGTTCAGGCACGCGGCGATCTTGCCGTCGATCAGCCGGTCCGACCCGAGACTGACGGCCGTGCCGTCGTTGTTGTTCGCCGTGCTGTCGAGCATCGCCGGCTGCGTGCCGGCCGGGTCCTGGTTCAGGTGCCAGACCCCGACGTAGTCCGCGTCCCACACCTCCGCCGCATTCTCCTGCGAATACGCGATGTCCGGGTTGCCGTAGTAGACGTAGAAGACCGTTTCGTTCGTGTGGTACAGGACCGGGAGCCGCACCCAGGCGACCAATTCGCCCGTCGCGCCGTCGTAGCTTTCCACTTCGTGGTCGAACGTGTCGCCGCCGCCGCTGAAGATGATGTCGTAGCCGTTCGTGCTGCAGACCTGCCCGCCGCTGTTGGTCGAGGCCAAGTCGCCGTCCGTGACCGAGACCAGGAACGGGAAGTCGTACAGGTCCGTGTCGCTCGGCACCGTCTCCGGATCGACGGTGATCGCCTTGCGATAGCGGTGGCCGCCCACCCACGCGCCCTCCGGCCCGCCGACCGCGCAGAATCCGGCCGGGTCGGATTGGTTGGCGTAGCAGGTCGCGATCCAGTCAGCGTTTCTGGCCACACTGCCTGCGCGCACTTCGTCCACGGTCCCTTTGACGCCGTACTCACTGCGGCCGATCGCGGACATCGGGCAGGTTATGGCATGAGCCATGCTCTCGACAAACACGCCGTTCGCGTACAGGTACGTGCTTGCGCCCTCGCCGACAAAGACCAGGTGCGTCCAGGCGTCGATCGGCGCCTGGTAGTTGAAGACCCAATCGCCGGTTCCGTACTGGGTCACGCCGACCTTCTTGGTCCCGTTGTACTGCTCGATTCGCAGCGAATAGGCGGCGGAATCCATGAGTGCGGCGCTCGTGGCGGCGGAATCCTCGCGTCGCACCCACATTTCCGCCGTCCACGGTACGGCGATGTTTGCGCCGCCGACGTCGATCCAGTCGTCGGTCCCGTCGAATTGGGCCGCACCGTCGATATGCCCGCTCGCCCCGTCGATGACCCCGTTGCTCGAGTACCCGTCGTTGCCGTAACTGGTCGCATCGTCGTGCCGGCGGTGGCTCTCGTGCAGGTGCCACACGCCCGCGTAGCCGTTGGTCCACACGTCGTCGATATTCTCCAGCGATACCCCCACGCCCGGGTTGCCGTAATACATCCAGAACACCGTGTCCTGGTCCGCGTCCACCGTCGGGATGCGGACCCAGCCGACGAATTCGCCGGTCGAGCCGACCCACTTCTCCACCTCGTGGTCGAGCGGGGTGATCCCGTCGGAATCGGTGAACATCAGGTCGTAGCCGTTCGCGTTGTACAGCCGCCCGCCGTTGGCGACCGTCGCCAGTTCCGGATCGGTCAGGCTGACCAGCGCGGGGAAATCGACCAGGTTCGTTGTGCCGCTGACCCGGTCCGCGCCGATCGCGATCCGGCGCCGGTACTGCCAGCCGCCGTGCCAGGCGTCCGGGCCCGGCTGCGGCGGGCCCGCGCTGATGAACGTGTCCGGGTCGATCTGGTTCGTGTGCGAGGTCGCGATCCAGCCCTGGTCCCGGATCACGTTCGAGATGCGGAACTCGTCGATCTTCCCGTCCCAGGTGGCGGCCGTGGCAATGCTGATATACGAGACGTAGTCGGAATCGTCGTTGCGGACCAGCGTCGGCGTGATGTTCTCCGTCAGCGACTGCGGCTCGCCGTTGATGTAGATCGTCGGGTCGTTCGCCACGTCCTGGTCGTCGTAGGTCACGGCGATGTGGCGCCACTCCCCGTTCGGCAGCGCGTCCGTGCCCGTGTACCAGTAACCGTCGTCGCCGGTGAAATACTGGCGGAAGTAGAGCCGGCCGGCGGAACGCAGGATCCGCTTGTAGTACTTCGACCAAAGGTAGTCCGTGCTCGTGCTGTCCGCGACGACCCAGGCGGAGACGGTCAGATTCGTGATGTTGTCCAGGCTGTCGTCCGAATAGCAGTTGATGTAATCGTTCGTGTCGTCCGGGTTCACGCACATCCCGATCACGCCGGGGACCAGTTCGGCGGCGTCGATCCCCACATCGGTCCCGTCGTTTGCGTACGGCGAGGAATCCGGGAAGGTGTTCGCCCCCTCCTCGGTGAGGTGCCAAACGCCGACGTAGTCGGCCATCCAGACCCCCGCCGCATTCTCCTGGGACTCCGTGACCCGCGCGCTACCGTAATACAGGTAGAGCGTGGTCGGCGCGCCCGCGGGCAGCACAGGCATGCGGACCCAGCCCACATACGTGCCGTTTGTCTCGTCATACGTTTCGAGTTCGTGGTCGAGCCGCGTCGCGCCGTCGTCCGCCGTAAACGCCATGTCCCAGGCGCTGGCAGAATTCACGTACCCGCCGAACGCGCGGGTGGCCAGCTCGCCGTCGGTCACGTCGATCAGCACGGGGAAGTTCGTCAGGTCCGCGCCGCCCTGTACCATGTCCGCGTCGAGCGTGATCGGCATGCGCCGCGCGTAGCCGCTGAGCCAGTCCCACGCCTCGTCGTCGCGGATCGTGAACGTGTGCGCCGCGTTCGCGCCCACCGTCGCGTTGGTCGGGTTCGACAGCTCGACCACGAAGAACTCGTCGCCTTCCCGCTTCGCGTCGTCAAGGACCGTCACCAGAAGGTTCGTCGTCCAGCAGCCGGCGCCGATGGTCGCCGTGCCGTTGGCCAGCACGAAGTCCACCCCGTTCAGCGCCGAGCCCGGCCCGACGGTGTAGTCGACCTGCACGGGGTCGTGGTGCGGGGCGGCGAGCGCCAGCTCGAGTGTGACCGGCGTGTTCGTCTCCCACCCGCTCGCGGCCGAGACGACGAACGCGACCACGCCCGTCGGCGGCGTTTCCTGCGGGCCCTCGACAAGGAACGCCCCTTCGACAGGCTCAGGGCCTGCCGGCGGCGCCGCCTGGCTGGTGTAGCAGGTCGCGAGCCAGCCCGCGGAGCGGACCGTGTTCGCCACGCGCACTTCGTCGAGAATCTCCTCGCACGAGCCGCCGATCAGCAGCGGGTCGCCGGTGCTCGGAACCGTCGTCTTGCCCGACGTGCTCGTCGGGCTCTGCGGGTCTTCCGCGCCGTCCACGTACAGGCGGCGGCCCGTGGCGGAATCGGCCGTGAACGTCGCGGCCACATAGTGCCATTCGCCCGCCGTACCCGTCCCGTCGGCGCCCTCCACCTTGCCTGCGATATCGACCGTGAAGATGTTCGTCCGGCCGGAGGACATGCCTTCGACATCGCGCCACAGGATGAGCGGGTAGTCGCCGCTGCCGCCGTTGCCCTTGTACACGATGCCGGCGTCGGTGTTCGTCGTCTGGGCGTAGAGCCAGCCGCAGACCGTCATCTCGGTCAGCCCGCCGATCGGCACGTCGCCGCAGTCCAGGTTGTCGTCGATCCCGTCGAATGCGAGCCCGCTGCCGATCGCGCCGGCCACCAGGTCGTCGGCGTCCATGCTCGCCTCGCAGGCGCCGTCGTTCGTGCCCGCCGAGTCGAGCACGGACCCGGGCGGCGGCTCGGCCAGATGCCAGACGCTGACATACCCGTTGGTCCACACCTCCTCGACGTGCTCCTGCGAGGTGTCGACCGACGGGTTGCCGTAATACAGATAGATCCACGTGTCGGCATCGTGGCGCAGCAGCGGGATGCGCACCCAGCCGACCAGTTCGCCCGTGCCTGCAACGTAGCGCTCCGTCTCGTGGTCGAGCTGGGTCGTGCCGTCCTGCGCCGTGAACATCAGGTCGTACCCGTTCGTGTTCGTCACGTGCCCGCCGTCATTGGTGAAGGCGAGGGCCGAGTCCGTCAGGCCGATCAGGGCCGGGAAGTTGGTAAGCGTCTCGGCCACCATGTCGCTCTCGAGCCGGATCGCCTTGCGGTACTGCCAGCCGCCCGGCATCCACGGCGCGCGCTCGCCGAGCCCCACGCTCGATGTCGTTTCCGGCGCGAGCTGGTTGGTGTAGCTCGTCGCCAGCCAGCCGGCGGAGCGGGCGACCTTCGCGATGCGCGCCTCGTCGATCCGGCCCGGGAACCATTCGTCGTAGTCGTAGTCGTTGCGCGCGCAGCCGATACACACCTCGTTCGTCGCGCCGCTCAGCGTGCCCGCGTTCGCGCCGGCCGCCACCTCGGCGCCATTCTCGTAGACCCGGTTCGTCAGCCCGTCCCACGTGCCCGCCACGAACACCCATTCGCCGGTCGGCGTCGTCGCGGCGGGCAGCGTGCGCGTGGCGTTCACCCCGAAATCGTTCGTGTTGCCGTACACGCTCAGCGTCCAATAGTCGCCATAATAATGGCCGCCGCTCTCGTCCGGATCCTGCCGGAACAGGACGGTGTCGTACCACGCGTAGTCGATCTGGTCGCGGAAGACCCAGGCGCTGAGCGTCAGTCCGTTCACGGCCAGGTCCCAGGACGGATCGTCGGGGCAGACGACATAATCGGTCGCTCCGTCGAACTGCTGGCCGTAGCCGATCGTGCCGGCGGCCGCATCGCCGGCGGCGAGCGTGCCGTAGGTCGTGCCGTGGTTCGCGTGCGCGGTGCTGTCGCGGATCTGCGGCGCCGCGCCCGACGGATCCTGGTGCATGTGCCACACGGCCAGGTAATCGCTGCCCCACACCCCCTCCGCGTCCTCCTGCGAGCCGTCGACCCGGGGGTTGCCGTAATAGAGATAGAACACCGTATCCCGGTCGTGCGCCAGGACCGGCACGCGGACCCAGGCGATCAGCTCGCCCGTCGCCGCGGTGTAGCGCTCCACCTCGTGATCCCACCGGTTCGCCCCGTCGCTGAAGACGAGGTCGTACCCGTTCGCGTTCGTGACCTTGCCGTTGTGGTTCGTCGTGGCCAGGTCCGCGTCCGTCAGGCTGACCAGGTACGGGAAGTCGAGCAAGTCCTCGTTACCGCCGACGGTATCGGCATCGATCACGATCCGTTTGCGGTAGAGGTAGTCGCCCTGCCACCCGAACTCGCGCGTGCCCACGCTCGCAACCAGGCCGGCGGGATCGAGGAAGTTCGTGTAGCAGGTGGCGATCCACGTCGCGCTGCGCCCGACGTCCGAGACGCGCAGTTCGTCCAGATCCCCTTCGAAATACTGTGTGGCTTCGATCGTCGCGTAGTTCAGGCGGCGGCCGATGTAGAACAGGTCGTTCGTGCCGCCGGCCACATCCGAGGCGATCGCCTCGGCGTACGGCTCGTTGCTGAAGGCGACGCCGTCGATGTAGAGCGTCCAACTCGCCCCGTCGACGGAGGCGGCCATGTACCACCAGCCGTTGGTCGGCACGATGTCCTCGGCAATGCGATAGACGTCCGTGCCCGTGGCGGCGGCGCCGATGTTGAGCTTCAGGTAGAACCCGTCCTTATCGTTCGTGTCGTGCTTCGCGTGGCCGAGCATGTAAAACTCGTCGTTGTAGGCCGGGGCCTTGACCATGATCGCCGGGTACAGCTCCGTCGAGCCGCCCGCCTGGTCGATCCGGCCGTAGGCTTCGAGCGTGAGCTGCGCGGTGATGTCCAACGCGTCGCCGCGTTCGGGCGGCACGTCGATGAAGCAGTTCGTCTGCGGGAAATCGATCCCGCCGCCCAGCGGCGTGTCGATCGACTCCAGGCTGAACCCGGCCGTCACGTTGCTCACGTTCCCGTGGCAGGCGTTCGTGGTCGAGTCCAGCACCTGCGGGGCGGCGGCGCCGAGGTCGTCGCCCAGATGCCAGACGGCCTTGAAGTTCTCGTTCCACACCCCGCCTGCGTCTTCCTGCGACTCCGTGACCCCCACGTTGCCGTAGTACAGGTAAATGACCGTGTCTTCCTCGTGGCGCAACACGGGGATCCGGACCCAGCCGAGCCAGGTGCCGGCGTCGATATCGAATTCTTCGACCTCGTGCTCGATCCGGTTCCCGCCGCCCTCGTCGGCGAAGACCATGTCGTACCCGTTCGTGCTGTACAGCCGGCCGCCGTCCTCCAGCTTGCGCAGGTCGCCGTCCGAAAGGCTGATCAGCGCCGGGAAGTTCACCAGGCTCTCGCTCCCGACCACCCTGTCCTTGTCCAGCACGATCCGCTTTCGGTACAGGTAGCCCTCGTGCCACTGCACGCTGGCCTGCTCGACCGTGCCGGTGGCGTAGAAGCCCGCCGGGTCGACCTGGTTGGTGTAGCTGGTCATGATCCAGTCGGCGGAACGCGGGATGTCGCTGCCGCGCACTTCGTCGAGCTTGCCGTCCCAGCTCGTCTCACTGCCGTTGAACGCGGATGAGCTGTTCAACCCGCCGATCCCCGGGTCGTTGGTGTGCTCGTCGGTGACCGTACCGTGCGTGGTGTTGCTTTCCAGAATGCCGTTGATGTACAGAAGCATGGCGCCGTTGGTGAACACGCCGGCTACGTGCGCCGTCTCGCCGCTGCCCGGGAACGTGGTGACCGAGGGCAGTTCGACCGTTGTGTCGCTCTGCCGCACGGCGAACACGATCTTGTCGGTCGTGTTGTCGTAGCCGAGCGCGATGCCGTGCGTGGAGCCGCCCGCCTCCAAGATCACACTCTTGCCGGAACTCGCCTCCACGCTTACCCAGGCGGACCACGTCTGGTTCGTGAAGGAGTCCTTCCAGATGCTGTCGGCCGAGTTGCCGGGAGTCAGGCGGTTGCCCGTCCCGCCGGCGATGCTGATTGCGCCGTCGATCTGGAGCGTCTCGTCCTGCGTCACCGTGCCGGTCACCGTCGCGTCGTGTGCGTTGGTCGTGCTGTCGGCGTGCGTGCCGCTCGTCTCGGACAGATGGAAGACCGCCTTGTAGTTCGCGTCCCAGACGGCATGGACGTTCTCCTGCGACGCACTCACGTGCGGGTTCCCGAAGTACAGATAGATCGTCGTGTCCGTGTCGTGGTCCAGCAGCGGGATGCGCACCCAGGCGATCACCTCGCCGCTCGAGCCGGTGAACCGCTCGAGCTCGTGATCGAGCCGGGCGAGGCCGTCCTCGCTCGTGAAGAGCAGGTCGTAGCCCGCGTCGCTGCAGACGTAGCCGCCGGACGCCGCCGCGCGCAGGGCCGGGTCCGTCAGGCTGACCAGGGCCGGGAAGTCGGTCAGGTCCGACGCGCCGCTCACTTTGTCCGCGTCGAGCGTGATCGCGATCCGGCGCAGGAACCCGCTGCGCCAATGCGTGGTGTCGTTGTCGGTGATCGTGTAGGTGTAGGTCGTGTTGGCGCCGAGTACCGCGTTGGTGCTCGCGTTCGAGAGCGTGACGACCACCGTCTCGCTCGGTTCCTGCACCGCGTCGTCCGTGATCACGAGCGTCAGGTTCGTCGCCACGGCGCCGGCCGCGAGGGTCGCGGTGCCCGCCTCCAGCGTGTAGTCCGTCCCGCTCGCGGCGGAGCCGCCGGTCACCGCGTAGTCGACCGTCACGTCCGCGGCCGTGTCGTCCGAGAGCGAGACCTCGATCAGGACCGGCGAGCTGCTCTCCGGCCCGCTCGAGCCGGTCGCGGTGAACTGGACGGTGGGCGGCGTGCTCGGCGCGGCTTCCGTGGTGGCCACGACCACGAATTCCGCGGGTACGGCCATGTTCGTGTGGCAGGTCGCCAGCCAGCCGGCGGAGCGGATGATATCCGAGAACCGCACCTCGTCGAGCCGCCCGTAGAACGGGTAGCGCGTGATAGTGAAATTTGCACCGAGCTCGATCCGCGTCGTGTCCGTTTCCGGGCTGCCGCTCGGGCCCGTGCCTGTCGTGCCGGTGGCGGCCCCGTTGATGTACACGGCGGCATCGTTCGCCGTGGAACTGCGATCGTAACTGTAGGCCACGTGCTGCCAGACGCCCGTCTGAATGGTGCCGGCGGCGGTGTTCCAGTAGCCGCCGCCCCCGTCCCAGCGGTGGTAGAGCTGCAGCCAGACCGCCCCGGCCGTGGCCTTCAGGCCCCACCAGTGATGGTCGTAGAAGATCGCCGATAGATTGTTCACGCCGTCGATCGCGTCCGGATGAATCCACACGGAGACCGTACGGAAGTCGCTTTCGTCCCGGTCGAGTTCGGTCGAGCCGGGCAACCACACGCCGTCGGTGTTGCTGTCGAAATACAGGGCGCCCGCGACCGGGCCCGCCTGTTGGTCCGCCTCGACCATCGGCGCTCGGAACTCGCCGTGGTTCGTCCAGACCGTGCTGTCTTCCGCGTACGGGTCGACGTCCGGCGTGTCACCCATGTGCAGCACGGCCACGTAGTTCGTGTCCCAGACCCCGTGCACATTCTCCCGCGTCTCGGCGACCTCCGAATTGCCGAAGTACAGGTAGACATACGTGTCCTGCTCGCTGCTCAGCATCGGAACGCGCAGCCACGCCGCCAGTTCGCCGGTACTGTCCACGTAGCGCTCCAGCTCGTGGTCGAGCACCGAAGTCCCGTCCTCAGCCGTGAAGATGATGTCGTACCCGTTCGTGTTCCGCACGTGCCCGCCGTTGGCGAGCGTGGCGAGGTCCGCCGAAGTCAGGCTGATCAGGGCGGGGTAGTTCAGCAGCGTCTCGGCGACCAGATCGCTCTCGATCTTCAGCAGCTTGCGGTAGCCGTAGCCGTCCACCCACGCGACCTGTTCCAGCGCGCCGGTCACGACCCCGTTGGCCGGCGCGAGCATGTTGGTGTAGGCCGTCGCGAGCCAGCCGGGCGTGCGCGCGACGTCGGAAAGCCGCAGCTCGTCCAATGGCCCGTCCATGAAATGCCACGTGCTCCCGCCCTGCCAGCGCAGCGCGCCGATCGTGCCCCAGTCCAGGGTCAGCGCCGTGCCGATCGCCGCGCGCCGGTCGCGCGACACGCCGTCCATGCACAGCTCGCCATACGCGCCGCCCGCGTGGATCCCGACCGCCTGGTGCCAGGCGCCGTCGTGGTACGCGGGGCCGCTGTTGCCGGGCCCGTACCGCGGCTCGTACCAGTTCACCCCCTCGCTCACCGCGAAGTTCACGTCGCCCGTCGTGTAGGTGCCCTGGTTGATCATCTCGTTCACCATCAAGGACAGCAGGGGGTCGTCGGCCTGATCGACCGAGTACCCCTCGCTCCAGAACCTGCACTTTGCCTCGCTTGTGGTCTTGAACCAGGTCGAAACCGTAAACGTCGTGCGGTTGCTGACCACCGCGCCGACGTCGACCCAATCGTCGGTCCCGTCGAACGCGAGCCCGTCGCCCACCGCCGCGGCGACCAGGTCGTTCTGGTCCATGCCGCCCTGGCACGTGCCGTCGAAGCCGTGGCCCGTGCTGTCCAGGACCTCCGGCGCGGCGTTTGTCGGGTTCTGGGCCATATGCCACACGGCCAGGTACCGGTTCGTCCACACGCCCGGCGCGTTTTCCGTCGAGCTGGTGACGAGCGCGTTGCCGAAGTACATCCAGTTCGTGGTGTCCGCGGTGCAGGAGAGGGTGGGGAGCCGCACCCAGGCGACCAGTTGCCCGGTCGAGGCGACGTACTTCTCGAGCTCGTGGTCGAGCACCGTGCTGCCGTCGGCGGCGGTGAACAGGATGTCGTCCCCGTTCGGATCGATCACGTACCCGCCGTTGTTCGTGTTGGCCAGCTCGCCGAGCGTCAGGCTCACGAGGTACGGGAAGTCGACCAAGTCCGCGTCGCCCGAGACGGTGTCCGCATCGATCACCAGCGCCCGGCGCCAGGCGTAACCGGCCGCCCACGGCTTCTCGCCCGCGCCCAGCGTGTAGAAGCCGGTTGGATCCACCTGGTTGGTGTAGCTGGTGACGATCCAGGCGGGGGACCGTGCGGTGCGGCTGATCCGGATCTCGTCGAGCATGCCGTCGAAGGTGCGGTCCGGCCCTTGCGTGTCGTTGCCGAGAATCAGGTCCAGCGCCGTGTCGTCCTGCAGCGCGCCGGCGCCCGCGGTGTCCGCTTGCAGGCTCGCCGGCTGCCCGTTGAAGTAGAGCGCGATCTTGTTGTCGGCGTCCGCATTGTAGGCGAACAGCACGTGATGCCACGCGTTGAGCGCCAGCGTCGTGCTCGACATCCCGTCCGCCGCCGTCGTCTGGTGCCCGACCGAGGCTCTGATCTTGATCGAGGACGCATTGTTCGTCTCGCACAGGAACCGGTAGCCGGGCCCGTTGCCGAGGTTGAAGTCGGACTTGTCCACGATCCGGCCGAACCCGTTCTGGCCGACCGATTCCGGGCGGATCCACGCCGAAACCGTGAGCTGCGTCTTGCCGCTGGCGTCGAGCGAGGCGGTCCGCGCGACCGCCACCATGTCGTCCGTGCCGTCGAACGCGGCCGCGCCGTCGATTGGGCCGGCGGCGTTCTGCGTCACGCCGTTCGACGGCCAGCCGTCGTTGCCATAGGCCGTCGAGTCCGCGTGCGGGCCCGCCGTTTCGCGCAGGTGCCACACGCCCACATAGCCCGCGTCCCACACGTTCGTCGCCGATTCCTGCGTCTCGGTCACCGCCGCGTTGCCGGCGTAGAGCCAGATGACCGTGTCCGCTTCGTGGTCCAGCACCGGGATGCGCACCCAGCCGACATAGGTCGGGTCGGTCGGATCGGCCAGATCCGACGGATCGGCCACGTAGAGTTCGGTCTCGTGGTCGAGTTGGCTGACCCCGTCGGCGGCGGTGAACAGGATGTCCCAGCCGTTCGTGCTCGTGACCACGCCGCCGTTGTTCGTCGTGCTCAGGTTCAGGTCCGCCAGGCTGATCAGGGCCGGGAAGTTCACGAGCGGCGCCGACCCGCTCACCTTGTCGGCATCGATCGTGATCTTGCGGCGGTAGCGCCAGCCGGCCGGCCAGCCCGCCTGAACCGCCTGCTCGCTGCCGGCGACGACGAAGGCGGCCGGGTTGGCCTGGTTATTGTAGCAGGTCGCGAGCCAGTCGGCGGAACGCGCCGTCTTGGATAGGCGCACCTCGTCGATCTTGCCGTCGAACGCCTCATCGAAGTTGTTCGCGCCGTTGTCCATGCCGCCGATGTCGACCCCGGAGAAATCGTCCGGGAGCGTACCGGTCTGGTTCGTGCTCGCCGCCCACTCCACGGCGTTCGAATAGAGGCGGATCGGGGACCCGTTTGTCCATGTGCCCGCCACGTACAGCCATTCGCCGATCGGCA
>JAFGHX010000272.1 GCA_016929905.1 Kiritimatiellia bacterium
AACTTACTCGAGAACTTACTCGAGAACTTACTCGAGAACTTACTCGAGAACTTACTCGAGAACTTACTCGGGAACTTACTCGAGAACTTACTCGGGAACTTACTCGAGAACTTGCTCGGGAACTTGCTCGAGAACTCGCTCCCTCTGCTATCCCCCCTCCGGTCTTCCCGCAACCCGGCCACCCCGGCTCACTCCACCCGCTTCCGCCCGATCATAGCACTCGCCGCGAAGGAGTCCAACTGAAGAGAATGCGGTGTGTTCGCCCTCGCCACCGCGGTCCCCATTCCGCAATCTCTTCGCTGGCATTCCGCTTTCGGCTCTGGTAGCATGGGCGCAGAATCAGCCGCGCGCAGACGGGAGGAACGGCCGTGAACAAAGCAGACAAAGTCGCCTACTTCGCCAATGTGTTCCTGATCGCCTCGGCGGACAACAAGCTGGAGCCGACCGAGCATACAGTCCTCAGCGCCGTTCTGGCGGAAATCGGCGCCGACGCGCGTGTGCTGGAGGAAGCCAAGCAGTTGATTACGAGCGGCTCCTACTCCGTAACGCTGCCGCGCGAACGGCAAGACCAGCTCAAGAACATCGAGGACATGGTGCTCGTCGCCCTGGCGGACGGGAGCCTGGACCGGCGAGAGACAGCGCCGATCGAGAAGCTGACCGAGGCGGTCCGGCTGGTGCAGGCGGACATGGACATGATCGTGGCCCGCGCGCGTGCGCGGCTCTGGCGCATGCAGCGCGAGGGCCGGCTCGCCCCGCAGGGCGCGCCGCCCGACGGCGAAAAGTACGCACGGGGGCGGCCGCAACGCCAGGCGCCGAGCCCGCCGCCTTCCCTCCCCGCCCCGCCGCCGTTGCCGGCGCCCTCGAAGCCGCCGCCCATGCCGAAGGCGCGCGAGTCGCGTGCGACACCGCCGCCGAAACCAAAACCGATCCAGTCCACAGCCGAACAGCGGGCAGCCGCTGCGCCGCCGCCCGCAACCGCGCCGCTCGAATCGCAAACCGCGCCGCCGCCGAAGGCGGAACTGATGCCGTCCCAGGCGGAGCAACGGGCGGCCGAAGCGGCGAAACAGAGAGCGGCAGCACGCAGAGAACGATGGACGGCCAAACCGGAACGGGCAGCGGCACCGCAATCCGCGCCCGCGCCGAAAGACACGACGCCGCCCTCGCACGCCGAGCCGGCGCCCTCGGTCGCGCCGCCCATCTTCCGCCCGCCTTCGGAAGGGCTTACCATCCAATTCCAGTGCGAAAGGCCGCGGACTCCCGAGCAGGCCCTGGCCGCGTTGCAGCGTGCCGACGACTCAGGCGCCTATCGCAAAGCCGGCAACACCTGGCAGTATGCCGTCTGGCACGATGCGCAGGCACCGGCGATTGCCGAGCTGGCCATCACCGTCTCGGACCTGCCCGGCAGACAGGTCCACCTGGACGGACACGAGCGGCCCTGGCAGCAGGTGTTCCCCTTCGCCGATTGTGCGCTGGCACGCCGCCGCTCCGAACACCCGGCCGAGTACTGTTTCGGCGCCGGAACCGGCGAGTTGAACCCATGGGGATGCAGGTTGCTCGGCATGCCGTGGGCCGAATCCGCCGATTGGTTCTCGCTCGGCGCCTTCGTGAAGGAGACGGTCTTCGAATTCGACCACGACGCGATCCGCGAGAAGCTCGAAGCCCGCCTCGCGCACCTGCACATGTGCCCGCATCTGCGAGAAGCGCACATCGCCACGACGCTCAGGCTGCTGCCGCCGCGCGTGACCGCCTGGGGCCGATGGCGCTTCCGCGAAGCCGGGCCAGACAGCAAATCCGCCGTCCCGCGCAACATCAAGCGCTACGTGCACGGTTGCGGATTCAGCACCCAAATCATGACCGACGGCGTCGTGCCCGTTCGAACGGACGACGCCATGAAACTAATACGGGAAGCCGCAAGAACCAGCGGCATCGAGACATTGGACGAACGCATACTGGCGGGCCGACAGTGAGCCGCCGCAGATAAGACGCGGCCGCCCTCTTGTCCGCCGTCGCCTTGGCGCAGGCGGAAGGCCCGGCGAGAAGGCGGCCTCACGCAGGGAGACCGCACCATGGAATTCACGGAAGTTGTAAAGACACGGCGCAGCGTGCGATCGTACAAGCCAGACCCGATCCCGGACGCTGTCTTGGCGAGGGTTCTTGAAGCGGCCCGCATGGCGCCCTCGGCCAATAACGTACAACCCTGGCATTTTGTTATCGTCACCGACGCCGCCAGACGGGCCCGGCTCGGCAAACTGGCATCCGGTCAGACCTTTGTCGGCGAGGCACCGGTGGTTGTCGTCTGCTGCGGGAAGCGATACAGGGATCACTACAGCTGGCTGGCGGACAACATGTATGTCGTGGACTGCACAATCGCGATCGACCACCTCACGCTCGCGGCCCGCAACGAAGGGCTGGGCACCTGCTGGATCGGTGCGTTCGACCACGAGGGCGTCAAAGGCGCCGTGCCCGTCCCGAAAGGCCATGACGTGCTGATGCTCACGCCACTTGGCTACCCGGCCTCCTCGCGTGCGTTTCGCGAAACCTCCGCGCGCAAGCCGCTGCGCGACATCACGACCCAAGCCTGATGCGCGAAGCGCGCGGTCAGCCTTTGCGCCAATACTGCTCGTTCGCGTCGACAAACGGCTGGTACGCCCATCGGGGGCCGCCGACCGCGTCCAGAGCCTTCTTGATCACCCGGCGCTTGCGAAGGTTCGCCGCCAACTGCCGCTCGATCGCGGCGGGGTCGAACCGGGCGAGTATGAGCCCCTTGAGCTCGGCCTCGACCTCGCGGCATTCGGGCCGGCCGGCCAGGTTCTCCCACTCGCCCGGGTCCGCCTCCATGTCGAAGAGCTGTGCGTCGCGCTGATACAGCCAGTTGTACTTGTAGCGGCCCCTGCGCACCATGAAGCACAAACCGGTTACCCCTTCCGAATGATTCTCCGCGAACACGTAGCGGCCGGGATCGCGCTCACCCTTGAGCTGGGGGACCAGCGACTTGCCGTCCATCGGCAGGTAGTCGGCAATGCCGCTCAGCTCGAGCAGGGTCGGGCAAACGTCGACAATCGAGACCGGGTCCTTCACCACCGCGCCCGGCTTGCCCATAGGGAAGTTCTTCGGAAAACGGAATATCAACGGAATGCGCGAGGCCTGCTCGTAAAACGTGCGCTTCTGGATCATGCCGCGATGCCCGAGCATGTCGCCGTGGTCCGAGGTGAAGATCACGATCGTGTCGTCGGCCAGGCCCAGATCCTCCAGCGCCTGCAGCAACTCACCCAGCTTGTCGTCGCAGTACGTCATGGAGCCGAGGTAGGCCCGGTGCATCGCGAGCAGACTGTCCGGGTCCTTCAGGTCCACCTCGCCCGCGCCGTGCGCCGTGTTCAAATCGCGGTCCATCGCCGTGTAGGTCGACTCCAGCTCCTCCGGGTACGTCGGGACGGGAATCTCCACGCCTTCGTACAGGTCCCAGTACCGGCGCAGACAGTGGAACGGTTCGTGCGGGTGCTGGTAGGAAACCTGCAGGAAGAACGGTGTGTCGTCGCGTTTCGGCAGCGCCTTCTGCAAGGTCCCCGACGGCTGCGACCGCTTGCGCCGGAGATACTCCAGCCCGCGAAAGTGAGTCTCTTCGTCATAATCCAACTGCAGGCTCCACTGCCGCACGCCGACACCGGCCGTCACGTAGTCCACCGCTATCGGATGTTCGTGCGCCGAGGTGAAGCCGGACGGATCGGAGCGGCAGATCGCCAGCCAGTTGAAATCGGCGGGATAGACGTCGGTCGTCAGCCGCTTGGCGAAACCGTGCAGTTGATCGGGGCCGATCGCGTGCAGCTTGCCGCTGAGCACGGTATCGTACCCGGCCGCGGAGAGATAATGATTGTGCGTGGGTTCGTCCGACGGCAGGATCGAGGTGTTGTCGTTGGCGTTGATGGACGAAACGTACATGCCCGTCAGCAGCGACATGCGGGCCGGCGCACAGATCGGGCAGGAGCTGTAGGCGTTCTCGAACAAGACCCCCTCCGCCGCGAGCCGGTCCAGGTTCGGCGTCTTGGCCGCCGCATAGCCGTAGGCGCCGGTCATCAGCGGCGTCATCTGATCCGTCATCACCAACAGAATATTGGGCTTCTTCTCCGGCATGGCTGTCCCTCCCCCCGCAAGGTCGACAAATGGCGATTGCCCCGTTCTCAAGGATGATGTGCCCTCAGGGCGCTGTGCGGCCAGATTCGATCCAACTACCCTCCTATTTGCGCGAAAGGCCCGATTATAACACCGTGCCGGCTGGGAGGCCGCGCCGGGCTCTCGCGGCCTCCCCCGAAAGGCGTCCCCAATGCGCCTGCCCAGGCTCCGCTCCGGTTATAAAGAACGTCCCGAATTGTAATAGCGACCCGCGCTCGCGCGGGCTAAACTGGGCACCATGAAGGCAAGAAAAGGATTGTTCATGAGAACGCGGCGCGGCCGGATTTCAGCCTTGTCCGAAGCTCTGGACTTCGCTAAGCTTCTGCTCGCCAGTTCCGCAGTACAGAGGCAGCGGCCTTGCCTTGCCCGTGTTCGGGCAGAGGGTGGGTGTCACGGGTATCGCATGGCCCAAACCCGGAAAGAAGGTTGATCATCATGACAGAATGGTGGAACGGTCTGACGACTCTCAACCAGGTCTTCTACGGCGCCGCCGTCTTCTTCGGCGGCCTGTTCGTCTGGCAAATGATTGCCGCGTTCATCGGGCTGGGCGGCGGTGAAGGCGAGCTGGACGGCGCCGATGCCGGCGAGGCCGACATGGACGCGGGTGACGCGGATGCCGATTTCGACGGCGACGCCGACGAACCCGACGCCGCCGAGACAACCGCTTCGTTCACGCTGATCAGCATCCGCTCGCTCATCACGTTCTTCACCATGTTCAGCGTGGCGGGCGCGCTGCTCCTCGATAACGGGCGGTCGATCCCCAGCGCGATGACGTTCTCGACGATGTGGGGGTTGGTCGGGATGTTCGTGATCGCCGGCCTCATCTATCTGCTCCGGAAGCTGACCGCAACGGGCACGATGGACCTGGGCACCGCCGTGGGTACGCCCGGCACCGTCTACCTGGACATCCCGAGAGACGGCTGGGGCGAAGTGCGCGTCATGGTCAGCGGCGTGGTCTCCTACATCAAGGCCCGAACGGTCGACGGCAAGCCGCTCAAGTCCGGCACGCCCGTGGCGGTCGTGCGCCGGCTCGGCACGCGATTGGAGGTGCAACCCTCGAAGTTCGAAGAGTGAGCTCGACACGATGCGACGAAAGGAGGAAGTATGACGACTGGTCTGTTCGGTTTCGTTCCCGTCCTCGCGGCGCGCAGCGGCGCACCGCCCGCCGGGCTGGTATTGCCCCTGATCCTGTTCGTGGTGGTCATCGTGGTGTTCGTCAGCATGGCGAAGCGCTACAAGCGCTGCCCGTCGAACAAAATCCTGGTGATCTACGGTAAGACGCGCGGCGGCGCCGCGCGCTGTATCCACGGCGGCGCGGCGTTCGTCTGGCCGCTGTTTCAGGCGCACGAGTATCTCGATCTCGAACCGTTTGTCGTGCCGATCGACCTGACCAACGCGCTCTCGCAGGAGAATATCCGCGTGACGGTGCCGACCACGGTGACGGCCGCCATCTCGAACCAGTCGGGCATCATGGAGAACGCCGCTATCCGCCTGCTCGGGCTCAGCCGTAAGCAGATCGAGGACCAGGCCCAGGACATCATCCTCGGCCAGATGCGTGCGGTGATCGCCACGATGAAGATCGAGGAAATCAACCGCGACCGGCAGGCATTCCTTGACGCGGTGAACGACGCCGTCAGCGGCGAGTTGGAGAAGATCGGCCTGTCGCTCATCAACGTGAACATCCGCGACATCGAGGACGAGTCCGGCTACATCGTCGCGCTCGGCCGCCGGGCCGCCGCCGAGGCGATCAACCAGGCCAATATCGACGTCGCCGAACAGGACAAGCGCGGCCAGACCGGTGTGGCCGAGCGGCAGCGCGACCAGCGCGTGGCCGTCGCCGGCGCGAACGCCCAGGCGGAAATCGGCGAAGTCACGGCCAACCGCGACAAGCGTATGAAGTCGGCCGAACTCGAAGCGCAGGCCGTCCAGGCGGAAACGGACGCCGATGCCAAGAAGGCCAGCTACCGCGCCAACCAGCGCGTGGCCGAGGAAGAGGCGCGTAACCGCGCCGAATCCGCGGCGCGCGAGGCGGACGGCGCCATTCGCGTGGCGGAGCAAGTCGCCGAGAAGAAGGCCGAAGAAGCGCGCGCCGAACGCGAAAAGGCGCGGTTGAACGCCGAAATCGTCGTGGTCGCCAACGCCGACCGCGAGAAGGTCGTCATCGCCGCCGACGCCCAGAAACAGCAGGCGATCCGCGTCGCCGAAGGGCAAGCCCAAGCCACGCTGGCCAAGATGGAGGCGGAGGCCAAGGGTGTCCAGGCCATCCTCGACGGCAAAGCGGCGGGCTACAAGGGGCTGGTCGGCGCCTGCGATACGGCCGAACAGGCCGCCTCGCTCCTCCTCATCGAGAAGCTGCAGGAAATCGCCACCATCCAGGCCCAGGCTATCCGCGACCTGCCCATCGAGAAAATCTTCGTCTGGGATTCCGGCAACGGCCAGAGCGGGCTCTCCGGGCTCGGCCAGCGCCTCATGCAGACGCTGCCCCCCATGCACGAGCTCGCCAGGCAGATCGGACTGAACCTGCCCGAGTTCCTCGGCAAAATGGCCGGGCAGGCCAAACCCGAGGCGCCGAAAACCGAAGGCTGAAGACAAGATCCGGGACCCGCGCCGAAGCGTTGCTCCGGGGCGGGGAACCGATGAAAAAGCAGAGGGCCGCGCCGGCGAACCGGCGCGGCCCTCTTGTTTGTCTTGCACAGTGCCTGCCTCGCGAGCCGCACGCTCAAGGCCCACGCGCATGCCTCGCGAAGAGGTCACCCGTCCGTGCGCTCAATCAACCCCGCACGCTACGCCTCGGCTCCCCCACCCACGTATTCCGCACTGCCGAACGCCAGGATCGGGTAGAAGATGAAACCGAGAAAGATCAGACCGACCCCGAATCCCGCACTCTTGCCGAAATTCTCGGCCAGCCCAAGCATCACCAGAATGGCAATGACAAAGTTGACCACCGGAATGCACAGCAGAATGAACCACCAGCCCGGCTTGCCCGCGATCTGACACAACACGACCGCGTTATAGATCGGGATGATGGAGGCCCACCCCGGCTTGCCAGCCTTGGTGAAAACCTTCCAGAAACAGACAATATAGAACACGGCCAGAATCAACGGAATGATAAGGGCTATCGGACTGCCTTCCATCTGGACAGAACCTTCCATGAACACACCTCCGTATCCTGGTGATAAACGCCTTCACGTACTCCACGGACTTGCCCCCGCCTGCCGTCTCCTGTGCAGTCGCCGTTCCGGCGCACCTCCTTCCCTGCTCTGGCCGGGCACGCTGAAACACGAATACGACCACCCACGCTCGTGCGTCGCCCTGGCGCCGGAATGCTAACTCGGCATGATGCGCAGTGCAAGAAGAAAGCAGAACGACCGGGCACTCGGGGCGCAAGCGCGGAACGCCGGACGGGGCGAGTTCGACGTTCAGTATTTCCCCAGGCATTCCCTCAGAAACGCCATGTCCGCAACCGCATTCTCGAACAAGCGCTCCCGATCCTCATGCCCGCGTACGCCTTCGGTGAATTCGATCGTATAGGAGCCACGATACCCCAGCTCGCGCAGAAGCCCCATCCGCGACCGCACGAATTCGGGGTCCTGCGACAGGCAAATGGCCCCGCGCTCGTTCGGGCCGGGCCCGCTCAAGGCCACATGGGCATGGGTGATTCGGGCGCCGAGCCGCTCAAACCATCGCCGTACCGCCCCTTCCTCGCGGTTCATCACGTGCACAATCGCCTCGTATCCGCCGTTGCCCAGCGCGTCGAACGTCGCCGCCGCGATCTCCGGCTCCTCCATCGACGACCCGCCGTGACACTCGCACAGGAACCGAAACGACGCGGGCAGCGCTTCACGCCAGTCTCGCACGTTGGTCCGGTACGCCGCGTGCCGCGCCTTGTCCCGGCCGAAATTGTATTTCATGCCGCGCGCTGAAAAGAACCGCGCCAACTGCACGGCCTCCTCGCGCTCGGCGCGCTGCTCGTCTTCGCAACCGGCGTACGAGTTGAAGATCGTCACGGGACACGGCGAGCCCTTGAGCTTCTCGCGCTCCTGCTCCGTCGCCTTGACGGCGTGATTCTGCCACAGCTCGATCCCGTCGAATCCCGCCTCCGCCATCCGTCTTGCCCAGTCGGAAACCTGGAAGCTGGGCTCCCGACTCGACCAGCGATTCCGCTCCAACAGCACCGTTCCGATGTAGATCCGGTCCGTGTAGTCCATGGTTCCTCCGCATGCTTACGTGAACACAACCGGCCGCCCGCTCTTCTGCGACGCATAGGCGGCTTCGATAACGCGCAGCGACGAGACGGCGTTCTCGCCCGTGACGATCAGATCTTCCTTCCCTCTGACCGCTCTGGCGAAATTCTCGATGAGCCGCATGCCGGCCGTGTGGCTGCCGCGTTCAAGCGGCAGATCCGCCCACTCCCCGCGCCTCAGCCCCTTGATCCGCTTGCGGGTGAAGTAACGGACCGTGCCGTCCACCGTGATGGTCCCGTGCGTGCCGTAGAGGCAATCGGGCGTCTTCAGGCCGCCCGGCGTGGCGCTGCTGCCGAGAAAGGTCCCGATCGCGCCGCCCTTGTAGCGGACCAGTACGCTGAAGTAGTCTTCCACTTCAACCGGCGTGGCGAATGTGTCGTGCTGCGCGTACACGCTTTCGGGCTCCAGCCCCAACAGATTTTGGATCGCGTCCAGGTTATGGGAGTAGTTCATCAGCAGCATGCCGCCGCCGGCCGTCTTCTTGCGCGTACGCCAGTCGGTCTTGACCCGGTTGGTGTAACCGCCCGTCCAGTAGGAGTCCGCCTTTCTTCTCACATTCACCAGGCTGAATCCGGTCAGCCGGCCCAGCACGCCGCGACGCACCAGCGCGGCCGCGATCTCCATGTCCGCCCCGAACCGCTTGCCGAACAACACGCTCAGCAACACCCCTTCCCGGCGGCAGGCGGCGATGAACCTCTCGGCATCCCTCACCGTTGTGGCAACCGGCTTGTCCACCAGAACGTGCTTCTTCATTCTTGCCGCCTTGATCCCCAGCGGCACATGCAGGTTGTGCGGGGTCGAAATGACTACGGCCTCCACCTCTCTGTGGCGAAGCAGAACATCGACATTGTCCGTGTAGACGCCGATCCCGGCCTCATCGGCCAGGTCTTTCGCCAGATCGAGGCGCACGTCCATCGTCGCGACAACCCGCGCCAGTTTGGTCATGGCGATGCACGTCACAATGCCTTTCTTCGCATTCTCGCCGCAGCCGATCATGCCGATTCGCAGCGGGTCCATCCTCATGCAGCGCTCCTCCCGACGAATGGCCGTGTGTGGTCTCCTGCATGCAGTCTACCAACCCGGGGAGGAGGGACCCTTGCAGAATCGCCGGAAAAGGTGTGAGATAGCACGAAACCGGACCGAACGGCCAATCGGCCATGCTACGGCGGCGGCGAGGTAACCCACTCGACCGTTGCCCGGTTGGCGCGTGCCATGGCGGCGATGAGCGGCTCGTCAACGCCGCCGCGTTCCGCTACCCTGAAGAACCCGGATGACATGCCGCTCTCCTGCCCGATGCTCCGCCGATACGCGGGTCCAAGCCGCCAGAGGCACGCTCCTCGCACCCGTGCCCACCCCTCTGCAAAACGCCGGCTGAAACGGGCAGCGCCCACCTTGCCATCTGAACCGCCCGGTGTCAATTTCCATGACCCGACACGCCGGCACCGCATCCGTCACCCTCGAATCGTCCTGATCGAGACATACCCAGGCCCTGCCACGCACAGGCAAATCAGCCAAACCCCCGCCTCTCGGAATCCCCTGTACTGCCAACTCTATGAGCACAATATTCAGGGCGAAGAGGCGGCTTGGTTCCTGCGCCAACTCCTGCGTCAGATCCGCGGACATCTGATCGTTCTGCTCGACAACGGCAACTGGCTGAAGAGATATGCCGGCTCGCCGCCGCTCCCGCCCTGCTTCGCGGGTGTGTCTATCCGCCAATCCGAGTTGCCCCCCTTCTTGCCCGGACTGTTGCATTATTCATGCGGACGCAATTGGGATTTCCGCGGATCAATCGTCTGAAGCGGCCTTACAGTTGTATACGTCGATCGACGTATGCAACTGTAAGGCTGCGGGAGGCGCCCCGCCCTGGAAACAGCACTCTTTCCTTTTCTCTTGGCCGTCCTTTTCAAGAGCGACGCGAGAGACGTACACTTTGTGGATGCGTCGATCGGCTCACTGGAATGCGCGCCCCTCGCAGGTGCCGTATCCGGTTTCGGAGGGAATCGCGGCGCCGTCCAGTTGCAGCGAGATTGGGCCGTCGGGCGGCAGGTCGATGCGAAGTTCGTGGCCTGCGCCGTGTACGGCGAGTTGAGCGTCCTGTTCCACGCAGACGTCCGCACCGTTGACGGCGAACACGGCGGCGAATCGCCGCCGGGTTTGAGGCGTGGCGTCCCAGGCCAGGTGATACTGCGGTGCGTTCTTGAGGTGGTCGCGCGCGGGGTCGTAGTCCTGATGAAACTCCGGGGGCACGCCTTCGTAGACCCCGACGGCGAACGTGTCGGTCACATGACACGGGAGATCGCAAGCGGGTGCGGCGAACAGGGCCAGGCTGAGGCTGGCCGGGTCACGGTGCACATGGACGGTTGTGACCGCGAGGCGACCGGGGGCGGTGTCGGGATGTCGCGCGGCCGGGTGCAGCGCAACCGTACGGCCGCTCTGCGACCGGATACGCGGCGGGCTGAGCGTGTGCAACAGCCACGTACACGAGACGGGATTTTCTGCATCGATCTGGTCACAAACGACGATCAGCGCGGGCCGGACGAAAAGGATGCGCCGCTTGAACCGCGAGAGGCCGGGATACGCCCGGGTCACATCGAGCCCGGCCAGACACCACTCGCCCCGCTCGCGCAGGAACTCGACGTGCCCGACGGCCGTGTGGCTGTTGACGGGCTGCCCCTCGCCGTTGATCAGCACGGTGTTGTGGGCCCGGCTCTGTTTGAGCCAGCCCATCCGGTGCGCCTCGCCGCCGAAATAGCCGCTCGGCGTTATGAGGCCGAGGCCGCGGCTGATGATGACGAAACTGCCCTGATCCGCATGCTGATGGCTTGCCGTGCCGTGCCGGCTTGCGCGAGCGAGAACGGCGGTGTCGTCTTCCGGGTGCGCGATGTCGCTGTGCATGCTCACGAGGCCCACCCCGCGGAAGGCGCGGCTTGGGGACAGGGGCCCGGCCGCGTCCGGCCGGGCCGGTTTGAACGGCAGCCGCAGCACGTCGAACAGATGCATCTTGTAGATGTCGGGGGTAGCCACGCGCCGGGCGAATTCACGGGCCAGTTCCGGGCCGAACCGCTCGGCGTACACGCCGTACGGGTCCTGCGCGAAGAAGCCGGGATGTTCGTCGTCTTCCACTCCGATCCAGTAGCCGTCGCCGAACGGGTGGATCTCCCAGCCCGGCGGGGCGAAGTGCACGAAGTACTGACTGACCCGGTGGAAGAAGGGATGTTCGAAGAAGCTGAACCCGGAATGCCGCTCGACGGCGAAGAAGAAGGGCTGGAACCACTTCGTGTAGCTGGCCGCATAGAACGTGCCCTGCGCCCAGCCGCCGTCGGCGTCGCCGAAATGGGGGAAGAGCGAGCCGTAGACGTCGATCGCGTATTGCAGCCATGCCCGGACTTCGCCGAGCTTGAGATAGCCGTGCAACACCAGGGCCGCCTGTCCGAGATAGGCAGAGAGACGCCCCGGGTGCGAATTGCCGGGATGGCTGAAAAAGTCGAGACGGCACAGCCGGCGGAGGGCCTGGCGCGCATAGTGGGCGATGGTATTGCGGATCAGGACGTGCTCGTTCTGGGAATACAGATCGAAAGTCCAGTCGTAGACCGGCGCGAGGCACCGGACGTTGCTGAGTCCGATTTCGTCGCCCCACGGCCCGTCGACGGCGCAGGGGCCTTCCGGGTTCCAGTCGCATATTTCGAGCAGGCATGCGCGGGCGTACTCCGCAGCGCGGGTGTCGTTGAGGAACAGATGTCCGAGCGCGCAGGCCACGAGGTTGCGGTCGACGTACTCGCGGTAACGGCGAAAGGTCTGCCCGTAGCGGCGGCGTGCCAGGGCCGGCGGCGCGCGGTGGAAGGCGGGTCGAGGGGGTAATCCCTGCGCGACGGCAACGTCGATGTTGCGGGCGAGGGCCTCGAGCTGCGGCCGGCAGTGCGCGCGGACCCACGGGATGTCCGCGGGATAGTAAACATGCCGCGGGTGGAAGTCCGGCACCTTCGCCAGGAGCTGATCGGCGGTCGGCACGACACGTTCGATGGCGTCCGATGCCAGCTCGAAGGTGTGCCACCCCCGGCTTCTGTCGCCGGCCCGCACATCCCAGCGGTATCGGCCCGGCGCCAGCGGCCGGCGCAGGATCAGATAGTTGTGCGGGACGGTTTCGTCCAGGACGGGCTCGCCGCTATCGCTCTCGACCAGGACCCGGAATTCGGAAAGGCTGTCGACAGGGAGCCAATTGAAAGCGGGTGGGTTGACCTCCACGCGGTCTCCGTCGGCCGGCGACGGAAACAGGTCGCCCGGCTGCGTGCGTTGTTGCGGGAGGGTTCCTTCTTTCATGCGTTCGGCTCCATTTGCCGGTGCCAGGCCGGCGGGGCCGCCTCGTCCAGGAGGGCTTGGACGCGCCCGAACCAGCGGTACGCGCCCGTCTTCGGGTCAATGGCCCCGATCTGCCGAGCAGGCGTGCCGGCCATGATCGCGTAGTCGCGCGTGCTGCGGGTTACCACGGCGTTGGCGCAGATCAGGTTGTGCCGGCCGATCCGAACGCCGGGCATGACCACGCAGGCGGCGGCCAGCCAAGTCCCCTCCCCCACGACGATGCGCATCGGCCCGCCCGGCCTGAAGGACTGCGTCGCCGGATCGAAGACCGGCTGCGTCGTGCAGAGGCAGCAGAGCGGGCCGGTGGCAATGTGGTTCTCGAGAATGACCTCGCCCTGCACGAGGCTGCGCAGCCCGACAAAGCCGCGTGGGCCGATACGGCCGGCGCCGGAGAGCTGGACGCAGGCGCCGGGCGTCAGATTGACGCCCGGCTCGTGCCCGAGCACGGCGGCGCGGTTCGTGTTGTCCTCGCGGTTGTCGGACGCCGCACAGAACTGCGTCAGTTTCGCGAACTCGGCACGCGGCACGCGGGTTCGCGCGGTTGACTTCTTCGGCATGCGGATTCCTTGTGGGCTGATGGATTCCAGTGCAGTTCGCCGGTCTGCGGGTCGACCCGGCCCACCTGTCGCGCGGGGGTTCCGGCCATGATCGCGAACTCGGGCGTATCCTTCGTCACGGTGGCGTTGGGCAGAATGAGGTTCGCGCGGCCGACGCTGACGCCAGCGGTGATGACGCACGCGGGCCCGATCCAACTGCCATCGCCAATCGTGATGCGGCCGTAGTAGTCGCCGGAAAAGCGCCGGGTGGTCGAGTCGTAGACATGGTTGTGCGAGGACATGGAGCAATGCGGTCCGATGGTGACGTTCTCGCCGATGAGGACCTCACCGTTGAGATAGCCGTGCATACCGATCGAGGAGCCGCGCCCGATGCAGCCGTTCTTTTTCGAGATCCGCACGCAGGTATGCGGGCCGATCCGCACATCGGGCCCGAAGCCCAGGATCTCGGCCCGGTTCCGATTGTCGCGATCGTTGTCCGATGCGTTGCAATAACGCGTGTACCGCGCGAATTCTGCACGGGTCAGCCCCGTATGCGTTTGCCAGGGTTCTGACATCGTTCGGCCTCCCGCCAAGGCAAGGATGCAAGGACACGCGGCCGGTTCAGGTACTGAGCCGGAACCGTTCGACGTTCATGGTGCCCTGGAGCGGCTCGCCGCTGACGAAGCGGCGCAGGTTGTCGACACAGATCTGCTGGAAATTGTTCAGCTCGGCGGGTTCGGCGCCGCCGGTCGGCCAGGGCGCGCCGCTCACGTTGTGCGCGGTCCAGACGAGGTTCTCCCACTGCCGCGCTTCGTGCCCTTCGGGCAGGTTGTCCGGTTCGAGCACATCGAGCCCGGCACGCAGCCGGCCGCTGCGCAACTCATCGAACAGCGCGTCCTGATCGATGATCCCGCCGCGCGCGGTATTCACGATGACGGCATGGTCGGGCAGCATGGCGAGCAAGTCACGCGTCACGGACCCGCGCGTCGCGTCGGTGAGCCCGGCATGAATGACGACGGCCTTCGAGCGGCGGAACAGCGTCTCGAGGCTGTCAGCGCGCAGGCACCCTTCGGGCAGGTTCCGGACGAACGGATCGTACACGAGGAGGGTCGGGCCGAACGGGCGGATCAGGTCGATGAACCGGCGCCCGATCAGGCCGCAGCCGTAGACGCCGACGTCGAGCCGGAAGAGCCGGCCGCCATATCCGGCGGGATCGAGCTTGCCGCCACCGCGCCGCACGTGTTGGACGCGGGCGTGGATGTCATGCAACATGGCCAGCAGGAGGGCAAGCGCGCCCTCCGCAACGGACATACCGGCCTCGGGCGTCGGAACGCTCCAGTTCGTGAGCGGGATTCCGCTGCGGACGTGCCGTTCGCCGACAAAGGCGCGCATGCTGCCGGTCAGGCCGCAGAAGTACTTGAGGCGGCCGGGGTTGTCGGCGACTTCGTCCGGCACGCGGACATGGTGGTGAGCCAGAAGGAGGATATCGGCGCCCCGGATCAGGCGGGTGAGTTCGGCGTTGTCCAGCTCGTCGCCGTTCTCGACGAACGCCAGATCGGCCAGTTCGGCGACAGCGTTGAGGAACACTTGGGGAAAGAGCGACTCTTTTCTCTTCCGTTTCGCGATATGCAGCATGGTCGGCCTGTGCATGGGGCTTGTCCTTTCACGTGGTCTCAACCCGGCCCGGCCGGCGGCTGTCGCGATAGTCCAGGACCAGGCGGCCGGTCCGGCCGGCTCCGATCGTGATCACGCCGGCCTCGTCGCTCTGGTTCGCCCACGGGGCGTTCAGGAACGTCGATTCGTAGAGCGGCCAGTCGGCGAGTGTGCAGGGCTGGCCGTCGACGGTGATGTTATGGCGGCCGCCGTAGGCGATATGCGTGCCGTTGCAGGCGGTGTAGGCGATACTCGAATCCGAGTCGAGCCGGGCGGGGTTCGCCTTGACCGCGGACTTGAACGCCTCCCACGAATCGTGTTCGCTTGCCAGGCCGACCTCGAGTACACCAACCCCGTTTCGCTCGACGGCGCCGACATAGACGGTTTCGCCGTCGGCGCCGGCCTCGCGGTAGAAGCGGTAGTCGCCATCGGTCTCGGCGTGGCCGATTCCTTCGCCGGGTGCGGGGATGTCGGGCTTGAGGGCCATGTACGTGTCGGCGTATCCCTTGTACAGAACGACGTTCTCGTGCTGGAACAGCGCCCGGGCATCGTCGGGTTCCAGCAGGCCGTAGAGTGCGATCGGCTCGCCGGTGTAGCGCTCGGAATCGTCCTGCCGTTTCGCGGCGACGGTGGCGCGCGGGTCGCGGAAGCCGACCCGCCAAGGCACGGCTCTGCGGAAGGCGCTGCGCTCGCCGTGCTTGGCCTGCCAGGAGTCGGGGCTGAGCGCCCACGACTCGTTTTCGGGAATAACGAGCGAGCTCAGGACGTAGTGCGGGGTGACGCAGGCGTAGAAGCAGGTGTCCGGCCTGGTTGGGAAGTTCTTGTTGAACTTCCGTCCGCTGCGGAAAATCATGGTGCCGCGTGTAGCGGGGTCGGCGATTGCCCGGATGACCGCGGGCACGCGGTAGGCCGTGGTGGCATAGTACACGTAGCCGAGCTTCTCGTCGCAGTTCTGGTAGCGGATCGGCAGCTGGTCGGTGAGCGGGCCGAAGAAGACATAGGCGGCGGGGTGAAAGCAATCGTGCCGCCCGTCGGACAGCTCGGGGCACGGGAAGCGCGCGGAGGTGATGTTGTTGGCTCGGCGGCAGGCGACACGGCGGAACCCGTTGATGTGCACACAGGCGAACTCGGCGAAGAACTGGTCCAGGGCCATGCGCGCCCATTCGCGCGTGGCCGGGTCTTCGGCGAAATCGTAGAGGTTGAGCAGCGGGACGGTATCGCGCTCGTTGTAATGCGGCGAGAAGTATTCGGTGCATCCGTTGGTGGCCTTGTCGAGCGCCCAGTGGTGCACCAGGTAGCGCAGCCTGCGCACGCGTTCCTCATCGCGGGCCGGGCCGGCGAGTTCTTCGAGCAGGAGCTGATCGGAATAGCGGGTAATGAGCTTGTTCTCGTTATGGTCCGACTCGGGGTCGAGCGTGTAATAGCCGGTGTTCTCGCGCATGCGCGGCAGGATGTCGCCGACGAGGTGCGTGCGCAGGGTCTCGGCGGCGCCGCTGTCGATGAACCGGCGGTTGTCTTTCAGCAGATGATAGACCCGGTTCAACATGAGCGGACCCCATTGATAGAAAGCCGCGCCCGGCGTCAGGACTTTCGGGTCGCCGCCGCGTGCCTCGCGGACGTTTGCGGCCTGTGGGGTGTTTGCCAGCAGGTTCCGGAACCATTCCACCGCCTCTTCGACACCGACGTTCTTCACCAGCGAGGCGGTGTATTTCTGGAAGGCGGACCGCCACGGGACTTTGGTATCGGTCGGTATGGCGGTGAGCATATCCAGAATTTCGGCTTGGCGCTGTTCGACAGTTGTGACAGGCGTCTCTATCGCGGCTGCGCTCATTGAAGGACTCCTTCTTCTTCCCTCACGGGTTTTGACCTGTTGCTGAAATCGAGCAGCACGGCGGCCCCGTCCTTATTCACCCAGATGACGCCGGTTTCACGCTCCGCCCGCATCCACGGCGAGTCGTAGTGCGGGTAGTCGTGCAGGGCGAGGGGCCGGCCGTTCAGCGTGGCATGCCCTTCGCCGGGCCGGCCGGAAGGGTTCGCGTAGCGGATGAGATCGCCTTTGGTGCTGGTGTAGGAGGTATGCTTTCCCGTGTCCTGGCAGGAGGCGCGGGCGCCTTTCACGGCGTCGACGAACGCCTGGAACCCGGCGTATTCCGACGCCATACCGACTTCCAGAATACCCGCCGCGGCGGCCGGGAAGTGCGTACGGCCCACGTACACGTCGCCCTCGGGCACCGCGACGCGCCAAAACTCGAATGCCCGGCCGCTACCCGATTCGCAGGCATGCGTGCCGCCGTCCGCGGCGAGATTCCCGTTGTAGTCCATGATCTCGCCTTTGTAGAAGAGCACGTTTCCGTACTGCATGTTCGCCGTGTTCGGGTTGTCCCGTTCCAGTCTCGGGACCGGCCCGCCCACGCCCACAGTCAGATCGCGTTTGGGGCCAAGCTTCTTGGTAGGATGCGAGAAGGTGAGTTCCCACACCTGTGTGTTCACCCAGTCCTTCGGCTCGGCCTTTCCGCCGTTCATGTCGTTGTCCAGTTCGATACGGTCCTGCAGCGCCGACAGGCTGAACGCGGGTGTCATGTAGTAGTACATGTCCCAATCGGCGTAGGGCGCGTGCGGTCTGGCATTCGCGCGCCGATAGCTCTTGACCTCGAAGACGCCACGCGCCTCGCTGTCTGCGATGAGGCAGGCGACTCTGGGCGGTCTGTAGGCGGTTGTGGCAAGGAAGGCGTAGCTGAGGATCTGATCGGTCATCAGATAGGACGGAAGCGGCGAGCCGCCGAAGAACTGATAGCCCATGACATGGAACGCGTTCTGGCTGCCGTCGGTGTGTTCGGCGACGCCCGGGACGAGGTTCTGATACGCCCGGCACCACGGCCCGCCGCGCACGTTCTTGAGGCTGAGCAGCGCCCAGTCGACGACCATCTTGTCGATCGCCATGCGGGCCCACAGGCGAAGCTCGGCATCCTCGGCGTAGTCGCACAGGTTGAGCAGAGGCAGGAAGGAGCGGTCCAGGTAGTGCGGCGAATTCACTTCATCGCGCCCGTATCGGCCATGGTATTGAACCCAATCGATGAACTTCTCGCGCGCCAGATCGTGTTTGGGGCCGGCGCCGAGCACCTGATCGGCGAGCAAGTAGAAGCTGAACGCGACGATGGAGTGGTTGCCGTTCGTGCCATGGCACTCGGGATTCCGGGCGCCAGGCGCATGGAACCTGTTCTCGCGATAGGCGGCGAGGGTGTCGGCCAGTCGCGCGGCGGCCCGCGGGCTGAGCACGCCGTCCTTGAATTGCAGATAGGTGCGCAGGTAACACATGGTATGCCACTCTTCAGGCACGATATCCGGCGAGGTCTCGAAGTAGGCGTTCGCTTCATCGAGGTGAACGCCGCGCGCCAGGCAGGCCATGTAGCGTTGCCACCGGATGCGATTGGAGTAGCGATGCTGCGCCTGATGTGGATCGCCGTCGTTGATGCTCTTCTGCCCGCCCAGTTCGAGAAGCAAGTCGAGCAGTTTCTCGCGGCGCGCTTCGAATCCGTTGCGGGTTTCGGTCGCACTCATTGCGCCATCCTCCTTGCCCCGAGGGGCGGAAACGGTTTGTTCTTCTACCAGAAATTCTAAGGAACAGGCGGCCGCGCCGCGCGGAAAATCCAGTTTCAGACCAGCAAAATCGGGGAAATTCGTCTGACTGTTGGTTCTTGCTGACACCGACTTGTCCCAGAGGATTGCGATTGCGCCCTGCAGCGCGCGGCGGTCGCCCGGGGACCCCTTGCGCTCGGCAGCCCGCGGCTGCCGAGCGCAAGGGGGAGAAGGGGGGGCGACGCGCGGTCATCTCGGCAATCTTGCGCCCCCACGGCGCAAGGCCGTGGGGGGCGGCGAGTTGCCACAATCAGATCCGGCGCCCCCGCGGCGCAACGCCGTGGGGGGCGATGAGTTGGCCACGATCAGATCCGGCGCCCCCGCGGCGCAAGGCCGTGGGGGGCGATGAGGTCACGATGCGCAAGCCTGGCGATGCGACGGCGCAAGGCCGGGGGGGGAAGCAAGCGGCGCCCGACGACTTGTCGCGCCATAGTCCCGGGGCGCTTGCGCCGCGGGACGACGGCTGAAGCCCCGGGCGAAGGCGGGTTTTCGAGCAAGTTCGCGAGCAAGTTTCAGATCAGAGGGAAACTTCGTAAGGAGCCTCGGCGGCCGCATGGTAGAAGAGCCGTCTCGGCTCTTCCTCCCCGGCGGCACCCTGT
>JAFGHX010000273.1 GCA_016929905.1 Kiritimatiellia bacterium
CGGAATTTCCGCGGCGCTACGCGCCGCGGGAAGAGCCGAGACGGCTCTTCTACTATGCCGAATCCAGCCTTATCTAAGCGCCATTCGGAACTAGCCCGTATTCATCAAAATCTGCTGCAACGAAGTGGTTGAATAGACCAGGCTTGATGGCCCCTACGCAACAGTCACGCCGCAACGTGCGGCAATGGCTCTTGCGAGCCTCTCGAAGTCCCGGTAGCAGTCCTGAACGGCGTAGATGTGTCCGCCCAACGCGCCGTCCGCGGCCTTGAGGCGAAACATGGGCTTGAGGGCGTCCTGGGCCATCGGCATCAAGCTGCGAAAGTGCTTCAGTGTCGCGAGACATTCCTCGTCGTCTTCGGTCGACGAGGCCACGGCACCGGAGTCATCGAGGACCTCCTTGTGGTAGACGCCGGGAATTCGCTTCATCCATTTCTCGTACGCCTTGACCGGGCGATCTGCCCGCACGGCGTGCTGCATCACGACATAGCCAGCGGGCCTGATGTCGGCTGAGGGTAACAGCAAGTCCGGGTCACCCGGTCGGCGCGCCAGCCGGTCCTGCCACTCGCTGCGCCAATCGCGGAGAGTCGGGCCGAGGTTCCGCAGTCCCTGGAGCGAGAACAGATCGGGAACGAGCGGGAAGACAACATAGTCCGCGGCGATGATCGCGGCACGGTTAATCGCACCGAAATTGGGGCCCACGTCAATCAACACCAGTTCGGCATCCCGCGCGGCAGCCGCTTTCAGGATCGTGCGATGGAAAGCCGATTCCGTTCGGAATGCCGCCTCATCGCGGTTCAGGCAGTCCGGCCATGCCGAGGAAAGCTTCGCCTCGAAACGGGACAAGCCCAGGTCGCCGACCACCAAGCCGAGGTCTCGCGTGATCTTCTCGATGTGCGGTTCCGTGATGTCGCCCAGACCTCGAAGGATTGGAGATACCGAACCCAGAACGCTTTTCGGGTGATCGTCGTCGGGCCACAATTCTTCAAGGCGGTCCTCACTGAGGAACATGGCGCTTAGATTCGCCTGGGGATCAAGATCCGCCGCCACAACGGAGACGCCGAGGTCGGCGTACATCCATGCGAGGTGGTAGACCAGCGTCGTCTTGCCGACACCCCCTTTGTTGTTGAAGAAAGCGACCGCCTTCACTGTTTCCTCCGAATAGTCGCCAGAACGTGGGACATCTCGAACGTGAACTCGGCCCTGGGATTCCCGTTCTTTTGCAGCGAATCTTGCGCGCGGATGACGCCGCGCCCGAAAGCGTTGACATAGCCCAACGTCGCCATGGCTTCGGCTATGACGGGGTTGCGGTAGTCGGTCTGCTTCGGGAAATTCTCCGGTGAAGCCATCCCGTACAAGCCGCCTGGGTTCTGGATGTCGATGCGGTCATCGTACCAGTAGAAGCGCACGGGGGCATTGGACTCATAGGAGCGATGCATGACCGCGTTCCACAGCAGTTCTCGTATCGCTATGGACGGATAGTCGGTTTCGGTTCGCTCACGCAGCGCCGAATCGGCCACCGGATAAGCCTGTGACGGGAGCGAAAGGAACGCCTGAATCTCTCGAAGGACCGTGAGCAGATCGCCGCTGAATCGCTTCTCGTCCACGGGATCGTCCGCCATCGTCGCCCCCGCCCAGCGGACGAACTGAACGTATGCCCCGGGAATCCAGCGTAACGGTTCCTTGGCAAACAGCAACGCACCCGCGTTCGTGGGGCAGTCTCCGCTCAGGTCGTAGAAGCGCAGGGACGCCATCTGTTCCTTCACGTTGCGCCTGTTTTCTTCGATCACGTCACGCGCCACGGCGGCGGGCAGATAGGTCACCAGGAACAAGTCCAGGACCAAATCGTCAATCGTGCAGCCCTGACAAGGCCGGGCGTCGAATGTCTTCTGAACGGCGGCCCGCCTCTCCGTCAGAATCCGCTCCTCCTGCTGGTTGGCGCTCCGGCGGGACGGGCCCACACGAATCCAGACCCTCCCTTTGTAGCGGACTGGCGGGAGGTCGGATGGAATCACCTCCACGACCGCGACATCACCTTCCGGCAGGCAATACTTCTGAACGGTCATGGCGGGCAAGGGTTCCAGGTTGACGTTGGACCGCAGTGCGGCGAGATCCAGGAGAAGTTCGTCGCTGACCTCAAGGCCGCTCGCCTCTCCGTTGTTCCTGACGCCCACGAGGAGGTAGCCGGGCTGCCGGTGATTGGGAAAGTCATTCGCGAAACCGCAGACGGCCTCGCCAAACTTGTCGGTATTCTGGGTGGACGTCGTTCGTTCAGCACGGTCCGACTCGAGGTCGGCCATGAGTGCTCTCAGTTGTTCTGTCGTCAGCATCTCGATAATCCAGGCATCGGAATGCGGCCACGCGCTCGCAAGAAGCTGTATCCCGTCTGTATACGGTCCGCATGACCACACCAGACCGCGTGCCCTGGACTCTAGCAGGCCATGTTGTATTGCGCCAGATTAAAGGGGAGTCAACGGCGGAGCTGCGGCAGGCGTCGACGGTCAAACTGAAGGCTGTCCATCGGCTGACAGGCGCACGACCCTGTCGAACGCCGCTCCTCACGCAGACCCCGCCGCCGCGGCCGATCGGCAAGAATCGTACACACGTGTGGTAGTCCCATGCATAGACAGCCGGCCGCCGGCGCTCTATTCTTATTCACGATCAGGTGCCCTTAAAGGAGGATACGCCATGCTCAAGGCCAAGAAGCCGTACGAAGCCGCGATCGCCAAGACACGCGACGCACGCATGAAATGGTGGCGCGAAGCGCGCTACGGCATGTTCGTGCACTGGGGGCTCTACGCCTTGATCGGCCGGAACGAGTGGGTCCAGTCCATCGAAGGCATCCCCGTGCGCGAGTACGAGAAGCTGATGGGCCGGTTCAAGCCCAAACCGCGGCCCGCCCGCGATTGGGCGCGGCTGGCCGTGGAATCGGGCATGAAATACATGGTGTTGACCACCAAGCACCACGAGGGCTTTTGCCTGTGGGATACCCGGCAGACCGGTTACAACGCGATGAACGCATGCGGCCGCGACCTGGTGCGGGAATACGTGGAGGCCTGCCGCGAGTTCGGACTCAAGATCGGGTTCTACTACTCGCTCATGGACTGGCACCATCCGGACGGAGCCAGAGCCGCTTACGATCCCGCCGCGCGGCGCCGGTTCCTCGACTTCACCTGGGGCTGCGTCGAAGAACTCATGACGAAATACGGCAAGATCGACATCCTCTGGTATGACGTCGCGCTGCCGTTCGCCTCCGATGAAGGCTGGGAAAGCCTGGCCATGAACCAGATGGCGCGCGGACACCAGCCGCACCTGCTCATCAACAACCGCTCCAGACTCCCCGAGGACTTCTCAACGCCCGAAGGCCATGTGAAGGCGGCGGAGGCCGGCCGCGGCTGGGAGGCGTGCATGACGTTCGACAGCGCCTCCTGGGGCTATATGCCCTCCGCCGCGGAGGATAGCTGGTCACCGCGCCAGATCCTGCGCATGCTCAATACCGCCTGTGCCGGCGGCGGAAACCTGCTCCTGAACATCGGGCCCAAACCGGACGGCAGCGTCCCGGACGCCGCCGTGAAACCGCTGACCACCGTGGGCAAATGGCTGAAGCAGAACGGAAAGGCCGTCTACGGCGCGTTGGATCGCAGCGACGTCGGCAGCGCCTCCGCCTGCGGCGCCTTCTCGCGGCGAGGCAGCAGACTCTTCATGTGGTGCCGGCATTGGCCGGGCGAAGACTTCGCGCTCGGCGGGTTCAAGACCCGGCTGAAGAAAGCCACGTTCATGGTCAGCGGCAAGCCGATCAGGTTCGAGCAGCAGCCGACACGCATCCTGCTCAAAGGGCTGCCGAAGGCCTCGCCGGACAAGATTGCCGGCGTCACCGTGCTGGAACTCGACTTCGAAGGGCCGCCCAAACACGCGCGCGGCCTCACCACCCCGGCGCTCTGGACTTGAGCCGTTCGGAATGGACTCCCGATCCGGCACGGCTGGAACTGAACATCTCGACTTGCCTCTTTTCCGGGGCCCCCGGTAGCGCAGGCATTCCTGCCTGCGCACCACAAGGTCTTGTTACTCCTCGAATTCATCGTGAAAACATGTCACACTCCACAGCCGTCCGGTTAATGGGGCGATGTTATCGGGAGCCGGAACCATGACGTTGGACGACATCGAACTTCGAGCACTCGCCCGGCGCGCGGCCGGGGGCGATACGCGGGCAGCCGAAGATCTCGTGCGCGGGTTCCACGGGCATCTCATCGCGTTCCTGTACCTGTCCACAATCCCGCCGGACGACATCGAAGACGTGGCACAGGAAACGGCCCTGCAACTCTACCGCGGCCTTCCGGCCTACTCCCCGGACAAACCGTTCCTCCCCTGGCTGCGCTCCATCGCCCGCCATATGACCCACAACTACTGGCGGACGAAGGCCCGGAAAGACCGGCGGGAATCCGCGTTCCGTGAACACGTCGAACACTGCCTCGAAGACGAACAGCACGCCGCCGTGCTCACGGACCTTTCCGGCGACCGTCTAAAAGGCTGCATCGACAGGCTTCCCGAGAACCAACAGCGGATACTGTGGCTGCGTTACCGCACCGGCCTGAGTGCCGAAGAGATCAGCAAACAGCTGCAACGAAACGCTACGGCTGTTCGCAAGGCTCTCTCGCGCATGCGCCAGGCGCTTCGGGCGTGCATCGAATCGCCGACAGCCGAACCGGCGCCACAGGGAGTGGAGACATGAACCGGCCCGATTTCGAACTCATTCTGGACAAGTGCCTCGAAGGCACCGCGACGCCCGAGGAGGAGGCGCAGGCCGCCACCGCGGCCAGGCAGTCCTCGGAGTTGAACGACACGCTGCTTCGCGAACTGGGAATCCACGCGGCGCTCGCAAGTTTCCGGCACGACGATTCCGCATTCGCCGATGCGTTCATGAGTCGCATCACACGCTCGGGCCAGAGCGACGCTTTCGCCGCTCGGGTCCGTGAACGGTTCGATGAACAGGAGCCGAGCGATGTGCGCCCGGACGCCGCCCGGCGAAGACCCCGCGTGGCCCGGTTCCCGAGCGAGACAAGATCATGGGGTTGGCGTATAACCGGCGTCGCGGCAGCGCTGCTGATCGCGCTGGGACTGGGCGTGCATGTCGCCCTGCAGCGGCTGTCGTTGGCCGCACCCGCCCCGTTCGCGACTGTCACGCACGCGCGAGGGGACGTGCTCGTGGTCGGACCGCACGGCCAGACGGCCGTCGACCCCGACGATCGGATCGAGCCCGGTGCAACGGTGGTCACCCGCCGCGCACTCAGTGCCGCGACTCTGAGAACACCGGACGGAGCCGAATTGCAGCTCGGTAGTGATTCCCGCGCCACGTTCTGCATCCAGCCGGGCGCGGACCGAGCCGACGGCGCGCGCGGCGTTCACCTGGCTATCGGTGCCATGCGGGCGGAAGTCCCCCGCACACATACGGCCGCGCTTGCGTTCACCACCCCGCACGCCGAGGTGCAAATACTTGCGACCCGCTTCTCGCTCGCCGTCGACGCCCTATCGACCCGCGTTGAGGTGGCAAGAGGCGAAGTGCAGTTCACGCGCACTTCGGACAGCAAGACCGTTGCCGTGCGGGCCGGCCACTACGCCGTGGCGGCCGAGGGTGTGGCGCTGGCCGCCAAGCCTCTTGCCGAGGGTCGCACACCCGCGACTGCGGCGCGAGTGACGGTAGGACTCTGTGCCCTGTACACATTCGGCGCCGGAGGAGGAAACACGGTCCGCGACGCGTCGGGTGTTGGCGGGCCGCTGGATCTCCAGATCGATGACCCACAGGCCGTCGCGTGGATCCGCCCCGCCGGGCTCACCGTCCGAAGTCCCGCCGTCCTCGCTTCCCGGACGCCGGCTACGAAGATCATCTATCCATGCCGGGCCAGCAATGAGATAACCATTGAAGCCTGGATCACGCCGAAGATCGCTGCCCAGGGCGGTGGTCTAGGCAAGGGCGCCGCCCGGATCGTCTCCATCTCCGCCAACCCCACGGAGCGGAACGTGACGATTGGCATAGACATAAGCCCCCACCCCGAAGGCAGCTATGAAGCCCGTCTCCGCACCACGACCACCGACCCGAATGCCGGCGTCTTCGCCCCGCACTGCCCCGCACGCGCCAGTCTCACGCATCTGGTCTACACGCGCGGCGCGACGGGCAAGGACACCTTCTATGTTGATGGCGTGCCCGGCCCATCCGGCGTGTCGACCGGGACTTTCGACAACTGGGCCAACACCTTCCACCTGGTACTCGCCAACGAGTTCACCGGCAACCGCCCCTGGCTCGGCACGCTCCACCTCGTCGCCCTCTACAGCCGATGCCTGACGCCGGAGGAGGTCCAGCGCAACTTCACTGCCGGCCTCTGAACCTTGATCGAGAACTTGCTTGAGAACCCGCCTTCGCCGTCGTGCCTCCCGGCTTCGTCGGGCGCGGCTTGCTCGAGAACTTACTCGGGAACTTGCTCGGGAACTTGCTCGAACTCCCCGCCGCGGCGGCGGGGTTGACAAAGCTTACGACAAACAGGTCCGAACCGTAGGACGGGCTTTCCAGCCCGTCCCGGACAATCGTGAGTCAACGGGGAACGGGGACGGGCTGGAAAGCCCGTCCCACGGGCGATCGATAAGGCTCACGACAAGTCTCCACCCCGATATATCCGCCACACCCCTCCAATACCGACCCATAACACACAACATGTAGCGTTTCTCCATCCCGCCGAGAAAGATGTCACACTCCCTCGCGATCCGGTTAATGGGTAGGTGCTTTGGGGGATGAGAGTGTGACGGGTGTTAGATCCAAATCGGGGGAAGAAGGAAGGATGAATCGAGAGACTCTGACCGACAGCCTTTTTCGCGTTGTCCGTATGGTCCTGGTCCTGGCTGTGGCGTGGGGCGTGTCGGCTACGGCCGAATCGGCAACCCTGGTTTCACGTTCGACCACCTGGCGCTACCTGAAAGGCACGCGCGAGGCGTCGGACCCGCGCAGCGAGTGGCGAACGATCGATTTCGACGATTCGAGCTGGATGAAGGGGGCCGCGCCGTTCGGATACGGCGAAACCGGCCTGAACACAACGTTCGCGGACATGCAGGGTAGCTACTCGTCCTTCTTTCTGCGCAAGACATTCTCGGTCTCGAGCCTGACGCCGGACACGTATCTGCGGATTGCCGCCGACTACGACGACGGGTTCATCGTCTGGGTCAACGGCGAACGCGTCTGGGATAAGAACGAACCGGACGACGTGTACGACCGGCCGCTGCATGACTCGCTTGCCCGGAGCAGCCACGAAGGCGGGATGTTCGAGACCAACGACGTGGCTGACGCGCAGGACTACTTGATGCTTGGCGAAAACGTGGTGGCGGTGCAGGTGTTCAACGAGTCGCTCGCAAGCAGCGACGCCAAACTGAACCTGGAACTCAGCACGCTGAACCGCGTGGCGGACACGCAGTTCAGTCACGACCGCGGGTTCTACACGGCGCCGTTTCACGTGACCATTTCCACGAAGACGGCCGGCGCCACCATCCAGTACACGCTGAACGGCAGCGACCCGCGCACCGCGAGCAGCGCGAAGATCATCAACGCATCATCCGGTTCCGTGCTGATCGACCCGGACTCCGGAACCGACCGTCTGATCAACGGCGCCAAGGCGCCCGCCGTCGTCCTGCGCGCGGCGGCCTTCAAGGGCGGGTATGAGCCGACGAACGCAGACACGCATACCTATCTGTTCCTCCAGGATGTGATTCGGCAGGGCAACACGATGGCGGGCGAGGACTGGGTAGAGGGCGAGGGAAGCGCGGAGAGACTGAATACCGAGATGGACCCGGAGGTCATCAACGATTCGCGCTACGCGAACCGCATGGCCGACGCGCTCGTGTCCATCCCGACCCTGTCCGTCGCGATGGACTATGGCGATCTGTTCGGAAACAGCCACGGGATCTATCACAATGCGCTGGAACAGGGCGAGGCTTGGGAACGGGCGGCCTCGGCCGAACTCATCAACCATTGCGGAAGGAAGCCTCTTCAGGTCGATTGCGGCATCCGACTGCAGGGCGCCGGCGCCCGGCACGGGTCGTGGTGTCCGAAACGCTCATTCAAGTTGTACTTCAGAGAGGAATACGGCGCAGGCAGGCTTCAGTATCCCTTCTTCGCGGGCGCACCCGAGAATGCGGATTCGGCCTCGGACCGAATCGACAAGCTCGTGCTTCGCGCCGGGGCGAACAAGACCTGGGTGACCAACGGGCGGCTGGACAAGGAAGCAACCGTGTACGCGCGCGATCAATGGCATCGCGATTCCCAGATCGCGATGTCGGGCATCGGCTCGCACGGGAACTTCGTGCACCTGTATCTCAACGGCCTGTACTGGGGCCTCTACAACGTCGCCGAGCGCCCGGACCACGGATTCACATCCGACTATCTCGGCGGCGCCAAGGAAGACTGGTTCGCCTGCAATCACGGGATCGACCGCGGCGAACCGCCCGTTGACGGCGACCGTGCCCGCTTCGATTCGATGCACAGCATCGCGAAACGAGACGACCTGAACGACGCCGCCAGATACCAGTTGATCAGCACCTATCTCAACATCACCGAATTCTGTGACTACATCATCCTCCACTGGTTCGCGGGAACGGGCGACTGGCCGGAGAACAACTGGTACGCCGGGCATCGGATGAACCCGACGCCCGAACCGCTGATGTACTTCAGCTGGGATGCCGAAGACTGCTTCGTGGACACCGACTGGTTCGCCGTCAACCGCGCGAACGCCGGCGCCTGGGTGAAGCCGCAGTTCAAATCTGACCAGACCGACATCAAGTACAAAGTGATAACACTCTGGCGAGCGCTGCACCGCAACACGGATTTCAGGACCGAATTCGCGGACCGGATCTACGAGCACGGCTTCAACGGCGGCGCGCTGACCGATGCGAAGTCGAAGGCACGCTGGGCGAGCATCTGCGATCACATCGAACTCGCGATCCTGGGCGAATCCGCACGCTGGGGCGACGCGAAATCAGGCTACATCGATTACGAGCCGGACGGCGTGGACCCTAACTTCCCGTATAACCGCGACGACCACTGGTACCCGGCCCGCGATGCCGTGACCCAGATGATGACCGGGAATGCGGACAGGCTGGTCGAGGCATGCCGCGCCTATTCCCTGCACAGTGCGCCGGTGTATCCGACCATCGATCCCCCGAATTTCAACCAACACGGCGGGGCCATCGCGGCCGGGTTCAAGCTCACGATGTCCAACCCGAACGGCGTCGGCGCGATCACCTATACGCTCGACGGCTCCGACCCGCGCAAAGCGGGCGGCAGCCGGATCGGCATACCGTACGCCGGCCCCATGACCCTCTCCAAGACCACGCATGTCCGCGCGCGCGTTTACAAGACCAACGGCACATGGAGCGCCGTGCATGCGGCCACGTTCAACTTCACCGCGCACTACAGCCGGATCCGGATTACGGAGATCATGTACAACCCCATCGGCGGCAGCGACTATGAGTTCATCGAGATCACGAACACCGGCAGCTCCACGCGCGGCCTCTCGGATATGACCCTGAAAGGTGTGCGCTATACCTTCGCGCCGGGTGCCCAGCTCGAAGCCGGCCGGATCGCACTGCTCGTAGCCAACGAGGGGCTCTTCACCAACCGCTATCCAGCCGCCAAGAGCCAAGCCGCGATCTTCGGCGTGTACGCCGGCAAACTCGACAACGACGGCGAACGGGTCGCCTTGCTCGACTCAGAGGGTAACACCGTCACATCCGTCCGCTACAACGACAAAGACCCGTGGCCCGACGAGCCCGACGGCGACGGCTATTCGCTGGTCGCCGTCGACCCCGACGCCGATCCCGACAACCCCGCCAACTGGCGCGCCTCGAACCTGATCGGCGGCTCGCCCGGCTACGATGACGGCGTGCCGTACCGCGTCGTCATCAACGAGGTGCTCTCGCATACCGACCCGCCGCAGGTCGATGCGATCGAGTTGCACAACGCCGGCGCGACCGGCGTCGATCTCGGGGGTTGGTATCTAAGCGACGCCATGGGCGAGCTCAAGAAATTCCGGATCCCGAACGGCACCGCCATCGCCGCGGGCGGCTATTGCGTGTTCGATGAAGGCGACTTCAACACCGACACCAATGACCCGGCCTGCTTCGCGCTCAGCTCGCACGGCGACGAAGTCTATCTCTCGAAATGGGACGCGAACGGGAACCTCGTGTATTTCGCCGAGCAGCGCTTCGGCGGCGCGGCCAACGGCGTGGCGTTCGGCCGATACCAGAGGACGGACGGCGAAGAAGACTTCGTCGCCCAATCCGCGCCGAACACGCTCGGCGCCGCGAACGCTTACCCGGCGGTCGGTCCCGTGGTCATCAACGAAATCATGCACCATCCGTCCGACCTGTCCGGCACGTCCGAGTTGTCCGACGAATTCATCGAACTGCTCAACATCAGCGACAGCACCGTGAAGCTCTATGACACGGCCAACCCGGCCAACACCTGGAAACTCTCAGCAGCCGTGGACTATACGTTCCCCACTGGCACCGAACTCGCCCCGGACGAATACGCGCTCCTCGTCGCGACCAACGCGTCCACGTTCCGTAGTCAACACGCAATACCCGCCTCCATCCAGATCTTGGGTCCCTACACGGGCAGACTCAACAACAGCGGCGAGAGCGTGAAGCTGTGGCGGCCCGACACGCCCGACCCGGATGGCATCCCCTGGATCCTCGTCGACCGCGTGGACTACAACGACAACAGCCCCTGGCCCGAGAGCGCGGACGGCGACGGCCCGTCGCTCGAACGGCAGGACCCGCGCGCGTACGGCAACGACCCGGCCAATTGGGCCGCCAGTCTGAACGCGGGCGGCACACCCGGCGTCCCGAATTCCGGCGGGCTGGTGTCGAAGACCGCCGGCTGGACATTCCACGATCGCGGTATCGATCTCGGCACCGCTTGGCGCGCCGCCTCCTATGACGACAGCGGCTGGAACGACGGGAACGCGCCGCTCGGTTACGCGCACGAGGAAATCGATACGACGGTCGACTACGGCGAAGACTCGACCGCGAAGCACATCACCACCTACTTCCGGAAGGTGTTCACACTGGCGGCCAGCCCCGACAACGTAACGGATCTCACGCTCTGTGCTCGCTACGACGACGGATTCGTCGCCTACCTGAACGGGCAGGAAGTCGTGCGCGCATCGTTGCCGACCGGGACGATTGGCTACGGCACGACGGCCACAAGCCATGAGCCGGCGGGGTTCGAGACGTTCGGCATCACATCGCACAAGTCGAAGCTCGTGAAGGGACTCAACGTCCTGGCCGTCGAGATCCACCAGTCCGGCGGCTCCAGCAGCGATCTGTTCATGGACATCGAACTGACGCACACGGCTGAGGCGGCGAATCCGCCCGCCGCGCCCCAGAACCTGACGGCCGCGTCCGCTTCAAGCACCCGCATCAATCTCGCGTGGCAGGACATGAGCGGCAACGAAACCCGGTTCAAGATCCGGCGCAGCCTCGACGGGGTCGACTTCGACACGCTCCCCCCCGTCTACCCCGCCGCCAACACGACCACCTATACCGACTCCGGCCTGAGCCCGGGCACGACCTACTGGTACATCATTCGCTCGGAAAACGCCGCCGGCACGTCGCCCTATACCGATCCGGTCAGCGCCACGACCGGCGCCGGCACGCCGGCGGCGCCAACCGCTCTGGCCGCCACGCCCGTTTCGACCACGCAAATCGACCTGACGTGGACCGACAACGCCGATAACGAGGAGATCTACAAGGTCTACCGCAGCCCAGACGGCAGCGTCTGGGCACGGATCGGCACGCTCAGCGCGAACACCACCGCCTACAGCGACGCGGGCCTGTCCGCCGCCACCGCCTATTCCTACAAGGTCCGCTGC
>JAFGHX010000274.1 GCA_016929905.1 Kiritimatiellia bacterium
CGTTGGAAACATCTCCGCCGCATCCGCTGCCGTCCATTCATCCGTTGGACACATCTCCGCCGCATCCGCTGTCGTCCATTCATCCGTCGGAAACAACTCTGGAGCATCATGCGACTCACACGCGGCGGCGCGACGCTGCTGATTCTGATCCTGTTTGCGCTGGCGGTGGCGACGCCGGGCAGCGCGCCGCTGTTCATCGTGCTGGCCTGCATGGCGGCGCTGCTGGCGGTGAACGTGCCCTGCGCGCTGCTCGCGGTGCGCGGGGTATCGGTGCGTCGCGATCACCCTTCGCATGCGAAGGAGGGCGCCCCGATCGGCGTCCGCCTGCATGTGACGAACCATTCGGGAACGGGGCGGGTCCTGCTCAGGCTCTACGATAGCGGGCCGGCCCCGCGCGGCGACGAGCCGGTCCAGATCCCGCTGCTGCCCGGGCGGCGGACGGAGACGGTTTCCTACACGTGCAACGCGGGCCGGCGCGGCGTGTACCGGTTCCGGTCCTGCCGCGTGGAGTCGTCGTCCCCGTTCGGGCTGGTGAACGCGCGCCGGCGCGTGCGCGCGGAGTCGGAGCTGGTGGTCTATCCCCTCTACTACGAACTCATGGGCGCCACGTTCCCCTTCCACAAATCCTACTCCGGGCTGACCGCCGCGCCCGGCTCGCGCCCGGGCGAGGGCCCGAGCTTTTTCGGCCTGCGCGAGTACCGGCCGGGCGATCCGATCCGGAAGATCCACTGGCCGTCGACGGTCCGCGCCCGCACGGTGATGGTGAAGGAATTCGAGGAAGACATGCACAGCTCGATCACGATCCTGCTCGACAACTACCGGCCGTCGGTCGTGGGCCACGGCGCGGCGACGAACCTGGAGACGGCCGTGCGCGCGGCGGCGAGCCTGGCGAACTACACGCTGGTGAACGGGCACCCCACAACGCTGATGAGCTTCGACGCCGAGACGCAGTTCCTTCGCATCGATCGCGCCACAGGCGATCTGACCCCCGTCCTCGACGGGCTGGCCCGGCTCGGCACCTCGACGCTCGATCCGGCCGAGCTCGTCCGGATCGGCCGCGCGTCGGCCGAGAAGTACTCGAACTGGATCGTCATTCTGCTCGCCGCGGACCGCCAGGCCATGGCCGACCTGCTCAGGCTGCGGGCGCAGGGCATTGAGATCGTCACGCTGATCGTCGACGCCGCCGGCGAAGGGCCGCGCGGGCCCGACGACGCATGGCTTCCGGCCATGCTAAACCTGTTCGACGCGGCGGGGATCGGCGTGATCCTGATGACGCCTGCGGAAGACCTGCAGGCGAAACTGTCGCGCAACCTGCGCCGGCACAGGCGCATTCCGCTGGTGGGAGGGCGAAAGGGAGCAGGGTGAGACTCTGTCGTACGGCTCGCCCCTGAGGCGGAGATTCAAGCGTCGTTCCGCCAAGGGCAGGTTCTAAGCTTTGTCGTAAGCCTTGTCGTAAGCTTTGTCGATCCCGCCGCTGCGGCGGGCGTTTCGAGCAAGTTCGCGAGTAAGTTCTCGAGCAAGTTTTCGAGCAAGTTTTTGGGGCGTTCATGTTCATCCTGGCACCACATCTGCTGTTTCTGCTCGCTATACTCGGCGTCGGCCTGACGCTGGATTCGGCCGCGTTGACGGGCCTGCTCGCGGGCGCGTTCGTGATCGGGCTGTACGCCACGCACGTGCGCGGCAGGAGCATGGCCAGGCGCACGGAGACGGCGCTGGCCTTCGCAGCCCTGCCGGCGGCCGTGCTGTACGCGCAGCTCGCCGGCGAGCACGTTCTGCTCGCGATCCGCCACTGGCTCGCGCTGATGCTGGTCCTGCGCGCGTACCGCAAGATGGAGAAACGCGACTACGCGTTCTGCTTCCTGATCGCCGCCGCGCTGTTCGTGTATGTGGGCAAGACGTATGATTCGCCGCTGTTCCTGCTGCTGACGCTCGCGAATCTGGTGCTGACCCCCTACGCCCTGTTCTACTTCCTGGCCTACTACGGCGGGTTCCAGCAAACCGACCGGGTCCGGCGCCCGGCGCACGTACGGTTCACCGCACACCAGTTCCGGTTCATGACCGGGATTTCGGGCATTCTCGTGGTGGCGACCGTGCTGCTGTTCCTGATTCTGCCGCGCCCGCTCACGGGCACCATGCTCGGCGCGGCCCTGCGCGACCGGCAGGGCGTGACGGGGTTCGCCGACGACGTGCCGCTCGGTTCGTTCGACGAGATCGTCGAGCAGGCCGACATCGTCATGATGGTGCAGACCGACAAGCCGGCCCTCTGGCGCAGCCGTGTATTCGACTGCTACCAGGGCGGCATCTGGCGCGAGACCGCCGGCTTCCACTGGCGCCGGCCGCGCGAGGCGCCCGTCGTCGAGCCGGACGTGCCGCGCGTCACGCGCCGGTTCGAGCTGTTCGACGTGCAACTCACGAACTTCAGGCTGCCGGCCGCCGGCCATCTGCTGTCCGCCCGCGCGCTCAACGGGGTATGGCAGATCTGGATCAACGATTTCTATTCCACGCTGCTCATCCGCCGCGCCTGGGTCCGCGAGTTTCACGGCACCTACGAGGTCGTCAGCCAGGACACGGAGTTCATCGGCCCGAAGCACCTGAGCCTGAGTGACAAGCGCCGATGGCGCCTGCCGGTCGAGGGCGGGGGCTGGATACGGGAGGCCGACATCTTCCTGCAGCTTCCGCCGGACCTGCCGCGGCGCGTCCGGGAAGAGGCATTGCGCATGACGCAGGGCGCGCCCACGATCGAGGCGAAGGTGCGCGCGGTCGAGCGCTATCTGGCGACCGGCTTCGTCTATTCGCTGGAGGATCTGGACAGCGGCGCGCTCGCCCCGCTCGAGTATTTCCTGTTCGAGTCCAGGCGGGGCCACTGCGAGTATTTCGCCACGGCCATGGCCATTCTGTTGCGGTGCGCGGATGTGCGCACGCGCGTGGTGCAGGGCTTCGCGCCCGGCACCTTCGTGGACGACCGCTACGTCGTGCGCCTCAGCGACGCGCACCTCTGGACGGAGGTCTTCTATCCCGGGCGCGGATGGAAGGCTTACGACCCCAGCCCGGGCCGCGAAGCCCGCACGCAGACGCGCCGCACCGTCGGGTTCTGGGAGAAGCTGCGGCTCAAGTGGGACACCTACGTGCTGCAGTACGACGGGCTCGTCCGCGCCCAGTTGCTCGACCGCATACGCCAGGCCTCCGGCCGGCTGGCCCGGCGCGCCGTACGCGGCCTCGTGCGGTTCGCCCGGCCGATGCTCGGACTCGTTGCGCTCGGCGCGCTGCTCGTGTGGATCCGGCTGCGCGGGCTGCCCGCGCTGCCGATCGGCTGGTTCCGGCCGGGCCGCGGGTCGCGCGCCGCCGTACACCACGTGCGCAGCACGTTCGGCCGGTATCTGAAAGAGCTCGCGCGCAAAGGCTACCGCCGCGCGCCGGGCACCACGCCGAACGACCTCGTGCTCGCGCTCGAACAGGACCACGTCCCCATCCTGGACGATGCGCGGTTCCTCACGCGCGTGTTCTACAGGACCCGCTTCGGCGGCGCGCAGCCGTCCGCCGAGGGCGAGCAGCGGCTCCGGGAGGCGCTCGCCCGTATCCGGCGCTGGGCGCGCTGAGCCTCCGCGCGCGACGCGGGAGCCGTCATGCGCCGCCTTCGAGCTTGAACGAAATCTTCACCTTCGCCCGGTACCGCTGGACCTTGCCGTCCTCGATCTGCATGTCCAGCTGCGAGATCTCCGCAATACGCAGATCGCGCAGCGTCTCGCCCGCGCGGCTCACGGCGGCCGCCGCCGCCTTCTCCCAGGACTCCGTGCTGGTCCCAATCAACTCAACCACCTTGTACACACTGTCCGGCATGTCGCCCTCCTTATCCTACCGCAACTTCCTCGAGAACCTACTCGCGAACCTGCTCTCCCCCAACTTCCTCGAGAACTTACTCGGGAACTTGCTCGGAAACTCACTCGAGTAAGTTCCCGAGTAAGTTCTCGAGCAAGTTTACGCCCTTACCCGACTATCGCACCCACGCATACACGAACATCCCGATCGGCAGGATGAGCCCGAGATTGCACATGTTCGACGCCACGAGCGCATCGAGCCCCTCCTGCGTGTCGAGCAGCAGGTGCAGGCTCTTGCGCTTCTTGTGCAGGCGGTAGATCTCGAAGAAGGAGGTCAGTTCCGGGATCGAGGTGATGAAGCCCAGGATCCAGCCGACGCACCAGGCCGGGGTCCCGAGCCGGGTGACCAACCCGTGCGCGCTCCTGCCGAGGAACCGGCCGGCGACGATCACGATGCCGATCCCCAGCGCCAGCGCAACCAACGCCTTGAGCAGGCTGCCTGCGCGGGATTCTCCCCCGGGTTGCGAAGGCGGCGAGGGCCCGCGCGGATTGACCGCCCGGTCGATCCCCTTGTAGGCGGCGAACAGGCCCAACAGTCCCCAGGCGGCGCTCAACGTGACCTGCACCTTCAGCATGAACAAGGCGGCGGGGACCGCGATGGACAGCACGACGAACGCCGTTTCGTCGGCGAACACTCTGCGCGGCAGGTCGCGGTGCTGGCGATAGGCGGCAACCGCGGAGCCGAACAGCACGCAGTTGATGATGTTGGAGGAGGCGATGTTCCAGAACCCGGCATCGAAGACGCCGGCCAGCGCGCTGGAGATCACCACGACGAACTCCGGTACGCTCGTGGCATAGCCGATAATCTGCCCCTTGAGTTTGCTGGAGAACCCGAACCGGGTGCTGATGGTCTCGACGGCGGGAATCACGAGCAGGCGCACGGCCCCCACGGTGACAGCGGCGCAGACGCTCAAAACTGCCAGATCAAGAAGCATGACATACCCGATGAAAAGCTGCTAAGCAAGCCGGGCGTCCTCGCCCGGCCCTTCCTCGGCCGTGCGCGGCCGAGGACGACCGCGCTACTCAGATACACGCAGGAGCGTGTATGTTGACGGGAAAGCCGTCTAGCGCACGTTCCGGAAATACGCGTAGGCCTCGTTGATCGCCTTCAGCTTCTGCTCCGCCATTTCCTGGAATTCGACGCCCAGATGGTGGACGCGGTCCGGGTGGTACTTCTTGGCCAGGTCGCGGTACTGGTCGCGCACGCGTGCCGGGCTGAAATCGCCGTCCAGGTCCAGTATCGCACCGTAGTAGGCTTCGCGGTCGCCGGGCGGCGGGCCGCCGGCGTACGGCGCGCCCTGCCCGCCGGCGCGGGCTTCGTTCCGGCCCGTGCACTCCCATTCCATGAGTTCGCGGGCCCGCACCCGGTGCCCCGGCTTGACATAGGTGGCGATGGTCGCCAGCGCGGTCAGCAGCACGCCGAGATCGTCGGTGAACCCGAGGCCGGGGATCAGGTCGCAGATCGCGTCGGCCGGCAGGATGAAGTACCCGAGCGCGCCGACGATCACCGCCTTGGCCCAACCCGGCGTGTTCGGGTCCTTCAGGCAGAAGTAGAGCGTGAGCGCCTTCTCGATCACCGTCCGGCCCGCGGCGACGGCGAACGCACGGACCTTCGCCCAGAACCGGCGGTCGTCGTAGGCGGCGCGGCCCTCGTCCTGTGCTCCACGTCCCATAACCCCGCATTCTAGCCGGTCCGGCCGCGGGATACAACTACCCAAATCCGCAGGCGGATTCGGATCGGCGATTGTGCCAAACGGCATTCCTGAACCGTTCCGATTCCGGCGTTCGCGCGGGATGAGGAATCGGTTCCAGGAAGTTGTTGGCATCAGCGAGTTGCGAACGCCTCTGGCTCAACGGCGATGTCTGGAAATGCCTTCCTCACGGGTTTGTCGAAGGTGATGAGCGTCACGCCCAACCGCTTGGCCAAAACGACGTATTCACCGGCATAGGCTGTCACAGTGTGGCCAGCGGTCAGTTCCAATACGGTGTCGGAAGGAACCGCATATTCCCTGCCACGCCACAAAGCTTCGGCTCTTTCCATCGTGCCCTTGGCTTGCGTGAGTGTCATTCCTTCATGCCGCATATACAGCGTCAGGATGTTCCTCAGCTCTGACCGGCAAATCAGCGGGACGGCCCAGGCAGAATCCTTGAGCAGAATTCTCTCGGCAAGAGCGCTCTTGTTACCGGGAATGAGCAAATAGGCGACCAGATTGGAGTCAGCAACAATCATGGCCGGCCTTCGCGCTTCGCCTCCCGAATCAGGCGATCCGTCAGTCTTCCAGGGATGGAAGCGCGGTGTCTTCGTATGTCGACCAACAAGTCATCGACACTGACCCTTGAGGGCAGGACAGCCGTTTCCAAGCAGGCCAGCGCTTCCTTGTTCAGACTCCTGCCGTGTTGTTTCGCACGATTCTTGAGAGCCACATGCACAGCACGGGGTATGTCTTTCAACGTTATGCTTGTCATGCAGACACCATACCACAACCAGTATGGTTGTCAAGATATTATTGTAGGCCCTCGGGCGTCCAGATGAAGCGGGAAGCTTGTCCGTTCGTCTTGCCTGCGGGAAGCATTGGGTTCGTGCCGCCCGCTGCGCGAAGCTGCGGGGTCGCCTCGGCATAGAGGAATCGCTCTACACAATTCTACAGATCCCGAGCGTCTCGCTCTTCGAGAAAACCCCATTTTGCAGGCCTTTCAATCATGGGACTCCGAAACAGAAATACCCGAGGCTCAAAAACAACTGCCATTATTCGATTAACGTTGGGACAGTAGTGATTCAATCATTCTCGGAATCATTCTCGTCATCAATCCTCGAAAGACCACCTCGTACGGGGAATCTCGATTGCTGATTACGAGAATGATTACGAGCGTTGATTATCTCTGGTCTCAGGACCTTCTTCCTGCCCGCCAACGACCAAACATGATGCGCTCAGGATGGGCGTCCGCGCCCTATCCCGAGTCGTCATCGATGTTCTTGATAGGCGAAGGAGTGCGGTGCGGCATGTTGTGCGTTTCTGCAGAGACCGTATGGCCGTCTGGGGCCGTTCATCAAGAAACGGGCATCCCAGAACCAGTCGGCGGCGCAGTGCCAGCAGGCAACACGGGCCGTGCGGATGGGATTCGGATCGGCGATTGACATCGCGCGTCGAATAGGATAGAGAGAACGTTTCCATTCGACGAGTGTCTGTTCAAGTCAAACAGGTGCCCGGCAGGTATGTCCACTCCTGACAACAGGATAACGGTCGCACTGCGCCAAGGCCACGCCTTGCTCGACAAGGAGGCGGCGGTCCTGTCGTTCGTCAACAAGGCGGGCACCGTCTGCTATGCGTTCAAGCTGTGCCCCTGCCTCGAGTACGTGGGGCGGGCGCCGGCACCTGCGCCCGCCGCGTGGCTGCGGTCGGACGGTGACCACCATCACGTCTTTCGGGCCCAGGACGGCGTTGTTCGCGCGGAAATCCACGCGGAAATCAAGCAGGACGCGATCGACTACTGGGTCGAAGCCGCGCCGGTCGAGCCGGGCGCGGAAGTCCGCACCGTCCATTACGGCCAGGACGCGCCGGGCCACGCGCATGCCTCCGCGCACAGGCTGGAAGAGTTCTTCATCGTCTGCCCGGACCGTTACGGCACGTGCATCCCGAAGCAGGCCAAGGTCGGCTTCAAGCTGGGCGCGTTGTGCTTCGAGTTCGACAAGGACAACAATTTCCCGCACGAGGGCGGCCGCACGATCCTGCCCCCCTATTTCGGCGCGCTGCGCACGGGCACCGATTGGCTCGGCGTCGGCACGCTGGAGGTACCGGCCAGCCAGTACGGGCTGGAAATGCTGTTCCAGGACGGACGCGCGGTCATCGACTTCACCTACGGCGGCAGCCTCACGCTCAACGCCCCGTACACGTTTCCGAAGATCACATTCTTCACCGGCCCGGACCGGCTGGCGGTCGGGCGCCGCTATATCGACCGGCTCTACGAGGACGGGCTCGCGGTGCCGAACGAACAGTGGGAACCGGAATGGGCGGGGCCCATCTACTGTTTCTTCTCGGATCAGATGTACGAGTATCAGACCGACCGCGACACCGAGGCGATGCTCGGCGAGATGACGATGACCGAGAACTACTGCAACGACGCGTTCCTGCAGACATGCCTCGACTTCCTGGCCGAACACGCTGTCCCGTACCGGATGGTCATCATCGATTACGGCTGGTTCGTCATGAACGGCGAATGGCGCCCGAACACCGCGCGGTTCAAGGATTTCAAGGCCACGATCCGCAAGCTGCAGCAGATGGGCAAGAAGGTGCTGCTCTGGTACGCGCCTTACTTCAACGCGGAAGCCTCGACGAACTTCAAGAGCCATCCCGAGACGGCCGTGATGAAACGCGACGGCACGCCGCTGGTCAACATCCGGTTCGGCACGGAAGTGAACTACATGTCGGACTTCACGCACCCGGCCATGCGCGAGCTGTGCCGCCGCGACCTCGCCTACATGCTCGGCCCGGACGGCCTGAACGCGGACGGCATCAAGATCGACTGCACGAACCGGCCGCCGACGGTGGAGAACGTGTTCCACGACCCGGCCTGGGGCACGGGCGAATTGTTCCACTACAAGGCCTCGAAGTTCATTTACGACGCGGCCAAGACGATCAAACCCAACTGCTGCATCAACGCGACGGCGGGCAACCCGTTCTTCAACCGCACGTTCGACCTGCACCGGCTGCACGACGGGATGGAATACAACCTGGACGCCTACGAAGAACGCGCGTGGGCCGCCTGGTTCTGCCGGGCGGGGATCAGCGACCTGGACGACTGGCCCAGCTACGACCTGTTCACCGTGCGCGCGAATCTCCGCAAGATCGCCTACGGCGCGCCGTCGCTGTACGCCGTGCGCAAACGCGGCGGCGAGCGCAAGTACAAGGCGTCCACCGGTTACTCCGTGACCGTCGGCGACGAAGAGCTCGAACTGCTCGCCGCCCTGTACGAACTGCATACGCGCGCACCGGTCGATCTGAGCCAGGCGATTCTGATCGACCCGTTCCGCAAGATCTTTCACCGCAAGTACACGCGCGGCCCGTTGCAGGGCTTCTATGCCGCCACGACGCTGAGCGGGAACCAGGCGGTGGCGGTCTACGAGCCGGATGCCGCGCGGCTCGTGGCCATCGCCGATATCGCGCTGGCCGTGCCGCTCCCGCCGCAGGCCGACGAGGTCCGCGTGCGGGCCGTCACGCGAACCGGCGCGCCGGCGGGCGGGCCGGATTTCGAGGTGATCGACGGGCACGCCGTGTTCGAGGCCAAACGCTGTTGTGGGAACGTGAAGTGGTACGAGATCGGTTACCGGCTCGCCCGGGAGTGAACCGGCTCCTTGCCCCAAGAAGGCGCGGCCGGTAAGGGGAACCCGAAATGATCCGGATCGAGACAACCGAAGCGGGGTTCGAGGCGCACACGGACGCCTACCGCCTGGCTTTCGCCGCCGCCGGGCTGGCGGGTACCCTCTCGACCGGATCGTCGGGCGAGCCCGTGCTGCGGCTCTCGTTCGTGCCCGCCGTCGACGGCGAACCGATGGCCGACCTCACCGTCGAGTCCGTCACCCGGAACGGGACGGAGGTCGACGTCGCCTGCCGCCGCGGCAGGGCGCCGGTCACCCTGCGGTTCTCGGTGCGGGAGGAAGGCTTCCTCTACTCCTATCGGCTGCGCGCGGATCCGCCGTTCGCCAGGTTCGCGCTCGGCCCGATCGAGGGGGCATTCCTGCAGGTCCACAATTTCGTGCCCGATCTTCAGCGGTTCGACATCCCGGCCAAGATCACGACGCCGCTCCGGATCAGCTCACGGCACAAAGCCTACGACGCCTACTTCCAGCTCGACCACGGCAACTACATGATCCCGCCCTACCTCGCCGCGCTGTACGACGGGAAGCAGTTGGTTGGGTTCGGCCTGGCGGAAGTCCCGGCCCTCACGGTCCCGTTCGATGCGAGCGTCAGTGCCCGCGAGTTCCGCGTGCAGTTCGACTACGGCCGGGCGGCACGTGCGGGCGAGTACGCCTCCCCGCTGTTCGCCGTCATGCTCGCCGCCGGCCGCGAGGGGATCCTCGACGCCTACCGCGCCCTGGTTGAGCCCGGCCCGCCGGGCCCGGCCGCCCGCCCCCCGGCCTGGTGGCTGAACCCGCTCTACACGACCTGGGGCGATCAGGTCTACACCAAGCACCTGGAAGAGGGCGCGTTCAGTTCGGAAGCCGGCAGCGAGCGGCATTGCAGCGCCGCCCTGATCGACGCCGGGCTGAAGCGGCTCGAGAACGAGGGGATCCGGCCCGGCACGCTGGTGATCGACGAGGGGTGGTCCGCCGCGCTCGGCGACTGGGCCCCGGCCGACGAGCGGTTCGGCGGCAGTCTCGCCGCCTACATTGCCCGCAAACACGAAGCGGGCTATCGCGTGGGCCTGTATTTCAATCCCTTCCTCGTGGCCGCCGACAGCCGCGTCGCCGAGGCGCACCCCGACTGGCTGGTCCGGGACGCGGACGGCAACCCGCGCCGGATCGCGCGCAGCGGACGCGAGCATCACCTCTTCGACTGGAGCGCGTCCGGATTCCGGGCGCATATCCGCGGCGCGCTGGCCCACATGGTCGGGCCGGACGGGCTCAACGCCGACGCCGTGAAGGTGTCCGGCACGAAATTCCTGCCCGCGCCCGAGGACCGGCATTCGGATCCGGGCTACGGGCGCGGGGAGCAGTACCTGCTCGCCGTGCTGCGCGACATTCACGCCGCGGTCAAGGCGGCCGATCCGGACGCACCCGTCTTCCTCGCCTGTCTCAACCCGCTGTTCGGCGCCTATTTCGATATCGTGCGCGCCGGCAACACGTCCGAGGTCAACCACGACCTGCACGTGCTGCGTGCCGCAACCGCCTCCCGGCTGCTGCCGGGCAAGCCGGTCGACACCGACGACTGGGCGGCGTATCAGAAGGTGATCGGCACCACCACCTTCATCAAGGCGCTGGCCGGCATCCCGAACATCTTCAGCGCATTCTATCGCGGCGACGGCCGGCTCAAGGTGCAGGGCGCGATGGGCGGCAACCCGCTGCGCATCAGCAAGGAGCAGTACCATGTGATCTCAACCGCGTGGCGCCTGTACGAGATGTCGCGCGGAATAGACCGCGCGCGGCTGCACATCGACTACGAGCGCATGGAATTCTCCACGCGGCGCGAGGGCGACACGCCCTTCGTGCGCACCTACCAGGGCGGCAATATCCTGGCGGTCTACAACGGACCCGACATCTACCTCACCTCGCTGCTCGACACCAAGGCGGTGATCGATCTGCCCGCCGGCCGCCGCGCGACTGCGGTGCAGCGGTGCGACCGCAACGGGCGCACCGAGAACACCCCGTTCCACGACTGCAAGGGCAACCGGATCCTGTTCGACGCGCGCTCCTGCCGCAACGCGACCCTGTACTACCACATCAGAGGAGGCGAGTAATGGCCGTCAGCTTCGAGATCAACGTCATCCTGCGCTCGGGTAAGCAGGTCCTGTTCGACGGGATCGCGCCCGGCGCGCCGTACGCGCGCGAAAAGGAAGGCGTCAAGCTCGCCGTCGGCGCCGACTGCCCCGCGCCGGTCACGGCCACGCCCGCCGCGCCCGCCGATCCCATCGCCAGCATCGAATACAACCTCTACACCGATATCCGCAACTACCACAAGGTGATCATTCCGGAAAGCGGGCGCTGGTACATCAACATGACGCAGATGGTCTCGTTCTGGCGCTTCCAGAAGGACTCGGCCATCAACGACGTCAAGGTCCCCCTCTACATCTTCACGGGCCAGGACCTGAACACGGCGATGGCATTCGGGGTGATCGGGCGCAACTACGAGACCGCGTTCAAGACGCTGGAGCCGAAAGTGAATCGCGCGCTCATCGTCTATATGCGCCGGCTCTCCATGCAGATCAAGCGCGGCACCGACCTGTATCCCATCCCCGACAGCATCGCGAAGGCCGCCCCGGACGGCGCCGTTACCGAACACCTCTATTTCCGGACCGACCGCGACGCGCCGAACCGGCCCTGGCTGCTGACGCTGCGCGAGTTTGCCGAACACCAGAAACGGCTCTACGCCCTGCCCGACGTCTCCAGCGAAGCGGCCATGGCCCCGCTCTGGTGCAGTTGGACCGACTGGTTCAGCGACGACGTGACCGACGCGGTCATCGTGCGCAGCGTGCGCGAGGGCGTCAAGCTCGGCATCCGCAACTATATCATCGACGACGGCTGGTTCGGACCGGGGCTCGACAACGACTTCGACGTCACGCTCAATATCGGCGACTGGCGGCCGGACCCCGCCAAGATCAAAGACATGAACCAGCTCGTCCGCGACGTGCGCGCGGCCGGCGGCGTCCCCATCATCTGGTGCGCGCCGCACGCCGTCGCGCCCGGCGCCGGCTGCTTCGCCGCGCGCCGCCCGTACCTCATCGTCGGCGAGGACGGCGAGCGGCTGATGACGCCCAACAAGTTCCATTCGCTCTGCTTCATGTGCCCCGAGGCGCGCGAGATCATGGCCGATATCTGCGCCTCGTTCATCGAGGAATGGGACTTCGACGGCGCGAAGTACGACCTGTTCAACTGCGTGCCGAACATGCGCTGCTGCAGCACGGACCACTCGCACGACGTCTCCTCCATGATGGAAGGGCTCGAACTCACGCTCAAACGCATGGCCGAAAAATGCCGCGCCCTGAAGCCGGACTACATCATCGAACTCAAACAGAACTACGGCACGCCGTTCCTCGCGCAGTACGGCAGCATGACCCGCGCCGGGGATACCCCCTACAACACCGAGGGCAACTTCCTGCGCACCGTCTACGTGCAGGGCTATTCCCCCTACTCCATCAACGATTACCAGACCGTCACCAACGAGGACTCGCCCGAGGCGACCGCGTGCGTCGTGATCAAGATGATGGCGGCCGGGATCCCCACCTACAGCATCGACTTCGACCGGCTCTGCCCGGAGAACAAGGCCGTCATCGGCCGCTACAACGCGTGGTACAACGAGAACCTGCGCGCGTTCATGCACTATCGCGTGCCGCTCGACGGCGAGAACAACGTCTGGAAACTCGAAAGCGAACAGGCCGATTTCTTCTTCCTCGTCAACGACGGCGGCCACATCCCGCTCGCGCGGTCCGCCGTTGTGTTGAACGGTACGTTCAAACGCGACCTGTTCGTGCAGGTCGACGGCCGGCGGAAGGGAACGGTCATCGCCTGGGACTGTCGCGGAACCGAAACCGCGCGCCGCGAAACCGACTTCGACGGCTGGACACACCTGGACGTGCCGCCCGGCGGCATGGTCCGGATCGAGTTGTAGCCAGGATCCCCAGACAAGGAAGATGCGATGACCCAGAACAACGCCATCACGATCGAGATTCAGCCCGATGAATACTGGTGGGGCGGCATCGTCCGGCACGGCGACCGCATGCCTTGGGGCCGCGAGTCGGCGTACCGCGAGGATCTCGCACCCGTCCCCGGCGAGGCGGATCTGAACGAAGGCCAGCGCCGCGGCCTGCACCTGGACGGCAACCAGGGCTGCCCGCTGCTGCTCTCGAACAAGGGCCGCTACGTGTGGAGCGAAGACTGGTATGCCTATGCGTTCCAGGACGGCAACCTGACGATCGACGAGCGCGCCGGCGAGATCGTGCAGGGCGAGGCGGCGCCGAAAACGCTGCGCGGCGCCTACCGCGCGGCCTGCCGGAAATTCTTCCCGCCTTCAGGCCGGATCCCGCACGAGCTGGCGTTCACCGCGCCGCAGTACAACTCCTGGATCGAAGTGCACCGCTGGCCGACGCAGGAGAAGGTGCTCCAGTATGCGCAGGGCGTCCTCGATGCCGACATGGCGCCCGGCGTCATGATCATCGATAACTACTGGTACCGGAACAACGGGCACTGGAAATGGGACCTGGAACCCTTCCCCCGCCCGAAACAGATGATCGACCAGCTCCACGACCAGGGCTTTCTCGTCATGCTCTGGGTCTCCCCGTTCGTCACGGCCGATACCCGCCAGTGCAAGCGGCTGACCGAGCTGGGCTATCTGTTGCGCAACGCGCGCGGGCAGATCGCCATCCAGGAGTGGTGGGACGGGCACAGCGCCGCGCTCGACCTGTCCAACCCGGACTGCTTCGCCTGGTTCCAGGCCGAACTGGACGAACTGGTCGACCAGTACGGGGTCGACGGCTTCAAGTTCGACGGCGGCGACCCCTACCGCTACAAGCCGGCCGACCGCAGCCATGCGCCGCGCTCACCCTACGGCCACTGCGAGGACTTCGGGCGGGTCGGCCTCAAGTACGCGCTCAGCGAGTACCGCGCCTGCTGGAAGCTCGGCGGCCAGCCTCTCATGCAGCGCGTGCGCGACAAGGGCCACACGTTCGGCGTCGGCGGCTACGCCGACATCATTCCCACCTCGCTCAGCCAGGGGCTGGTCGGCTACCCCTACACCTGCCCCGATATGGTCGGCGGCGGCCTGCTCGGCTCCTTCGTTCAGGACGCGTTCAAGATGGACCAGGAACTGTTCGTGCGCTGGGCGCAAGCCGCGACCTTCTTCCCGATCATTCAGTACTCGTTCTTCCCGAGCCGCGCGCTCGACGCCGAACACCTGGCGCACTGCCGGCGCATGCTCGACCTGCGCACGGAGATCGGGCCGGAAATGCTCGAACTGGCCAGGGCAGCGGCGACAAGCGGCGAACCGATCATGCGGCACATGGCCTATGTCTTCCCGGGCCAGGGCTTCGAACGCACACTCGACCAGTACATGGTCGGCGACGACATCCTCGTGGCGCCCGTCATGCAGAAAGGCGCCGTCAAACGCACCGTCAAATTCCCGCCCGGCACATGGCAGGGCGACGACGACAGCACAGTGGACGGCCCCTGCGAACTCGAGGTCGACGCGCCCCTCGCCCGCCTGCCGTGGTACAGACGGGGGTAGAAGGGCCGGCCTTCGAGAGAAAGGAAGAGACCATGCAGTGCCCTGTATGCAAGACCAAACGGTGCTCCCCGGTTGAACTGGAAGAGGGGCTGCGAGCTTCCGCGTGCGAGACATGCGGCGGGCGCTGGATTTCCCATGAAGACTACTCGGCCTGGCTCAAACACCATGGCGCGACGTTGCCGGAAAAGCCATTTTCGGAGGTCGAGTTTGATGTGGGCGACGTGCAAGAGGCGAAGCTGTGCCCAGACTGTCAGAGGATACTCCTGAAGTACAAAGTCGGGCACGGACTCGACTTCTTTGTGGATCATTGTCCCGGCTGCGGCGGTGTGTGGCTCGACAGGAACGAGTGGCAAGCGTTGCAGGGCAAGAACCTGCATGACGAGATCCACAGGATCTTCTCCACCTCCTGGCAACGCCAGGTCCGCGGCGAGCAAATGGCCGCCAAGCTTGACCAGGCCTATGCCAGGCGTTTTGGGCAGGAATCCTACGCCAAGGTGAAGGAGGTTCGGCAGTGGATTCAGGAGCACCCGCAGAAGCGGGCACTCCTTGCCTTCCTCTCGGACGACAACCCGTACAAGATATAGAACGGGCGAACCCAGACCCGCACGTTCAAGGTCAGAGCAGGCACCCATGATCGGGGTCGAAGCCGGTTGCGATGCGCGCGGGAGCGCCGCGCGGGCTGTGCACATAGCGGGGCTGGGGACGCGGCCCCTACTCCGAGAGCGGGAAGACGGCTTTCACGCGGAAGAAGGCGTTCGAGAGCCCGGCCCCGTCCAGCGTACGCGTGGTGTTGGTGTCGGTATCGGGCGCCTCCACACCCAGCCCGGAGTCCACCCAGTCCGGCTCGTTCGTGAGGTTGTCGCTGCGTTCCAGCCGGTACATGCGGGACAGGTCGCTGGACCAGGTGCAGTTGAAATTGCTGCCGCCCGTCAGCTGGAAATCGGTCACCCGCAGGTAGTCGTTACTGTCCAGCGGGTTCGTGCCGGCCAGGTACTCGTTGGAGTCCACCACGCCGTCGCCGTCGAAGTCGGTACCCGCGGGCTGACCCAGCTCGTTCGTGCCGCCGAGCGCGGTGAGGTCGTTGGTGATGCTCAGCTCCCACATGTCCGACAGGTCATCGCCGTCGGTATCGGAACCCTGCTGCTCGACGGCAACCGTCTGGCAGAACCCGGAACTGTTGCTGAAGCTGATCCAGCCCAGGCTGTAGCCCCAGGCGTAGCCGCTGAACACGCCGGTTTCCAGGTCCACTTTCGGCTTGCCCTGGTCCTGCTCGAACAGGATCCAGCCGGTGCTCGGGCACCAGGCGTTGCCCGCCAGGTTGCCTTTCCCGTCGTGATTCACGCCGTAGTCGTTGGTCGCCGTGTTCGTGTATTGATAGCCGTTGGTCGGGTTGCCGTCGCCGAGATGGATCCAGCCGGTACTCGGGCAGTAGAGGTACCCGGAGCAGACGAACTCGCCCAGCACGGCGCCGTTGGTGGTGTCCGTGCGGCAGTTGATCCAGCCGGTGCTGGCGGCCCAGGCGTACCGGTTGCTCTCGTCAATCGTGGTGCCGGCGGCCGGCCGGCAGAGCAGGAACGGGACAAGCAGAACCCAAGCCAGAAGAACTCGCACATTGCGCATGGAGCGGCCTCCGCTAGTGCTGGCAGACCCTTCGATCGACACTTCTTTTGTATTCTACAGGTCCCCCACCCCGAACTCAAGCGTATTCTGACTCTTTCGAGCCGGCCGGCAGTGGGAAGCGGACTGCGCGCCGTTGCCGGGCCGCAATCCGTTTCTTGACCCACCCGCCCGGAAGGAGTTAAGATAGGCCCTTGAGCGGTGTTCTCACCCGCCGCTCGTCCGGAGTAACGCCATGAATATGCGCCGCCTGCATCATCGGATTCTCATCCTCGTGCTCGCCTTCAGCCTGGCTGTCGCGGCTGTTCCCGCGGCGGATCCGATCGGCCAGGTCATTGCCATCCAGGGCCAAGCCACGGCGACCGGCCCGGACGGCGACGCTCGGCCGCTGGCCGAGAAGGCGCCGGTCTTCTTCAAGGACACGATCCGGACGGAGAAGCGCTCGAAGCTGCAGCTCATGCTGACGGACGACTCGATCCTTTCGCAGGGCCCGGCCAGCGAGATGGTGCTCGACGAATACAGCTACGCGCCGGCTCGTCGCAAGGATAACGCGTGCAAGATGAGTTTTGTGAACGGGGTCTTTCGCACGGTAACGGGCAAGATCACGGATCTGAATCCGGAAGCCTTTCAGGTGAAGACGCGGCGTGCCGTGATCGGCATACGCGGGTGCGATCTGGCGTTTCGGGTCGAGGAAGCGAAGGACGACGTCTATGTGCTGCGGCTGCCGCGGCGGAAGCGGATCCGGGTCGAGCAGACGCTGCGCGACGAGACGCTCGGGGCGGTGATGGATATCGCGCAAGCGGGCATCGCCGTCACGATTCAGGAGGGGATGGCCCCGCAGAAGCGCCGGTTCTCGGCCTCCGAAGCCAGGACCATCATGCAGGGCGCCACGCCGGGCGCGCCGTCGGAGGAAGGCGGCGGCGGTGGTGGCGGCGGCCAATCCTCGCTGCCCGGCCAGACGCCGGACGCGGCACTGCTGCTTGGCGAGACGGGCGCGCCTGCCCAGGAGAGCGTGAACGAGGTGATTCAACAGGTGTCGGACCTGACGGGACAGGATCTGCTCGGAACCTACGTGCCGACCTTGAGCGCGACGCCGGATGGGATCGACTGGGCGAACATCGATCTGCCGCCGCTGCCGGACCTGCCGGCCGAGCCGCCGCCCACGCCGCCGCCGCCGGGCACGCTGCCCCCGCCGCCGGTCGCGCTAGGGATCGGGAGCCACTGGTACTGGAGCATCTGGGCGGACGACACGATGGACATAGCCGGCTCGCTGATCGCGCGCTCCGATTTCGAGGAACTGGTCGAGAGCGCGCGCCAGTTCGATCTGAACGGAAACGGCCCGGCCGGCGCGCTGGTGTGGCAGGGCGGCACGACCACGCGGCTGGACGGCAATTGCGCGCTGCACGTGCAGGTCGGCCCGGGCAACAACGCCTGGAGCGGCCAGTTCCAGATGCAGAACGGCGGCGACAGCCTGAATTTCGATGCCGCCGGGCCCATTCTCTCGGACGGCCGGCTGACCGGCTCGCCGGGCAACTATTCGCTGCGGATCGGCGAGGCGGTCTTCGACGCCAACTCGCTCACGCGCCGGCAGATCGAAGGGTACCTCGCGGGGCCTGGGCACGGCGAGACGCCGATTACCGGCGCGGCCGGCAAGTGCGAGTTCGAGCACGGCGGCGCGGCGCGGGTGAATGCCGTCTTCGGCGCGGACGTGAACTGACGGCCCGCCGCATGCCGCACAACAGGCCTAGACGCCGCCCGTCCCTGTCTTCATCTTCCACAGAAAAGAATGGCTTTCCGCGCGCGAATGCCGTAATAATGCCCCTCTGCCGATACCGGAAACCTGGCAGACTCTGGACGCCCCGCGCGGGGTGCAAAACGGAAGGAGAAGCGGAACGATGGCAACGAAGAAGGCGGCAAAAGGAACGGCGGACATCGGCGTGGTCGGGCTGGCGGTCATGGGCGAGAACCTGCTCCTGAACATGGAGAGCAAGGGGTTCACGGTCGCCTGTTTCAACCGCACCGTCAGCAAAGTGGACAACTTCATCAACGGCCGCGCGAAGGGGAAGCGGATCCTCGGCGCGCATTCGGTGAAGGAATTCTGCGCGCTGCTCAAGCGCCCGCGCAAGGTGATGCTGATGGTCAAGGCGGGCTCGGCGGTGGACGATTTCATCGAGGTGCTCCTGCCGCACCTGGAGAAGGGCGACATCATCATCGACGGCGGCAACTCGCATTTTCCCGACACGATCCGGCGCTGGCAGTACGTGGAAAGCAAGGGCAAGCTCTACATCGGGACGGGTGTTTCGGGCGGGGAGGAAGGCGCGCTGCTCGGCCCGTCCATCATGCCCGGCGGCTCGAACCCGGCGTGGAAGCACGTGCGGCCGATCTTCCAGAAGATCGCGGCGCAGACCGACGCGGGCGAGCCCTGCTGCGACTGGGTCGGAGAAGGCGGCGCGGGCCACTTCGTGAAGATGACGCACAACGGCATCGAGTACGGCGACATGCAGCTGATCTGCGAGACCTACCAAATGATGAAGGAAGGGCTCGGGATGAGCAACGACGCGATGCACAAGGTCTTCGCGCGCTGGAACCGCGGGCTGCTCGACAGCTACCTGATCGAGATCACGCGCGACATCCTCGGCTATCGCGACGAGAACGGCGAGGCGACGATCGACAAGATCCTGGACACCGCCGGCCAGAAAGGGACGGGCAAGTGGACCGCGATCGCGGCGCTGGACCAGGGCATGCCGCTGACGCTGATCGGCGAAGCGGTCTTCGCGCGCTGCCTCTCGGCGATCAAAGAGGAACGCGTCGCGGCCTCCGGCAAGCTGGCCGGCCCAAAGGCGACGTTCAAGGGCGACAAGAAGAAGATGGTCGCCGATCTGGAGCAGGCGCTGTACGCCTCGAAGATCGTCTCCTACGCGCAGGGCTACCAGCTGCTGCGCTCGGCGGCGGCGGAGTACGGCTGGAACCTGAACAACGGCGGGATCGCGCTGATGTGGCGCGGCGGCTGCATCATCCGGTCGGCCTTCCTCGGCAACATCAAGAAGGCGTTCGACCGGGACCCGAAACTGACGAACCTGATGCTCGACCCGTTCTTCGCCAAGGCGCTGGCCAAAGCTCAGAAGTCGTGGCGGCGCGTCGCGGCGACGGCGGTCGAATTGGGGATCCCGATGCCGGCGATCACCGCGGCGCTCGCCTACTACGACGGGTACCGCAGCCAGCGGCTGCCGGCCAATCTGCTCCAGGCGCAGCGCGACTACTTCGGCGCGCATACCTACGAACGGGTCGACCGCAAGCGCGGCGAGTTCTACCACACGAACTGGACCGGGCGCGGCGGAACGACCTCGGCTTCGACGTATGTGGTGTAGGTGGGACCGTGGGACTGTGGGACCGTGGGACTTGGAGGCTGCGCGGGGCGAATCAGTCTTCCGGCAGCGCGATCGGCGCGGCCCACGCGCCGCGGTACGCGGTCGCGTGCAGCCGCTTGTTCTGCGCCCCAGGTCGTCATGTTCCCGGCCCGGACCCAGCCGCTGGGTTCAGACCGAACATCAAACAACTTGTCCGCCGAAGCAACCGCAGGGCGAACCCGTCTATGGGAGGCCGAGCAACTGGGCGGCGGTGCCGCCGAAGATCATGTCAAGGTCCGCTTCGCCGATTCCGTCCTGCGCAAAGGCCCGACGAGTCTGTTCAAAGACGCTGTCGGCGCCGCCCGTGTGGTCGGTTCCAAAAACCAGACGGTTCGCGCCCAGGGTCGCGATCGCACGCCTGATCATCACCCGGTCCTCGGAACCGCCGGTGGTGAGATCGATGCAGACGTTCTGGAACCCGATCGCCAGGCAGTACGCCTCATAGGTCCAGGGCCGTCCGAAATGGCCGACGATGATCTTCAGACTGGGACAGTTCACGGCGACACCTTCGAGGCAGACGGGATTGGCGTATTTCATCCGCAGCGCCGGATGCGGCAAGACGCGCCCGCAGTGCACCAGAATCGGCACGCCGAGCGCCTCCACGCCGCGAAAAAAAGCCAGATACGCCGCGTCGTCCGGGTAGAACCCGATCGGGGGATACAGTTTGACGCCCTTGAAATCCCGCTCGCGCACCCAGTAGCGTACCTTTTCCAGCGCGTCGGACTCGCGCGGGTCCGCGTAGGCGAAGGGAAGCACCTTCCCCCCCGTCCCGTCGCGCAGAGCGGCCACGTTCTCGTTGGAGTCCGCCTCGAAGTCGTAGAAGTGGCGAGCGTACGGGTTCGGGTTCGCCGCCGCCTGCTCGGCCGTCTTGCCGACGTGCAGTTTCAGGTCCAACGCCGCCACGACAAAATAGTCGACGGCGCTGTTCCGCACCTCGCGCGCTATCTCGTCGAGCGACGCGTGCCGGTTGAAACAGGCGTGCGCGTGGGCGTTGATTTTCGGCATGCTGACTCCTCGCCCCCCCACCCCCACCCCGCCGCCTGGAGGCGGCGGGGTGGGAGACATATTACTTGCGGACGCGCGGTGGCGTCAATCTTGTTCCCCCACGACGCGAGGTCGTGGGGGCCCGGCTTCGGCCCACGACGCGAGGTCGTGGGGGCCCGGCTTCGGCCCACGACGCGAGGTCGTCAGGGCCCGGCTTCGGCCCACGACGCGAGGTCGTGGGGGCCCGGCTTCGGCCCACGACGCGAGGTCGTGGGGGCCCGGCTTCGGCCCAC
>JAFGHX010000275.1 GCA_016929905.1 Kiritimatiellia bacterium
AACCTCCGTCATCACACGGCCAGACCCAAATGGAACTACTCGATTTCACCGTGGTGAAATGTGAATCTATTTATGCGCGAGCCCTAACTCTCCCTGACGACGAGCCGAGTGGCCAGTCTGACGTGCTGGCGCTTGGCCCCGGGGTCGGCGGCCCGCTTGAGCAGGAACTGGACGGCCAGTCGCGCCATGTCCTCCTTGGGCTGATGGACGGTGGACAGGCTGGGCGTGACGAACGGGCCGAGCATGATGTCGTCGAACCCGACGACGCTGACGTCGCGGGGCACGGCGGCGCCGGCTTCGGCGAGCGCGCGGATCGCCCCGATCGCGGAGGCGTCGTTGACCGCATAGAGGCCGTCGAACCGGCAGCCCGGCCACAGCCGCGCGATCTGTTCGTAGCCGTACCGGAACAGGTCGCGTCCGAACGGGGCGTCGACGACGAGCCCGGCGTCGAGCGGCAGGCCTGCGTCGCGCAGCGCCCGGCCGTAGCCCGTCCCGCGCTCGCTTGCGGCCGCTGCGCCAAGCAGCACGATCCGCCTGCGCCCCAGGCCGAGCATGTGGCGCACCGCCTCGTACGACCCCGCCCGCCGGTCCAGTTCGATGGAGTCCATGCCGGGCACGTTCGCGTCGTAGAACACGGCCGGAATGCCGTTGCCGCGGATCATGCGCTTCATGGCGGCGTCGGGCCGGCAGTGCGCGACCAGCCCCGCGGGCCGGCTGCTGACGATCTCGCGCAGCAGCGCATCCGCCTCGCCGCGGTCGCGGTAGCTGTACAGGCGCGGCACGTAGCCGGCGGTCCCGATTTCCTGCTTGAGGAAGAAGAGCTTCTCGACGAACAGCTCGTTCGCGAGGTCGGGCGCGAGACAGGCGATCGTGTTGGAGCGGCCCATGCGCAGGTTGCTCGCGCCGCGGTTCTTGGCGTAGCCCGCCCTGGCGCACGCGGCCAGGATCCGCTTCCTCGTCTCGCGGTTGATGTCGGACTTCTCGTTCAGCGCGCGGCAGACCGTGGACGGCGAGACGTCGCACATCCTGGCGATATCGGTGACGCTCGGGCTCATGCCTGCAGACTGTACCAGTAATCCAGCGCCTCCGCAACGGAGCCGAACCCGTCTTCACCCCGCAAGGCCGCGCCCGCGGCCGGAATCAGGCAGCCTTGCGCCGCCCAGCGGTAGAGCCGGTCCAGATAGGCGCGCCCGCTCTCGCCGTCGTACCGGGGCCAGTTGCCGACGTACACCTTGCCCCGGTCCAGGCAGCGCTGCATGTCCTGCTCGAACGGGTGGTCGTGCACGTGGCCCGGCACATGCCCGAAGTTGATGCCGCGCACCTCCGGGATGGCCAGTGCCGCCTCGGTCAGATGATCGTTCCGCCCGCAGTAGTGGATCCACGCGCCGCCGAACGCCTGCGCCACCTTCTGCGTGTAGGGCATGGCGAATTCGGCGATGCACTCGGGGCTGATCAACGCCGTGGTATCCTCGCAGATACGCACACCCATGTTCTCCGCGTAAAGATGGTTCGAATGGTGGATGCGCCCGTCGGCTTCGCCGGCGATCTCCTTCATCCAGCGCGTCGTGCGAATGGTCAGCTCCACGCAGAATTCCATGACGCGATGCACGAACGGCGGGTCGTCATACAGGGCCATGAACAACGCCTCGCCGAGCAACAGATGCGCAAGATCGAACGGACCCTGCGTGTCCATGCAGTACAACGCAAGCGCGTCGCCCATAACCGCCCTGAAACGGCGCATGTGCGCCAGCCCGCGCGCGAAACTGCCCCGAATCCCGATGTCGTCGCCCGTGAGCGACCCGACCCGCTCCTGGCTCATGTGCTGCCGCAACCACGGCATCTTGTCCTCGAAGACGTCCTGCTCCAGCCCCACGCACGCCAGCAGAACGCCGGTGCCCAGGTTCGAACGAATGGACGGAACCGCATCGCTGCCCGCGTTGGACACCCCGCACGCCCCGCGCACCTGCGCGCACAGCATCCGGTCCTCGTCGTAAAACGCGTCCCGGTAGTTCGCCGCCGGTATCGCCTTCTGCGCCGGTGTCAGCGGCGCGTGCAACAGGATCGGATAACGGTCCGGCTTGCCACCCGCCCATACCGCCGCCTGCCGCGCGCAGGCCAGCCGGATCCTCGCCGGGTCCGGCTCGAACAGCTCGGGCAACCGCTCCACCTCGAACTCTACACAGGTCGCACTCACAAAAACCCCCATTTTTCCTTTATCGGCAACGTTGCCGGTAGTATAGACCGGTTCGGGCCGAATGTCAAGGGGGAGGGGGCGGGGGAAGGGTCGATGGTTGCTGTGCAATCCGGCTTCTCAGCGGAATGGGCGTGTGTTAGGCTCACCGCGACTTGCTGCCGCCACGTACTCTTGCGGCGGAAGGGGGGGACACAATGAAGGCAGTGGGAGCCCATGGTTCAGTGGAGACGGCGGGCTCGCCCTACCGTCTGCCGCCGGAGTCGATCGTGGCGTTGCTCGACGCACCCCCGGCGCCGGTGCCGAGCGTGGATCCGACATCGACCTGGCTGTTGCTGCTCCACAGCCGTGCTATGAAGACGATCCGGGAGCTGAGCCGGCCGGAACTGCGCCTGGCCGGCCTTCGGATTGACCCGGCCACCCGCAGCCCGAGCCGGGCGGGGACCTACAGCGGTCTTGCGCTCAAAGAGCTTGCCACGGGGCGGGAGCGCGACGTTTCGGGTTTGCCGGAAGACGCACGCATCGGCCGGCCGCGGTGGTCGCCCGACGGGACCCGCCTGGCGTTCACGATCACGGCGGCCGACGGTGTGCGGTTGTGGCTGCTGGAGCCGGAAACGGGCGCGGCGCGCCAGCTCCTGGACCTGCCGCTCAACGCGGTTTACGCCGACCCGTTCGACTGGATGCCGGACAGCGCGCGGCTGGTCGTCTGCGTGGTGCCGCCGGATCAGGGCGAAGCGCCGCCGGCCCCCGAAGCGCCGAGCGGGCCGGTGATCCAGGAGAGCCAGGGGAGCACGGCGCCGGCCCGCACCTATCAGGACCTGCTGAAAGGCCCGCACGACGAAGCGTTGTTTGCGCACCTGGCCCGGTCGCGTGTGGGCCTGGTGCGCACGGATGGTGCGTTCACGTTCCTGAGCGAGCCGGATCTGGTCTGCGCCGCCGGGCCGTCGCCGGACGGCCGGTATCTGCTGGTCGAGACGCTGCATCCCCCCTTCTCCTATCTGGTGCCGGCGGACCGTTTCCCGCGGCGCGTCGAGATATGGGACGAGGCGGGCCGCTTGGTGCGCGCGGTGGCGGACCTGCCGCTGGCGGAGGAGGTCCCCCTCTCGTTCGACGCCGTCCCCGATCGGCCGCGCGGATTCGGCTGGCGCGCGGATGCGCCGGCCACGCTGGTCTGGACGGAACCGCGCGACGGCGGCGATCCGAAGCGGGACGCCGAGGTACGCGATGCGGTGCTGAGTCTGGCGGCGCCGTTCCGGGACGCGCCGGCCCAGTTGTTCGCGTTCGGCCTCCGCCACAGCGGGATCCTGTGGGGCGATGGCGGCCTGGCGCTCGGCGTGGAACGCTGGTGGCAATCGCGGACGGTGCGCGTGTGGTTCCTTCAGCCGGACCGCCCCGAAGCGGCCAAGCGGCTGTGGGTGGCGCGGTCCTGGGAGGACCGCTACCAGGACCCCGGCGCGCCCGTGCTGCGGCCCACGCCGCAAGGGACGGCCGTGCTGCTGACCTCGGAGGACGGCCGCGCGCTGTTCCTCGCCGGCGAGGGCGCCTCGCCGGAAGGCGACCGCCCGTTCCTGGACCGGCTGGACATCGCGAGTCTTCAAACCGAGCGGTTGTGGCGTTCGCAGCCGCCGCTGTTCGAACGCACGCTCAAAGTGGTGCAAACGAACGGACCGGACATCCTCCTCTCGCGTGAAAGCCGGGATGCGCCCACGAACTACCACTGGCGCAACCTCGCGACCGGCGAGGAACGCGTGCTGACCGACTTCCCGCACCCGTACCCGCAACTGGCAACCGTTTACAAGGAGCTGATCACCTACAAACGGGAAGACGGCGTTCAACTCACCGCCACCCTCTATCTGCCGCCGGGCCGCAAGCCGGGCGACGGCCCGCTTCCGACCCTGATCTGGGCCTATCCCCGCGAATTCAAGAGCAAGGACGCGGCCGGCCAGGTGAAAGACTCGCCGCACCGGTTTGTCCGCATCGTGCCGGGCCGGCCGCACGTTCTTCTGACGCAGGGCTACGCGCTGCTGGACGGGCCGGACATGCCGATCGTCGGCGAAGGTGACGCCGAACCGAACGACCGGTACATCGAGCAATTGGTCGCGAGTGCGAAGGCGGCGGTCGACGAGCTGGTCCGCCGCGGCGTGGCCGAACGCGACAGGCTCGCCGTGGCCGGCCACTCCTACGGCGCGTTCATGACCGTGAACCTGCTGGCGCACTCCGACCTGTTCCGGGCCGGCATCGCCGCCAGCGGCGCCTACAACCGCACGCTCACGCCGTTCGGGTTCCAGGCGGAACAACGCACGCTCTGGGAGGCGCCCGCGGTCTACTCCGCCATGTCGCCCTACATGCATGCCGACAAGATCAACGCCCCGCTCCTGCTGATCCACGGCGATGCGGACAACAACGCCGGCACGTTCCCCATGCAGAGCGAGCGCCTGTTCAACGCGCTGAAAGGGCACGGGCGCACGGTGCGGCTCGTTCTGCTCCCCAACGAAAGCCACGGCTACGAGGCGCGCGAATCCGTACTGCACGCCGCCTGGGAAACGCTCGCCTGGCTCGACCGGCACCTGAAGGGCTGAAGCCGGTTCGTCTTCGCGCGCTCTTCTGCCCGCGAAAAGACGCGAAAAGCGCGCGAAAAGCGCTTACGCGCCACGCAGGTTGCTGCGAGCGCCTTTTCCTCTGTTTCTGAAAGGGCATTCGTTGCGGGAATCGAGGCTTGCGCAACGCTGCGTCGGAGCGCAGCGGAGATCCGCCGCTGGCGGACGGCGCAAGCCTTTCGATTCCCGCAATCCGCCACGGGCGGATCTCCGCTGCGCTCCGACAACTCGTCACATACCGCCGGCCCGCTCGCAAGCCTAACAGCCCTTTCGCGCCCTTTTCGCGTCGTTTCGCGGGCCGTTCTTACCCGCCTCAGGCCAGCCGCCCTCACGGCCGCTCATACACCCGGTACTTCCCCACCATCCGGCGCAGCGCGTAGTGTTGTTCGACAGCGTGAAAAATGCCCGGCGTGAAATAGGCGGGGGCTTCGCCGCGCGCGTCCATCGTCACCACCACCAGCTCGAATTGCCCGTCGCGGACCGCTTCGCACAGGCGCGCGTCATCCCACCGGCCGGCCGCGGCCAGGTGCCCGTACTGGAAGGCCTGCACCACAACAGCCTTCCCGGCCAGGAGCAGGAAGCCGAGGTCGTCGCAAAGCACCGGCCCATCCGCCGTGCGCAGTTCCCCGAGCAGAACGGCACCCACCTCGGCGTCGACCCGCGTCGGCGTCGCCGACAGGCCGCTCTCCGGCAACTCCTGCCCGTACGTCCGGGTGAAGACCGGCGCGGCCTTCACGGGCAGATACAACGTCAACTGGGCGAGCAGGCACCAGAGCAGCATCTCGCGCCCCCGCACACCCAGTGCCGTGGCCAGCCATCCGCAAGCCAGCGCGCCGGCGGCGATGAATTCCAGGAAGTAGTTCTCGGCCGCCCCGACCTTCGCGAACAGCGCCGTGCCGGCAACCGCGAACAGTACATACCACCACACCGCGTCTCGGGTCTTTCGGTTCCGAGCCACGAAAAACACGATCCCGGCCAGAAGGAACGGATGCCTGCCGAAGACGGGGGCCGCCTCGAAGAACAGGCGACGCGCCTGGAACGGCAGGCGATTGAGGTCGAACAGGTGCGGGAGCCAGCCCCCGCCCTCCCGCACGCAGAGCCAGCCGACGCCGGCCGCCAGGCACAGCAGGAAGCCGGCGGCAAAGCGCACGGTGTTGCGGCGGCCCTGCCGCAACACCACGATCCCACACGCGGCCGGCGCCGCGAACAATACCGGCTTGGTCAGCAGCGCCGCCGCGCAGGCTATGCCGGCCGCCGCGGCCCGGGCGGGCGAGTCCCGCCCGCTGACGAGGGCGAGCCCGCACAACGCGAATGCGAGCCCCAGGAAGTCCACCCGCACCATGCACGCATAGCGCAGCGCGACGGGCGAGAACAGCAGCAGCAGCGCGGCGCCCGCCGCGCCCCGCGTCCCCATGCGCCGGCGCACCATCCACGCAACGGCGCCGCACGCCATAAGCCAGCACAGGCAGGCGAGCAGCCGGCCGGCGAAGAACGGGTGCGCGGCCGGCACCGCGCGCTGGCCGGCGCCGGCCAGCCAGTAGTAGACCGGCGGATAGGGATTGTGCAGGTAGGGCGGCGTATCGGAAACCGGCGGGTAGAGCGCTGCCCCGCGATTGGCGCGGTCGACCCAGTTCAGCACGACGCCCTCGCCGTACTCGACCGGATAGGGATGGGCGAGCGTCACCAGCACGTGCCGGACCGCCAGCACGGCGTGCGCGGCGAGCAAGCCGACCAGCAGCAGTTCGGCTACGCGCCAGGCGGAGAGCGCACGGTGCCGCAGCACGGCTCTCAGCAAGCCGCCGACAACGGCCCTGGTCTTCGTTGGTCGCTCGTTCATCAACTCACCGGTCCGGCGCGGGCGGCGCCGCCCGCCGGATAAGCCTCAGTTCCAGATTGCCGACAAAACCATCCGCCTTCACCCGGTGCGCGCCCGCCGTCAGGTCGACCTGCCCGCCGTTGACGAGCGGGCAGCCGTCCAGGCGCACGCCGCCGCCTGCCCACGTGGCGCGGTACAGCCCGGCCGCCCGCACATGAATGGCGGCCCCCGCCCCCGTCAGCCGGGCGCGGTCCACCTTCAGACCTGCCGTCCAGATGGGGCCGTCGCCGACCGGAAGGTAGTGTTCGTCCAGGAACGCGAGGATCGGGCCGGGCATCTTCATCACGCGGTAGTCGCGCACGACGGGCGGCAACCCGCAGCGGTCGAGCGCATCGATCACGTGCTCGGCGTAGCGGCCGGCATCCAGCATCATGAGGATCCCTTCATGCATGCACGCATAGCGGCCGACATGCCGGCGGTAGAAGACCAGCCCGCGCCCGTCGAACACGTGCGTGCCGCCGGGATCCAGGTCCGCCAGCCGGTGCATGGCCGCCACGTCCGCCGCGTGGGTGACGGCGAGCGCCTCGACCAGCCCCACCAGGCCGGGCCAGGCGGAGACGGCGACAAAGACGGCCAGCGCCGGCGCAAGCAGCGGGGAGTCGTGCCCGACGGAGCGGATCAGATCGCCGATCAGCCGCGCGGCGCCCAGCGCGAGCACGGGAAAGACCGGCAGGAACGCCTGCCTGAACGGCTCGGGCATCACCCACAGCCCGGCCAGCCCGCCGGTCAGCACGGCCGCAAGCCCCGCCGCGCGGCGGTCTCTCTGCGCCGCCGCCCGCACGAGCCCGAGCACACCCAGCACCACGAGCGGGCCTGCCGTGGCAAACGCCTCGAACAGGTAGCCGGACGGCGGGAACCGGTGCAGCCACCGCACGTTCATGACCAGCACGTGCCGGTAGAACTCGCCCAGCGCGCCGCGCGCCGCAAGCCAGCCGAGCAAGGGGACCGCGCTCGCCGCCGCGCTGCACGCGAAGAGCAGCGCCGCCCGGAACCCGTGCACGAGCCAGACACAGACGAACAGCCCCAGCCCGGCAAAGACGAACTTCTGCGAGCATTGCACCGCCAACCCGCCCAGCACGCCGGCCGCGACCAGCGCGCGGCCCCGGCAACGCACCGCCAGCACCAGCGCCGTCGCACCCAGCAGCAGGCACACGGCCGGCGCGCCGGGCCGCGCCTCCAGGACCTTCAACGCGAACATCGGCACGCTCGCCAGCAGCCAGACCGCCGCCAGCGCCGCCCAACGGCCGGCCCCGCTCCGGCACGCCAGCCGGTAGACCAGCACGAGGACCGCGCCCCCGCACAACAGGCTGATCGCGCGCAGAACAAAGAGCGGCCACGGGCCGTCCGCGCGCCCGGCCCCGAACACCGGCGCAAGCAGCAGGTGGTAGAGCGGCATGTGATGCTCGAAAAAATCCACGTACGGCGTCGCACCCTGCCCGATCAGCCACGCCACATGCGCGTGCTGAAACTCGTCGTCGTCAAACGCGTGCCGTGCCACAATCACCACCGCCAGCCCAAGCAGCGCCAGAGCAACTCCGGCGCAAACAATCCGGTATGTGCGACTCGTCACTAACCTTCAACCTCTCCCCAAACTTACTCGAGAACTTACTCGAGAACTTGCTCGACAACTTGCTCGACAACTTTCGGCCTGAGGCCGATCAGCCTACGGCTGAACTCGAGAACTTGCTCGAAGTCCGACCTTCCGCCTCCCTGTCCCGACCACGCGCCCGGTGCCCAAACGCACACGAGCGAATCGTAGGACGGGCTTTCCAGCCCGTCCCCGTTTCCCGGCGGCTCGTGAGTGTGCGGGACGGGCTGGAAAGCCCGTCCTACAGGGAATCGACAAAGCTTCCCTCCTCCCAAGGCGATCGTCGAAGCACAGCGGCGCCCGCGGCGGATTGCGGGAATCGAGGATTGCCGCGAGGGTCACTTCCCTTCACCGCCGAACTCCACGACAACGCTCGCCGGCAGCCCGTCATGCATCTGGACGCTCCGGCGCTGCGGCGCGAACCCGTCCGCATGAAACTCCAGCTCGTATGCGCCCTGCCGCAGCGGCAGCAGCAGCCCGGGAAACGGATAGACCGGCACGCGCACGCCGGCAAGCGACATCCACGCATTGGGGATCGGCTCGCCGCCCGCCCGCGCGCTCGCGGTCAGGATGCCCGGGCGTGACGGGGTACCCACGTCGAACGGGCTGCTGTTCGTATGCAGCCACTTGCCGGCCCCGTCCAGCAGTTGCACCCAGAACACATACAGGCCGTGCCGCGCGGAGCCGGGGATCGGCCACGCGACCTCCCCGATGCGCTGCGCCCGCGCACCGGCCACTTCCGCCGCGAGCGCGCCCTCCGCCACCCGCTCCGCGCCGTCCAGGATACACCAGCGCGCATTCAACCGCGGCCACGGACGCCGGCGCGGATTGAACGCGTACAGATCCGCGCGCCACGTCCCGCCAGGCGCGCAGCGCACGTCCTCCTCGCAGACGAACACCCGGATATCGCCCTCGAACAGATTGCGCACGGTGTAGGCCGCGAGTTTCGGACGACGCGCCTCACTGAAAATGCCGTGCGGGCACAGCCGCGCCTGCCGATGAAAATCCGACCACGTCCATATCAGGATCCCGGGAATGGTGTCCGACTGCGTCGCACAGTACTGGTAGCCGAACCGGATCACCTTGTCCTGATACGTCTCCGAGCCGCGCGCCGGATCGCCGTACCCGCCCGTCAGACGGCCGGCCGAGGCGTGCGCTCCGAGTTCCGCCACCAGGATCGGCTTGCCGCCCGCGGCGCGCAGGTTCTCCGCCAGCCCATCCCGCACCCCGTACACGCGCGGCGAGTGATACCAGCCGTAGTGCAGGTTGCGCGCGCCCATCGCCACCAGGTCGTAGGCGAACAGAGACCGCGTCGAGGCGCAGACCGGCGTGGCGGGACGGGTCGGGTCCAGCCCCTGCACGTACGCCAGTGCCTTCGTGAAATAGCGGCGCTGGTTCTCCAGGTCCGGCTCCTCACGGTGCGGCAGCTCGTTCGCGATGCCCCAGAACGCGACGCACGCGTGGTTGCGCAGCCCAACCACCATGTCGCGAAGCTGCGGCTCGATCCACGTCGCCCACGTCTCCTGCGATACGATGTGCTGCGACTGCAACTGCCAGAGCGGAATCTCCGAGAAGACCAGAAAACCCAGCTCGTCGCACAGGGTATACAGCGCCGGATGGTTCACATAGTGACCCGGGCGCAGCGTGTTGCAGCCGTAGTCCGTCTTCATGCGGACCAATTCCGCCCGACGCACCGGCTCGGGAATGCACGGCCCCGCCTGATCGTACTCCTCGTGAGCGCCGAACCCCTGCAGCCACAACTCGCGGTTGTTCACCAACACGCGGCTGCCCGTTACCCGCACCTCACGCAGGCCGACCTCAAATTCAAGCGGCTGCGCGCCCTGCCACGGCCAAGTCACGCGCAGCGTGTGCAGATAGGGGTCGGCGGGCGACCAGAGCCGGGCGTTCTTCACCGCCAGGCCGGCCTCGAACGGAGCTCCGCCCCCCGCCTCCACCGCCAACGCAAGCTGCTGCGACGCAACGGTCTGCTGGCCCGCCGCCAGGCGCAGGGCCAATTCCCCCTCGTACGCGCTCGCCGTGCCGTTCGTGAGCGTGCCCGATACACGGACCAGCGCCGCGCCGTCGGCACCCAGCTCGGTCCGGACAAATACCCCTTCCGGCCGCACGGCCGGCTGGTGCACAAGGAACACCTCCCGATACAGACCGCCGTACGGCTGCCAGCCCACCTTCTTGGCCGGCGCCGTGTTGTCGCGCAGGCGGTTGTCGACCCGCACAACCAGATCCGCCTCCTGCCCCGGCGAACACGCGGCAGCCGGCACGCCCAGCGCGAACGGCGCATAGCCCCCGCGGTGCACGCCCACGTATTCGCCGTTCACCCACACGTCGGCCGCGAACATCGCACCCAGGAACACAACCGAGACCGCGCCCGTCCAGTTCGCCGGGATCGCCACGCGCCGGCAATACCACGCCACCCCCGTGTACACCGGCAGCCGCCCCGGACCGGAGTCCCAACCCCAGACCCCGGGCACGCGCGCCTCGGTCCAGCCCGTGCGGTCCGCGCCCGGCATGAACCACGACTGCGCCACACCCGCGTCCGCGGGGTCCTGCCGGAACTGCCAGGCGCCCGACAGCTCCATCGAGTCGCTCACCGCCATGTCGCGCAGCGGGAACCCGGCGCCTGCGTGCGAAACGACCGCGCAGAGGCAGACTGCTGCGAAAAGCATATAGCCGGAACGGTTCATGTTCTGGTCGCTTTCGTCAGGCCACATACTCGTTGTGCCGCGCCACCCGCTACGCCCCTTACGGGGCTCACGACAAACAGGTCAAGCCCGCTTGTAGTCAACGCCGTAAGGCGTGTGCCCCCGCGCATTCGGTGTCCTGAAGGTTCGACACGGCATCACGCCCGGACCTTCAACACGGCCGCACCGCAGAGATTGCCGTCGCGGAGATCGTCCCGCGCGCGGTTCGCCTCGGCGTGCGGGTACGTCTGCACCTCCGTCCGCACCAGCAACATCGCTCTCATCATGCCGAACCCTCGGTTCCACGAAGCAGGGGGCAAGACCGAGACGCATTGTAGAAGCAGATCGCCCCGCGATCAAGGAGGCAGGCATGAGGGGGATTGGAGGGCGCGGTTCCAGAGGCTGTCTCAAAGTGAGGGACCCGGCCAGTCCCGAGTTGCCGGCACACGATGACACGATCGAATTGGCTACGGGCATCGCGCTTGAGCGGTTCTGCGGGACGGACAGACCGAGGTCTCGGACAAACGCGATAGGGTGCGGTTGCCCGGCCGCCACATCCGCGGCAAGCCGACGGTTGTCGGCAACACGCTCTACACGGCGCTGCGCCCCGAAGGCCTTGTTGCAGCCTGCGCTTTGACAGATCCCATGAAACCGGTCCTGCGTTGGGAAATGGATGTTCGACGTTCGACGTTCATTCCCGGTTCGTCTTGTCTCGCAGAACGTTCAGTCCTGAGCCGCTCCGGAAGATGCGCCTTCGGCGCGGCTTTCGGAGTCGTGCTCGAGGGCTTTGTTCGCAGCCGCTCTTTCCTTGATCATTGAGAGGAGGGCGGTGGGATCGATCGCCTTGATCGATGCTTTGCGGAAGTCCTTTGTGTTTCGAGTGACGACAGCCTCGGCTCCGGCCAGTCTGCCGGCATGCTCCAGCACGGCGTCCTCAAAATCCGCCACCTTGCTGCCGAGCGCTTCCTCGATAACCGATCGGTTGACCGGCGCGATTTCGAACAACTCGAGCAGACGGTGGAGTGCCTTCTGCGCTTCGGCGCGCGAAAGGGACTGATTCAGAAGATAGTCGACAGTCGTGATGGTCGTCGCACACAGAAACGCTTCGATCTCGGAACGCTCCGCCATGGCGAAGAGCTCCGTTGCAGCTTGCGCAAACGGCTTTCTCGCCAAGAGAACGTCGAGCACGACGTTGGTGTCCACAAGGACTCTCAAAGGTGCTTCTCCCTCAGATACGTCTTGTGGTCGGCTTCCGAAAGGCGGCGCCCCCTCAAAACACCATGGAGAGACGCCGTCACGGGCGGCAGCCGGTCAACGGAGTGCGCTGGACGGGACAGCCCATCGAAGAACTCCGCCACCATCGTCGAAACCGATTTGCCGCGGCGGCGGGCCTCGGTCTTTGCATTCCGCACCAGTGCGTCGTCCAATCGCAATGTCAGTTTTGTATTCATGACGTACATATTAGCATTGGCTGTACGTCATGTCAATCCGCGTTTTCGGCGAACAGGACGGCTCACGCGCCGCGGTACGCGGTCGCGTGCCGCAGGTTCGGCAATGCGTCATTCTCTCGACCGTCGTTCTTCTCTTCCTCGTCGACCATTATCGTCGCCGTTATCGTAAACCGATTTGGCCGCGCCGTCATGATCACGCGCCGGAGATTCGGTCCACGAGAACGGCGACGAGAACGGTGGACCAGTTCTCGATCCATCTTCCTGGCTGAACAGTATTATTAGACTCTCAAATTTCCGTAATACAGCCACCGGCTTTGGGTAGACCGCCGGCCCGTGGACTATGCATCCGGTTCGCCGCCTTCAATCTCAAATCCCTGTCCTCCCGCGGGAAAATAGCCTGTTTCGTGGTCAAAGCCAATCCGTGGTCATCTGATCAGAGCTCAAGACCAGAAGGCTGAAACACCCTCAACAAGCATCGCAAGCAGGAATACAGCAAGTAGCACAGCAAAACCGACGCCTGCCATTAGGGGCTAGCATCGAATGGCGCTTAGATAAGGCTGGATTCGGCATAGTAGAAGAGCCGTCTCGGCTCTTCCCGCGGCGCGTAGCGCCGCGGAAATTCCG
>JAFGHX010000276.1 GCA_016929905.1 Kiritimatiellia bacterium
AGCCCGTCCTACGTTCGGATTTCAGCCCCGTTCCCCGTTACCATCACCTCACGACTGCACGGGACGGGCTGGAAAGCCCGTCCTACGGTCGGATCGCGAGCCCGGCTCCCCGCAGGACGGGCTTTCCAGCCCGTCCTACGTTGGGCGAAAGGGGAACGGGGCGGGTTACCGTTTCTCGCCGGCGACGACGCGGAAGCCGACGCCGAAATCGCGGAGGTTGGGCGCCTTGCCGCCGCGGTTCGCCACGCGCAGCACGTTCTCCTGGCCGTCGAACCAGGACGCGCCGCAGGTGACATGGCTCGGCTGCATGGCGGGCGAGAGGCGCGTGCACCACTCGGCGACGTTGCCGCCCACCCCGTACAGGCCCCAGTCGTTGCGGCCGGCTTTGTCCACAGGGCAGGCGACGGGAAAGCCGTCGTCGTGGCCGTCGATCTTGCGCCAGGAGCCGGCCCCTTCCCGGCCGTGGTAGTTCCAGTCCGCGGGCGGCGGCCAGGCGTCGCCCCATGCGTACTCGCGTCGCTCGCCGCAGGCGGCGAAGACTTCCCATTCGCGCTCGGTCGGCAACCGGAACACATAGCCGCTCGGGAGGCTGTCGCCGAATTGCGTGTTGAGCCAGGAACAATAGGCGCGAGCGTCGTCCCAGGTGAGCAGCACGGCCGGTTGCCGGGCCTCGTTGAGCGAGTAGGTGCGGTAGCGCTCGCTGTCGTGTTCGGGCCTGAAACACCGATACTCGCCGTTGCTGACCTCGAATTTGCCGACCCACATGCGAAGGACCGGCACCCAAAGGAGGGTGAGCCGTTCCGTGTCGTCCAGGTGCACGATGAGGTAGGCGGGCGGCCCCGCCTCGGCCCGCGCGGGGGGCGGAACCGGCGGCGGCTCGGGCTGGGGCTCGGGCTCCGGTTTGACATGCCGCTCGGCCGGCTTCTCGAAATCGACAAGGGCCGCCCGCGACACGGGGCCGGGTGGCGCTTCGGGCCGCACGGGCGACCCGTCCCGCGCGGGCTCCTCGGGTTCCACGGCCGCGGGCGCGCCGGGCTTCGCATCCGGCGCCGGCCCGCCCGCCTCGCCGGCCAGGCCGCCCGGTTCGGCCGCCTCGGGTGCCCCGCCCTTCGGCGCCAGCACGACCCGGAACCCGGTGATCAGGTTCCGGCGCTCCGCGCTGAGGGTGAACCGGTACGAGATGAGCAGCGTATCTTCGGCGAAGTTGCGCCAGGAGGCTCCGCGCAGGACCTGCGCTTCGCCCCCGGCGGGGATACACAACTCGGCCGCGTTGCCGCCGACGCCGCGCAGGCCCCACTCGTTCTCGCCGCTGGCTTCGACCGGGCAGGTCACCACGCAGCCGTCGTCGTAGCCCTCGATGTCGTAGTTGCCGTAGGCGGGCGGAAAGCCGTCGCCCCACGGGTACTTGCGCGCCGCGCCGCACGCGGCGAACGCTTCCCACTCCGATTCGGCCGGCAGCCGCGCCTCGAAGCCCGCCGGCAGCGCGCCGCCCTGCCGCGCGTTCAGCCAGCCGCAGAACGCCTTCGCATCGGAAAGCATAACGGACACGACCGGCTGCCGCTCGCCCGCGAGCGACTGGCCTCGGCTCTGCTCGCTGTCGTGTTTCGGGTCGAACCGCTTGAACTGGCCGTTGGTCACCTCGTCTTTACCGACCCATATCCGGAGCGAGTCGACCCACACGAATTCCACCTGCTGTCCCTCGCCGAGATCGAGCGTGATCGGCGTTTCGCCACCCGCCACGCCGGCCGGGAGAAGCGCGGCGGCGAGCAGAGAAGCGCGGCACATCAGACCGAGGCGCGTGAAAGCACGCCGGTCAGGATGGCCGCAAGAAGGCGCAAGAAACGCAAAAAGGGAGGCACGGAGACCTGACCTGGCGCGCGCGGCGCGCCCCATATGTTGCGGGCATCGCACCCGCACCGGAGTGCGGTCACGATTCCCGCAACCTGCCCTTTTTCCAGAATGCACAAGAACTCCTCGTTGCCGCCCCCTCGCCCGTCACTCCCCGCCAGCCTCGCCACCGGCCCACGGCGGCGCACCCGCGGCGCGGCCGGCGACGCGAGCCCAGACCCCCAGCGCGAGGAGCCCGGCGACGACCGCGGCGGGCAACGCCCAGCCGTAGAAGTGGCCGGCCATCAACCAGTCGCTCATCAGGCCGCCCGTGACCCCGACCATGACCGACAGCGCCGCATTCAGCAGGAACGGATTGACCATCTTCTCGGCGAGCGCCGGCGGATCGGAATACTCCTGCCAGGTCCGCCAGCAGCCGGCCGTCCTGAGCAGGAGCCAGAGCGCGATCGCGCCCCAATGCCCGAGTATGACCGCGCCGACAAACAGGACCTGTTCCGCGGCGCCGAGCGCTCGGGCCGACCAGCAGGAACCGGGAAAGCGCCCCACGTTGCGGCGGACCCTGCTCATGACCCAGCCCACCAGCACGGCGTTGCAGAGCACGGCAAAGACGAACCCCGCCCCATTGCACAGCAGCGCCATGCTGGACAGGACGCCGAGCAGCGGTGGGGCCGGACTTGGCGCAGGCGCGGCCGGCGCCTCATCCAGGTCGCCCGCCTTCTTGGGTACCTCTATGGTCCCGATCTCGCAGGACTGAATCCAGCGCCAGTCTTCGCGCGAGAACTCGCTCTTCAGGAACGTGCCCACGCCGGCATCGTGCGCGATGTTGGCACGCTCCTCGGTGCGGGCCAGCACCTTGGGATTCGAGAGCACCTTGTCGCCGCCGTAAGACAGTTCCGTGCGCGTCTCAGCCGCGGGGCCGGCCGTCGCGAGAAACAGCGTCAGCAACCCGGCCGCGATATGCGTCATCTTCATCGGATCTCCTTGATTCGTTTCGGTCCCCTAGATCACGGAAACAGGGCCAGCGCGCCACCGCCCTCTTGCGATCGGCATCCCAATTCCGCATTCGCGTTCATTCGCGTTCATTCGCGGTTGCCCGGCTCTCCGGACGGCCCCTATTCATATTCCAGGCATTCGGTCATGATCTGGTCGATCGTTCCGGTCGCGACGCAGATGCTCGTGTCGGCGGCGCCGTAATAGACATAGATGGTCCCGTTGTCGAAGACCACGGCGCCGCATGCGAAACAGACATTGCCGATGTCGCCGATCCGTTCATACTCCGCCCGCGGCGACAGCAGCGGCACGAGCCCCTGCTTCACGACATTGGCGGGGTCGTCGAGATCGAGCAGCAGCGCGCCGGCCCGGTAGACGGGGCCGGCGGGCGTCCAGCTCGTGCCGTGGTAGATCTTCAGCCAACCGGCGGGCGTCTCGATGGGCGGCACCGAAGCGCCCACCCGGAACGTATCCCAGCGCACCCCGCCGGGCGGCAGCACCATCTGGGAGTCGCCCCAGTGGATGAGGTCCAGTGAATACGAAATCCAGATGCAGCCTTTATCCTCGCCGATCGGGCGGTCCAGCCTGGCGTAACGCCCTTTGATCTTGCGCGGGAAGAGCACGCCGTCCTTGTTGCCGGGCTCGGACACCAGCGCGATGCGTTCGTAGCTCATGTGGTCGTCGGTCTTGGCCAGCGCAATACGCGGGCCGTATGGCCCGGAGGCGACATAGAGCACGTAGTAGGTGCCGTCCAGGCGCGTCGCGCGCGGATCCTCAATGCCGCGCGACTCGTAGAGCGCCCACGGCCCCACCTCGGCGGGCATCATGACCGGTTTGTCGCAAACGGTGAAATGGAGGCCGTCCCGGCTCCTGGCCAGCGCGAAGAACGAGTAGCCCTGCTGCCCTTCGACCCGCAACAGCATGTCGATCCCGTCCTCGCGCACCAGCGGCGTGCCGTTGAAGACGGTATTGGCCCGGAACGGCACGTCGTCGATCGTCAGGATCGGATTGCCTTCCCATCGGTGCAGGATATCCCGCGCCGCGGCGGAGTCCGGCATCTAGAAATCCTCCTCGCTCTTCAGGCAGCGCGATACGATTGCGTCCACGGTCACCGTTCCGACGCAAATGCAGCTATCCGCCGCGCCGTAGTAGATGGTGATCTTGCCCTTCTCGTCGATGAGCGCGCCGGTAGAAAAGACGAGGTTGCCGACGTCCCCGATCCGCTCGTAGTACTCGCGGGGCGACAGGATCGGGATGTTCGCCCGGCCCACAATCTGAGTGGGCTCGTTCGCGTCGAGAATCGCGGCGCCCAGCCGGTACAGCGGGCCGGAGCCGGTCTCCTTCGCGCCGTAGTAGATCAGCAGCCAGCCCATCTCGACCCGCATCGGGGGCGGCCCGGCCCCGACCCGATCCGAATCCCAGAACCCGCCGCGCGGGGAGAGGACGACTTCGCTGTCGCCCCAATAGGTGAGATCCTCGCTGTAGGACACCCAGATGCTGTGCCCGTCGCGCGGGCGTTCGAGCCGTGCGTAACGGCCCTTGAGCTTCTCCGGAAACAGCGCGCCCGCCTTGGTGTCCGGCTCCGAGATCAGTCCGATCCGCTTCACCTCCGTGAAGCTTTCCGTCACGCCCAAGCCCAGCCGGTACCCGTGCGCCCCGCGCGCGAGGTACATGATGTAATAGACCCCGTCCATAAAGGTGACTCGCCCGTCCAGCACGCCGTCGATCTCGTGCTCCCTGAACCGCGCCTGGGGCGACGGGCTCATGAACGGCTTGGGATCGACATGAAACAGATCACCCTCCTTCGCGCGCCGAGCCAGATGGATGCTCTGAACGCCGGACAGCTCCTCCACGCTCACCAGCAGCAGCGGCTCGCCCTCGTACAACACCACGCCGGCATTCCGGATATCCAGGCACCGGAACTCGACGTCGTCCATCGTGATGATCGGATTGCCTTCCCAGCGATGGACGATGTCCCTGCCACTCGAGCGCCGCTTTCGCATACACCCCCCCCTGCTCCACCGCCACGCAAGCGCGCGCTCCTCGCGCGCCGCATGGTCCCGCCATACGCCGGCCGGCGCGCGCGACCTCCACAGTCCCGCCTCTTCCGCCCAAGCTCGACGGTGACAAATTCGGCAAACAATACCTCCGTTCGCGATCCCCTTTCAAGCCCGTATTTTGTTGCATTCCACCGTGCCGCGCCCTATGATCCGACGATTTTTCCCGCGCCGCGCGGGACGGACAGGGAAGGCGATTTTTATGGGAAAACGCAAAGGCAGAACCCGCTCGACAGGCCGGGGCAAGCCCCCGGCGAAAGGGGCACAAAAGAAGAGCGCCGCGGACAAAGCCGGGAATCGGGCGGCGCCCAGGGCCCGCACCAAGGGCAGGAGCACCCGCAAGCCGGCGAACGCCGAGCCCGCGGGCGGCAAGACCGAGGAACGGCGCGAAATCGTGACCGCCCAGGCCCTGGCCGAGCGGCAACGCGACATTTCGGTCTCCGAATTCTTCCTGAAGAACCGGCACCTGCTCGGCTTCGACAACCCGCGCAAAGCGCTGCTGACCACGGTGAAGGAAGCCGTCGACAACGCGCTGGACGCATGCGAAGAGGTGGGGCACTTGCCGGAAGTGAGCGTCGACGTCCGGCAAACGGGCGAAAACCGATTCTGCGTGGAAGTCACGGACAACGGGCCGGGCGTCGTGCGTTCGCAGGTCCCGAAGATTTTCGCGAAACTGCTCTACGGCTCGAAGTTCCACCGGCTGCGCATGGCGCGCGGGCAGCAGGGCATCGGCATCAGCGCCGCGGGCATGTACGGGCAACTGACCACCGGGCAGGGCACGCGCATCCTGTCGAAGACGCAGGGCAAACGCGCGCACCTGATCGAGGTGCACATCGACACGCGCAAGAACAAACCGACCATCCTGAAGGATGAAGACGCGGACTGGCAGCCGACCTTCCAGCCCGCGCGGCCCGACGGGAAGCTGGGCCGCGCGATTTCGTACGCGCACGGCACCCGCGTCGCGATCGAGCTGGAAGCGACCTACGTGCGCGGCCGCCTCTCCGTGGACGAGTATCTGAAGCAGTGCGCGGTGGTCAACCCGCACCTGCAACTGCACTACCGCGTCCTGCTGCAGAAGGAGACGAAGCCGGAAGGCGAGGCCGCCGAGGAGCCGACCTCGCTGCCGGCGGAAGGCTGGGTCACGTTCGCGCGCGTGTCCGACAAGCTGCCGGCCCCGCCCACGGAGATCAAGCCGCACCCGCACGGCGTGGAGCTCGGCCTGCTGATGCAGATGCTGAAGGACACCGCATCGCGCACGCTGCGCGGCGCGCTTGCCCAGGATTTCTCGCGCGTGAGCAGCCGCAGCGCGCTCGAAATCTGCGAACGCGCCGGGCTGGCGCCCAACGCGCGGCCCGCCACCATCGCGCACCGGGAAAGCGAATCGCTGTTCAACGCGATCAAGCAGACGAAGCTCATGCGCCCGCCCACCGACTGCCTCTCGCCGATCGGCGAGGAGCAGATCCTCGCCGGGCTGAAGAAGGAGATCCAGGCCGACTTCTACACGGCCGTCACGCGCCCGCCCACCGTCTACCGCGGCAACCCGTTCCAGATCGAAGTGGGCCTCGCCTTCGCGCGGCCGGGCACGGAAAGCGATCTGGGCGCCGAGACGCCCGCGCGGCTGATGCGGTTCGCCAACCGCGTGCCGCTGCTCTACATGGCCGGCGCCTGCGCCACGACGAAGGCCGTCTCCGGCGTCAACTGGCGCGCCTACGGGCTGACCCAGCAGCAGGGCGCGCTGCCGATCGGGCCGATGGTCCTGATGGTGCACATCGCCAGCGTGTGGGTCCCGTTCACCAGCGAAAGCAAGGAAGCCATCGCGCATTACCCGGAAATCATTCGCGAGATCACCTTCGGCGTCCAGGAATGCGGCCGGCGGCTGTCCGTGTACGTCAGCCGCCGACGCCGCGAGGCCGAGACGGCGCGCAAGCGCAGCTATATCGAGATGTACATCCCGCACCTCGCGCTCGGCCTGAAGGAGATCCTCGACCTGCGCGACAGCGACGAAAAGACCATCATACGCAAACTGAACAAGATGCTGGAGAAGACGCATCTGCAGACAGGCTGACCCGCAGCCGAACGGAGCACATATGGCCAAGTCCAAGACAAAGAAGGGTGCGCACGCGCCCGCCTCCGGCAAGGCGGCCCGGGCGGGCGCCTCCAATCTGATCGCCGCGGTGGGCCGGCAGGTCCACACCGACATCGTGAAGAAGAACCGCAAACCGGTCATGAAGTTCCCCATCCGCGCGTTGTCCAACGTGAAATACGACACGCGCAAGGGCCACTTCACCATTCTGGGCAAGACGGTCACCCGCACGCTGTCCTACAACACCGTCAAGACCTTCGCGCAATCCATGCGCCTGCTGGCGACGACCAAGAACGATCTTCTGGACAAGAACGACATCGCCGGCAAGCGCGAAGTCTACTACAACAGCAAGAGCTGGGGCGAATGCCGGTTCGACGAGCAGGTGGAGAGCGACACCCTGCTCGACGACATCGAGGCCATGCTCGACGTCAACCGCGAAGTGCTCGGCTATATCCCGGGCGAGCGCGGCGGCGAAGTGACGGGCCCGCTCACCGTCATCGATCAGGATCCCCAGACGCGGCAGCCGATCCGCATCAACTGCGCCCGGCTCGGCACGGGCGCGTGGAGCATTCCGCCGCGCGGCGAGCACCTGCGGTTCGAGACGCGGGCGAAGTTCATCCTGGTCATCGAAACGTCCTCCCTGTTCCAGCGCCTGGTGCATCACCGCTTCTTCGAGCGTATGAACTGTATCCTCATCTCCATGAGCGGCGTGCCGACCCGCGCCTGCCGCCGGTTCACCCGGCGGCTGGCCGACGACAAGGGGCTGCCCGTGATCGCGTTTACCGACGGCGACCCGTACGGCTACTGCAACATCTATCGCACGCTCAAGGTCGGCTCGGGCCAGGCGGCGCACATCAACCGCTTCTTCTGCGTGCCGCAGGTCCGCTTCCTGGGCGTCACCCCGCAGGACATCCTGGACTACAAGCTGGAGGACGCCACGCACCCGCTCGAGCCGTCCGACGTCAAGCGCGCCCAGGACGCGCTCAAGAACGACCCGTTCGTGCAGCACCATAAACCGTGGCAGGACGCGTTGAACCAGATGCTGAAGATGGGGGTCCGTATCGAACAGCAGGCCTTCGCCAAGTACGGGCTGAACTTCGTTCTGGACACGTATCTGCCCGAGAAGCTGAAGAAGAAGGACTTCCTCCCCTGATGAAGAGACGCCCGCAACGCTGCAAGATCCTCGCCTCGCTCGGCCCGGCCTCGGCCGGGCCCGCGCTCATGCGGCAACTGGTCTCGGCCGGCGTGGACGCCTTCCGCATCAACAGCGCACACAGCACGCACGCCGATATCGTGGCGCTCGCGCGCAAGGTGCGGCGGGTCGCCCACCGCCTGCAGCGGCCGATCTGCGTCATTCAGGACCTGGCAGGCCCGAAGATCCGGTGCGGCACGCTGCCCAACGACCAGATCGAAATCCGGACCGCCGACCTGGTCACGCTCCAGCCGCGCAAGGAATCGGACACCCCGTCCATTATCCCCGTCGACTGCCCCGCCCTGTTCAAAGACCTGGCCCCGCGCAAGACCATTCTGCTCGCCGACGGCACCGTCTGCCTCCGGGTCCAGACCGCCTCCGCCGAGGAAGCGGTCTGCCGCGTGGTTCAGGGCGGCACGCTCCGAAGCCGGCAGGGCGTGAACCTGCCCGACCTCGAGTTCTCCGGCGGCGCCGTCACACAGGCCGACGAGGCGGCCATCCGGTCGGCGCTGGAGGCGGGCGTCGATTACGTCTCCGTCTCCTTCGTGCAGACGCGCCGCGACATTCTGCGCGTGCGCGAGTTGCTCGGCAAAGAGCCCGGCGCGCCCGGCATCATCGCCAAGATCGAGCGGCCGCAGGCCGTGGACGAGCTGGACGCCATCCTCACCGTCGCCGACGGCATCATGGTCGCGCGCGGCGATCTCGGCATCGAGATGGACATCGCGCGCATTCCCGCGATCCAGAAGCGAATCATCCGGCGCGCCAGGGCCAAGGGCCGGTTCGTGATCACCGCCACGCAAATGCTGGAGTCCATGACCCGCGAAACGTATCCGACGCGCGCCGAAGCCACCGATGTCGCCAACGCCGTCTGGGACGGCAGCGACGCGCTCATGCTCTCCGGCGAAACCGCCATCGGCCGGCACCCCGTTCGCGTGGCGCGCATGATGACGCGCATCGTCGCAGAGGCCGAGCGGGAAGAAACCTATCGCGGAGAGGATTTGAAGAAGAACGCGCCGGTCACCGCGCTCGCCCACGCGGCCGTCGACGCCGCCGTCGACATTCGGGCCCGCGCCATCCTGGTCTTCACCCACAGCGGCGTCACCGCCGCGCGCATGTCCCAGCGACGCCCGCCATTGCCCGTCTTCGCCGCCGTGCCGACCGAACAGGTCGCCCGCTCGCTCGCCATCCGCTGGGGCGTCGAGCCGTTCGTTCTGCCGCCGCAAAAAGACTCCGCCGACCAGATCGGCGCCGCCGAGAAGACGCTGCTGGCAAGGAAGTGGTGCAGGAAGGGCGACCGCCTCGTGCTCGTCACCGGCTCCCAGCCCCTGCGCGGGCTCGACTATACCGTCAAGATCATGCTCGCCGGAAGCACCGATAGCGCGCGCTTCCACGACTCGCTGACCGAAAAGGATCTGCTGCCCTGAAACGTGCTCGAAACGGCCCTCACGCGATCCGCCGCACCTTCAGGCTCGAGAACCAGCCCAGATGCGTGAGGCTGTCGATCTCCTTCTTCAACTGCTCCGCCAGCAGCACAACGGCCGAGTCGTCAAGGCCCAGCTTCGTGACGCTGCCGTAGAGTTGATCGAGGTGCGACTCCGGGAAGTCGCTGTAGCCGTAGCCCAGCGCGTGACACATCAGTTCCGCCACGCGCGTCGCGTGCACGAGGCATTCCGCCTCCGACGTGTTGGCCGAACCCGTATGGTGGTGCCCGATCACCTCGATGATGTGGTCGGGGAAATTCCACTCGCTCGCCACCGCCTTGCCCAGTTCCTCGTGCGTGATCCCCATATGCGCCCGCTCCTCGTCCACGAGCAGCGAAGCGTTCCGCTCGCGCTCGAGCACGGAGTCCTCGAATCCGTCATGGTAGAGGAACTGGTGCTCGATCGAGATGCCGAAATCGTGCAACAGGCCCGCCAGATACGGCTCGATCCTCGTGCGCTTGAAATACACGCTGTAGATCAGCCTGTTGGCGACCCCAACCGCCATGCTGTGCTTCCAGAGTTCCGCCGAAGAATAGTCGTTCAAGACCTTGTTGGACTTGAACAAGCCGCACACGACGGCCGACGTCACGATTTCGCGCGAGGCGTCGAATCCGATCCTCACGATCGCGTCGCGTATCGTCGAGACCTTCGTGGTCTCCCGCGTACTGTAGAACGCCGAGTTCGCCGCCCGTATGATCCGTGCGCTCGAGGACTTGTCCATGGCGCATATCCTGGCCAGGTCATGCGCCCCCGCGTTCGGATCCCGGCTGGTTTCCATGATCTTGCCGAGAATCGCTGGGATCGTCGACAGATCCTGGTACTCCAGCCCGTTCATCACCTTCACGAGTTTGTCATGCCAGCTGCTCATAGCTCACCGCCTCGGAGAGTTTATGTTGTCTGCCTCACCACTGCACCTCCCTACAAAGCACAAATCGTGCCAACCTGCCCTGCTCAACCACCGCGCACGCCCACCCGCCGCGACGCAAGCGCTGCCTTTTCGCCTGCCCTGCGCATCGGCTCCGTCTTCCTTCATCCCGTCTACCGATGGATTTCCCGCATTCCTCCGCGCCCATGCCCGTGCCGGCCCCCGCCGGCGCGACCTGCTCCATCGTCCAGAAGAATGTTTTGTCACCCCCTTCTCCTTTCTCAATGCTGAGAATCTGGAGAATTTCGATTTTCGCATACTTGCAAAATAATCCCATTAACGTCGTGTTTTGTCGTTTTGCGCTACTTTTTTACAACCGAAAATCGGAGAGATCGGAGGGGGTCGGAGATGATATCGAAGGTTCGGAGTGCAACGAAGACCGAGCGAGTTTCCAGCGGATGAATGGGCGGCAGCGGATACGATTTGGAATAGCCTCTGCATCCGTTGCGGTTCATTCATCCGGAACAGAGGTCCCCGGCTCCGGCAGGCAGGGCCAGGCCGGTGTGAGACGAAGCCGGTGCGCGAGGCAACGCCGCGCGGCTCGCGAACGGGGCGGCCGCCGATCGGTCGCATACAGTTGGGAGGGCCGGCCGCATCGGATGCGCGCGCCGGTCAAGAACGGTGGACTTCGGCCGAGCGTTGTGGTAACATTCCGCGTCGTTGTATCGAGACGAGGGTGCAATGGGCAAGAAGGTCAAGCAGACGACGCGACAGTTGAAGCGGCACAATGTGTTGGTCGTGGACGATGACAACGTGATTCTGACGATGGTGGAGAGGCTCCTGTCGTGCGTCCCCCACAACCTGATCCTGACCGCTTCCCCCCAGGAGGCCCTGGAGATTCTCAAGACGACGGAAATCGCCGTCCTGCTGTGCGACATGGCCATGCCCCAACTGGACGGCACGGTGGTGTTGAGCGAGGCCAGGAAGCTGCGGCCGGACATCGTCTCGATTCTGGTTTCGGGCAAGGCGGACAGGGATTCCACGATCCGCGCGATCAACGAGGGCGGGATCTGGAAATTCATTCTGAAGCCCTGGCAGCCGGAGGAACTGATCCGGACGGTTGAAGAAGCGCTGCAACGCTACGAAAACCTGTGCTGGCAGAAGCAGAAGCTGGAGGATCTGGCGAAGAGCATGGAGGCCACGATCAAGCGCAAGACGGAGGTAACGGCCCGCAAGCGTGGTGCGGCGGCGCACGGCCGGCCGGAGGCGTACGCGAAGGCGCATGTTGTTGTGCAGAAGCGAAGAATCACGCCGCGCATCGTGCACCGGCGGAAGGACTCCGGCGCGTCTCTCGGCAAGCGCTACCGGATTCTGGAACTGATCGACGAGGGCGGCATGGGCACCGTCTACAAGGCCCAGGACACCTTGCTGGGCATCCCGGTGGCGGTGAAGGTCCTCTCCCCGTCGTACACGAGCGTCAATGCCAACGTGCGCGCGCTGAAGGAAGAAGCGCGCATCGCCATGCAACTCTCGCACCGCCACATCGTGCGGCTGCACAACCTGCAGATCACGGGGGGCTCCTACTTCCTCGTGATGGAGTTCGTGGAAGGGTGCACGTTCCGGCAGATCCTGCACGAGAACGACAAGTTGCCGCTGAACATCGTGTTGCAGGTCGTGGACATCTGCGCCGACGCGCTGGACTACGCGCACCGGCACGATGTCCTGCACCGGGACCTGAAACCGGAGAACATCATGCTGGCTTCCGACGGCGTGCTCAAGATCATCGACTTCGGGCTGGCCTGCCTGATGAGCGCGGAGGAAGGCCCGGAACTCATCGCGGGCACGCCGATCTACATGAGCCCCGAACAGATCCGGGGCGAACTCATGGATCAACGAACGGACATCTACTCGCTTGGCGCCATTGCCTACGAGTTGCTGAGCGGATATCCGCCCTTCCCCGCGGATGCGACGGCGGAGGAGATCCTGAGTCTCGGCCCGCCGGACCTGCCGGATATCCCCGATACCGTGCGCGAGGTGATCCAGCGCGCACTCAGCGCGAACCGCGAGGACAGATGGCCGTCGGCAGGCAGCCTGTCCAGGGCGCTGTCGCAGGCGAGTGCATGCCTGATGACCACCTGACAACCACAGAAGATGCCAAGACTACGGCTTATCGCTTTGGACCTGGACGGCACACTGGTTGGCGGAACCAACGAGCACGCGCACTACCTTTCTCTGCGAGAGACCCTCAACAGGCTGCGGCGCGAACAGGGCCTGTTGTGGGTCATCTGCAGCGGGCGGCGCATGCGGAGCTTTCTGAGCGTGTGGCGGCCGATGATGGACATCGGGCTGGGGCCGGACTATCTCATTCTCAAGGGCGCCTACATTTACCGGGCAACCCCGCGCGGGTACAGCCCGCACTGGCGGTGGAACATGCGGATCCGCCGCGTCCTCCGGGCCAACCGCCGGCTCATTGCGCGCGCGTTGCCGCGCTGGAACAAGATGGCGAAATCCATGTTTCCCGGCATACGCACGTTTACCTTGCGCGCGGACTACATGCGCCTGCACGTGGCGGACGCCAAGATCGCCCCCCAGGTGGCCGAACTCATGCGGCGGACGGCAAGACCGTACCGCGACCTGCTGGTCTTCCACTACGGGCACGAGGTGCAGTTGGTGACGGTCCCGTACACCAAGGGGCTGGCGGTATTCGAGCTGGCCCGGCATCTCTGCGTCACAGCAGACGAAGTGCTCGCCATCGGCGACGGCTACAACGACATCAGCATGATGGAACAGGCGACAGCCCGATTCACCGGCTGCCCGGCCAACGCCGAGTTGGAGGTCATGCGGGCCGTGTCCGAACGCGGGGGCCACATCGCCGCCGAACGCGGCGTGGCCGGCGTGCTCGACGTCATAAGCGCCCATCAGCACGGCACCGTTCGAAGCGAGGTGCCGCCCGGACGGGCGGCCTCGGCCGCCGACTCGCCGCGCGGCATACGCCGACGCCCGCCTCAGCCGCGGCGCTCACGCCTCTCGCGGGAAGCATGGGTGGTACTCGCCTGCGCCTTCACCCTCATTCTCGTGCTGGCGCAGTTCGGCATGATCCCAGGCGGCCGGCTGATCGTGCGCCCCTTCCACCTGCTCATCAGCCTGCTCGCGAAACTCCTGCCCGGCTAGTGTCGTGTCCCGAAAATAGCTGAACACGGATTGCGCCAATACTAGAATTCGTACGCAATCTTGGCGCCGCCCACGCCGTCCGGGCTGACATCCGTCAGCCCGCCGCCGCCCGCCAGGCTCAACGTCAACCCGCGTACGCCGCAGAGACTCTTGTAGGTCAGCCCCACGGCCGCGATGGCCGGGCTCTCCCCGTCAAATTCCTGGTCCGTGCCTTGCGCCTCCACCGTCAGCCAGAGCCGCGGATTCACCTCGTAAATCACGCCGATCCCGTAGGACGCAATGTCGTCCTCGTCCGGAACAATCTTGTACTGCCCGTCAAACACAACACCCGTGTCCGGCTCCAGCATGATCTGAAAAGCGAGCCCGAACGCCACGCCCGCGTCACCCGCGCCAAGCCGTTTGTCCTCGTCTCCCGTCGGAAGGCTCACTTCAATGCTCGTTACAATCGAGCAGTTGTTCTCCGCCCCGTCGTCCGCCAGAAGGAGGACGCCGACCGTCGCGTCGCCGATACCCTGTTCGTCGTCATACTCATCCGAATCCGTGTTGACGAACAGGTAGGGAATCGTCGCATACGCCGTCATTCGGTCAAAAAGACCGTAGCGGAAATAGGGCCCCATCGACACCACCTCCGCATCGTCAACGTAGAGCGAGTCGATGTTCGTCATCTTCAGCCCGACTTCCTTGCCCTCCAGCTCCACAATCTCGTCGTCCTTGACGAAAAGGGTCCGGGACGGGGCGGCGTACCCGACCGACGCAGCCAACACGACTCCCAAGCCGACAAGCAACAACCGTTTCATGCGCGCCTCCTTCTCGATCAGGCCTACTAACTCCCTGAGAGACATACGACCCATTGGGGTCTTGACTTAAGCGGGAAGCGTCTCATATGTCCAGCGGGATGTCAACCACTATCTGTGGTCCTCAGAAGAGGGCCAAAACCAACGGCAAAGGCCACGTTTCGGCAAGCTTTCAAGGCCCCGGCGCAAGACAGCGCCCCGATCCACTCCATGCCGTCCGCCCGCGAACGACGACGTTCGGACGCCGGCACCCCGCAAGCAAGTGTCTGGCAGAATCCCTCTTGACAGGCATGCGACTGGATGAAATGATTAATCAATTGATTTTTTTACAACAGAACGGAAACGACGAAGTGGATAAGGACGAGGGAGGGAGCCAACGTTCAACATTCAACGTTCAACGTGGGTGGAGGTTGGACGTTGAACGTTGAGCGTCGGAGGTTGGGCCCAAGAACGGGAGCCTAACATCTGCCTGAACCGTACCGCTGACAGCCGATGGGAAGCGTCTGTCAGCGTCCAGAGGGGCAGCACGGTGGGAGACATAGCGATGTTCGAGGAACTGACGATCCGGCGCGGGAGCGGGAAGGCGCTGTATCTTCAGATCTACGAGCATTTGTCCACGCGGATTGCGACCCGCCAGCTTTCGCCCGCCACGCAGTTGCCGACAGAGAAACACCTTGCCCAACAGCTCCGAGTCAGCCGCAACACCGTGAGCATGGCGTACGCGCGGCTGGAACGCGAGCGGCGAATTGAATCCATTCCGGGGCGCGGCACGTTCGTGACCGGCGAGGACGGCGGGACCACGGTCGAGGGGCACAAGGTGCGGCTGGAGCGCCTGCTGGACCTGGCGCTGGAAGAGGCGTTCGGCAGCGGGTTCTCGCTGGAGGAGTACGCGAAGGTCGTGGACGCGCAGTTGCGGCGTCACCGGCGCCGGCTGCGCCAGACCCGGATCTGGTTCATCGAGTGCAACCAGGAGCAGTTGGCCGCGTTCGCGGCCGACATCCGCTCGGAGCTGGATGTGGAGACGCGGCCCCTGCTCCTGGACGCGCTGCAGGCGCATCCCGAGGAGGTGGCGAGGACGATTGCGGCGACGGACGTTGTGGTCACCTCGGTGTATCACGGCCCCGAGGTCATGCGTCTGCTTCCCCGCCACCGCGTTCACATCGTGGCGCTGGAACCGCGCCTGGATACGCTGATCCAGGTGGCGCACATCCCCTCTTCGGCCAGGGTCGGGCTGGTGTGCCGCTCGGACCGTTTCGCCCAGGACGCCGCCGCCACGTTGCGCGAGGCCAAGATCGACCTGCCGGGGCTGAACGTCATCCGTACCGCCGATGCCGCGGAACTGAAGCAGGCCTTGAAAGACCTCTCGGTGGCCATCGTCTCCCCGGGCCGCCGGCAGGAAGTCGAACAGGCCGCCCCCGCCGGGCTTTCGGTCATCGAGTTTGTCTACCGGCCGCACACCGGTTCGCTCAATCTGATTCGAACGCTCCTTGTCGAGAAACAGAAAGGCTGACGCGCGGGTCGTCCGACCTGCCGCGAGGAGGTGCGCATGAGCAGGCGAGTCGCGGAACTCACATTCCTGGAGCAACTGGCGGCACGGTTCAACCTGCCCGCGCCCGACTATCTTGCCGAGCCGGTCAAGCAGAGCGAACTGCGGCGCAAGCTGGAGAAATGGAAGACCGGCATCGTGAAGCCGGACGTGCTCAGCGGCAAGCGGGGCAAGGCGGGCACGATTCGGGAGGTAACGGATCCGCAGCGCGCGATGCGACTGCTGAAGCAGCTTGCCGCCACGGAGGTATCGGCCCAACAGCCGCGCGGGGCCTACATCGTGCAGGCGGTCCCGGCGGACTTCGAGATCTTCACGGCCATCACCTACAACTCCGCCTCGCTGTCGCCCTCTTTCACGGTTTCGCTCAAGGGCGGAATGGATATCGAATCCGTCCCCGAGGAGGAGAAGGCGACGGTCGCCGTCAACGTCTTTCAGGGATTGAATGCGTATCAGGCCTCCGAAGCCCTGAGCAAACTCGGGCTGGACGGCAAGCTGAACTCGCGCCTCTCGCTGTGCTTCGTGAATCTGTGGGACATGTTCATTTCCACCGGCATGCGCACGTGCGAGATCAACCCGTGGCGCGTGACCAAGGCCGGCGATATCTGGGCGTGCGACTTCAAGGCGACGTTCGATGAGAACAACTTCAAGACGCACGATCTGGGGCTCGACTGGCCGGAGTATCCGACGGCCAAGACCCCGTTCGAGGAGGAAATGGACGCCTGGGATGCGGCCAGTCATCAGGGGCAGGCCCACGTTTCCGATCTGGGCGGCAAACGCATCCTCCCGCTCCTTTTCGGCGGAGGCGCCAGCACAATCGTGGTGGAAACGCTCGCGATGCTCGACGGGGACCCGATCTTTCTGTCCGATTTCGGCGGCAATCCGCCCTACGAGCGGATGAAGAAGACGGCCGCGATCTGCTTCGACCACCATCTTCACCGCTGCGCGTTGCTGCTGATTCTCGGCGGGAAGGCGAACAACACGCTGATCGACGTGACCTTCTCGGCGATCGGCGACGCCCTGCAGGAGTGCGTCGACGAGAAGGGGCCGGTATCGGTGCCCGTCGTCATCGGCCGCGGCGGCCCGCACCTGGTTCAGGGGTTTGCCGCCATCAAGAAGACCCTGGAGAATCTCCGCTTGCCCTATGTGATCTTCGGGCCGGATACACCCATCACCCTGGTTGCCGAGTATGCCGCGCGACTCGCGGCCAGCAGCGAGAAACTGCGGGGAGGACATCGCAAATGAGGGCCAAGACTCTGACGGATCTGCTGAAGAAGGGCGACCGGATCGCCGTCTCCAATATTACCGGGCGTGAGGCTTCCAAAGTGGCACTCACCACGCAACAGTACTGCGGCAATATCGTCGCCGGCTGGGCTCTGGGGAAGGCCGGGCAGACCCTCAAGACCTCGAACTATGGCGAGATCGCGGTCTACGGCCAGTTCGAGGAATTGATCAAACACCTGCCGCGCAGGAAGCGCCCGAACAAGATTGTCGTCTACAGCCCGCCCGAGGCCGTCTACGGCGACGTGAAGGAAGTGATCGAGTACGGGTCCGACTGCGTCGAGACGATCTACGTCATCACGGAGAACGTGTCGATCGAAGTCACAGCCAAACTCCGGCGCCTCTGCGATCTGTCCGGCATCGACATCGTCGGCTGCAACACGCTGGGCATCATCAACGCGCACGACCGCGTGAGAACCGGTGCGGTGGGCGGCGACGCGCCCGAAGAATCTTTCCAGCCCGGCAGCGCGACCGTCGTGTCCAACTCGGGCAACATGGTGAACACGATCGCCAGTTACCTGCAATCCGCCGGGCTGGGCATCTCCTTCGGGATATCCACGGGCAAGGACGTGCTGATCCTCACCCCCCCGCTCGAATTCCTGAAGCTGGCGGCGAAGGACCGGCGCACGCGCATTCTGGTGCTCTATGTGGAGCCCGGCGGCACGTACGAACGCGACGCGGTGGCCTACCTGTCCCGGCACAGGTTCCGCAAGCCGCTGTTGGTCTACGTCGCCGGCTCGATAGCGGAGGGGCGGGAGATCTCGTTGGGCCATGCCGGGGCCGTGGTCGAAGGCTCCGGCACGTCCGCCACTGAGAAGATGGCCCTGTTCGACGCATACTTCGATGCGCCCGTTTTCGACCCGGACAACGTGAGCGCGATGCGCAGAATCCTGGCCGAGAAGCGGCGCGGCATTCGCGTGCGGACCCTTCATGACCTCGTCCCCGCCGCCATCACGCTGATGTCGGCGCTCGACGTCAAGAGGGATTTCCGCCCGAAGCGCCCCCTGGCGCTGAACCCCTGGCTGGTCGATCTGGGCCCGCTGGCCAGACGTCTGCCACGCGGCCTCATTCTGCACCCGGGCCTGATCCCCTCCCCCTACGACACGCTGGTGGCGCAGTATGTGCGAAGCGGGCTGGGGCGCACGCCGACGCGCCAGCCGATGCGCAACACGTCGCACGCGTCGTCGAACGACGGGACCACCCCCCGTGTGTACGGCCACTCGCTGCTCAAGATCATGGATAAACGCTCATTCGGCGAAGCCGTTCTGCTCGCATGGCTCGGCAGCCCGCCGTCGCGCGGTTTCGAACCGAAGCTGTTCGAGATGTGTCTGATCGCCTCGCTGACCAACGGGCCCGGGACCCTCTCCGCGCAGGGGGCAAAGCTCTCGGCCTCCGCCGGCAACGAGCCGAACGCGGCCATGATCGCGACTCTCAGCTGCATCGGCACGGTGCACGGCGGAAACGGCAAACTGGCGGCACGCCTCTTGATCGATGTGTTCGGGGAAACGGGCATGACCGATCCGTACGCTCGGGCAAAAGCGCCCGATCTGGACGACTTGGTTCGGCGGTACGTCGCCCACTTCAGAAAAAGAAAAGCGGCCGCCAAGGACGCCGGGCTGGACTACGACCGCATTCCGTGTCTCGGACACCCGGTCTTCAACACCGAACCGGTCAACTACGATCCCCGCGAGCGGGAACTCAACGCCTACCTCGAAGCCCACAAGCTGTACAACGTCTTTCTCGACTTCTACCACCGCCTCTCCCTCGAGCTCATGAAACAGGGCGCCACGAACCGGGCGCATGCGGTCAACGTCGACGCCGCTATCGCCTGCACCTGCCTGGCCATTGCCTGGCCGTTCCTGGTGGATAAGACCCTTACCGTGGAGCGCGCCGTGGACCTGCCGTTTTTGACCTTCGCGCTGGGCCGCGTGGCGGGCGGGGCCGCGGAGTATCTGGACCACCGCGACTGCGGCACCCCCATGGACATGCGTATTCCCGTCGCCGAATGCGTGTACCCCGGACGCAAGCGGGATTGACGGCAGACACGGAACCGGCCAGCGGCGACCGTTCCGAGAACGGGCGGGAGCCTTCTCGCGCCCCGGCGCAAGGCGGAACGCTCAACGCTGGCTCGATGCCAAGCAGGCGGCTCGCGAGGAGGGGCTGGCTCAAAACCCCGGTCGCACGTTGCCACACGCCTTACGGCGTTGACTACAAACGGCACATCTGGTGGTTTGAGTGGTTGGTAGTCAAGCCCGTAAGGGCTGTTCCCCGGTCTTGAGACAGCGTCGGGACGCTCGCTCTCCGTCGCCGGACGCCGTGCCGATGACGGAGCCGGGGCGCTACGGCCCGTCCTCGCCGAAGAAGTCCTTGAGGTTCTCGTCGCGTTCCGTCTGGACGCGATGGATGACGCCGGTGGCCTTGCGGCCGGACTCTACGGCCGTCTTGCCGGTGAAGCCTTCGATGATGTCCTGCGCCGTCGACTTCGCCGGCGGCGTCTGCTTCGCGGCGGGAGCCGGTTTCTCGGGCGTGCGTTTCTGCCCGCCACAGCCCATCAGCAGCGCGGCGGCCAGCCCCGCGGCCGCCGCCGGCGCATGCCGGCGCAGCATGTTGCCGAGTGTTTGCATGGATCTACCGCCGCCCCATCAACCAGGTTTCGCCGAAAACATTCGTCAGGTCGTCCAGGAACTGGCGTTTGCCGTGTTCATTACCGAAACGGCTCTGAGACAGACGCAGAACACTGTACTCCAGGGCGCTCAGAATGGCGTCCCTGAACATCTCCTTGCCCGCGGCCTCGAATTTGTCGCCGTCGCACTCGACGTTGATCAGGCGTCCGTCCTTTACGAGAAGCACGTCCTTCTGGTAGCCCTCCGCGGTGTCATTCGTCCGGATCTGGATGTCCGCCGACAGATAGCCCTTCAACCATTCCGCGACCTCACGCTCGAACCGGTTCGGCTTGATCTGCTCGTAGATGCCGAGCTTCCCCCTGCCGAATTCGCGCCGCACCTTGGTCAGGAAGTTGGCGTGCGGCACCGGATCGACGAGTTCATAGAAGATCACCGCGTGATAGACCTTTGCCCGGCCGACGGGCGTGAACTGGTCGAGCTTCTTTCTCGCCTGTTCAAGCAGCGAGTTGAGCAGCCCGATGTTTCGCATGTCCATCTTGGCCATGGCCCAGAGCAAATTGGCGAGCGCATCGGCGTTGAACTGCTGGACGCGGGCCTCGATCTCCTTGACGGCCAGGTCGACGAAATCGCCGTCTTCGATATCGAGCGCGGCCATGGCCCAAAGCAGGTTTGCGATGTTGAGCGGGCTGAAGCTGCGCATCTTGTCGCGTGCGGTCAGCAGGGCGCGCTGGAAGAACTCCGCATTGTGGAAGCCCAGTGTCGCCATGGCCCAAAGGGTGTTCGCGAGCTTCTGGGGGCTGAACGACGCCAGGTCCCCCTGCACTTCGTCCAGCGCGTCCATGAAGAAGCCCGTGTTGCGCACACCCATCTGTGCTTCGGCCCCGAGCGTGCTGGCGATATGATGCGGCTGAAATTCGTCCAGTTTGGGACGGGCGGCATCCAGGGCGGCGCGCACGAAGTCCGCATCCTGCACGCCGAGGCGCGCCATCGAGCCGATCACAGCCGTGATCTCGGGCGGCTTGAACTCGTCGAGCTTCTCCCGCGCGACGCGCAGCGCGCCGGAGATGAACGCCTCGTCCTTGAGGTCGAGCGTGGCCATCGCCCAGAACATGCTGGCGATGTTGTACGGGCGGAACCGCTCGATTTTGGCCGTGGCCTCCTGCAGCGCCTCGTTGAAGAACCAGGTGTCGCGCATCTTCAGCCGCGCCATGGCCCAGCAGGCCGTCGAAATGCCCTGCGGGCTGAGGTCTGACAGCTTCTTGTGCAGTTCGCCCAACGCGAGCCCCACGAACTGCTCGTCCTCGAGCTCCAGCCGAGTCAGCGTCCACAGCACACGCACGATCCCGTGTCCCGTGAACCCATGCATTTCGGCGGCCAGCGCCTCGAGTGCGCCCCGGATGAAGGCCGGGTTCTCGATCTCAAGCACGGCCATCGCCCATAGAATGTTGGCGATGTCCTTGGCGGTGAACTCATTGAGCCGCGCCGACGCCGTGTCGAGCGCGGCGTTGAAGAAGCTGGGGTTGTTCATGCCGATTCTCGCCATCGTCCAAAGCGTGTTGGCCAGCTTGCGCGGCGTGAACTCGTCCAGCTTGCGCTGCGCTTCGTCCAGCGCGGCGAGGAAGAAGCCCGTATGCCCGATGCCCAGTTTGGCTTTCACGCCGAGCGCGTCGGCGATGTTGTGCGGCGAAAATTCGGCCAGACGCGGCCGGGCGGCATCGACCGCCGCCTGCACGAAGTCGGGGTTCTCGATATTCATCCGGGCCATGGCGCCGAGTATGTTCGTGATGTCCTGGGGCGAGAAGTCGTCCAGCCTGCCCTGGAAGGTCTTCAGCGCCGTATCCACGAATTTCGGGCACTGGACGTCCAGCACCACCATCGCCCAGAACGTGTTGGCCAGCTTGCGCGGCTCGAACTCTTCGATCTTCTTCTCCGCTTCCTTCAGCGCCACCTCGAAAAACGCCGGCTGCACGATGTTCATCTTGGCCATCGCGAGGAAAATGTTGGCGAAGTGCACCGGCCTGAATTCATCCAGCCGCCGTTCCACTTCCTTCAGCGAGGCCAGGAAGAAGTCCCGGTTGTGGACATTCATCTTGGCCATGGCCCCCAGCGTGTTGGAGATGTTCTGCGGCGAGAAATACTGCAGGATCGGATAGCTGGCCTCCAGCGCCGCGTTGACAAACTCGACGTCCACCACGTCCAGCCTGGCCATGGCGTACAGAACGTTCGCAATGCCCTGCGGCTTGAACTCGTCGAGCTTGTCGATGGAAGCGCCCAGCGCGGCCAGCATGAAGTCCCGGTTCTCGACGTTGAGCGAGGCCATCGCCCAGAGCGTGTTGGCGATGCCCTGCGGCGTGAAGTCGCGCAGCTTTCCGCGCGCCGCCGCCAAGGCGGCGCTGAAGAATTCCTCGTCCGCCAGGTTCAGCGTGGCCAGGGCCCAAAGCGAATTGGCGATCCCCTGCGGCGTGAACTCGCGCAGCTTGCGCCGCGCCGCCCACAGCACCGCGCCGACAAATTCGGGCTCCTTCACGTTCATCTTGGCCACCGCGTACAGCGTGTTGGACAGGTTCTGCGGATTGAATTCCTGCAGCTTCTGCTGCGCGGCCGACAGGGCCACCCTCAGAAACACCGGGTGCTGCACCTCCATCGTGGCCATCGCCCAAAGCGTGTTCGCCAGTTCCTGGGGCTTGAAGTCGCCGATCTTGCGCTGCGCTTCGTCCAGCGCCGCCTCGAAGAAAGCCAGGTTCTGAACGCCCAGCGTGGCCATCGCCCAGAGCGTGTTCGCGATGCCCTGCGGCTTGAACTCGCTCATCTTCGCTCGCGCCACCGTCAGGGCGTCGCCGAAAAAGGTTGCGTCCACCACGTCCATCTTCGCCATCGCGTAAAGCGTGTTCGAAATGCCCTGCGGCCAGAACTCCTCGAGCTTCGGCCGCGCCGCATCCAACGCTGCCTGCACAAACTCGGGGTGCTGAACGCCCAGCACGGCCATCGCCCACAACGTGTTCGCAATGCCCTGCGGCGCGAACTCGCCCAATTTCGCCATGGCCCCCTCAAGGGTCAGCTTCAGGAACGGCGGATTGCGGATATCCAGCGTCGCCATCGCCCAGAGCACATTCGAAATCTCCTGCGGCTTGAAGTGCCCGATGATCCGCGCCGCCTCCGCCAGCGACGCGTTGAAGAACTCCGCATCGCGAACGCCGAGCGTCGCCATCGCCCAGAGCGTGTTCGCCAACTCCTGCGACCGGAACTGGTCCAGCTTCTTGTGCGCCGCGCCCAGGGCCGCCCTGAAAAAGCCCTCGTCGCGCAGGCGCAGCTTCGCCAGACGATGGAACACCATCGCGTAGTCGATAGGCTTGCACCGCGGAAGAATCGCTTCCATCTTCGGCAGGAACTCACGCCGTGCGTAGTTCTGCGCAACCGGGAGCGGCAGGCGGCGCCGGCTGACCAGCCGGGTCAGGCCGTCCACCCAGGTGGCCGCCTCAAAGGGCGACATTTCGCCTGAATTTTCAAGCAGGACCTGAAGCTCATTAAAGCTTCTGGCCGCTCTGATTTCCGATATGTTCATCAGAACCTGTCAGCGGGCAAGAGGTGCATCTTTTGATCTATTCGGTACAGTATACCACGCCCGTGCGTCGGACCGCCAGCAGAAATTCATGCCGGCACCCGGCGATTTTTCCGACCCAAAGAAACGACCCAAACGCACGGATTCGCGGCGAAACGCCCATGTTTTGACAAATCCGCACTCCGTAATTATCATGATACCGCCAAATAGCAAGTTTTTTGCGACAGAAAGCAGGGCGTGGCGTGAGCGGTGCGACAGAACAGATTGCGGCACACTGCGCGGAAATCGGCCGCTGCAACCAGCGGGGCGGGCGCATGCTCTCCGTTGTGGATCTGCTGGAGGCCGGCACGCTCGCCCCCCGTCTGGCCGCCTACCTGCTGGCCGCCGTTGGAAAGGGCGCTTCATTCCTGGTCGGAGCCGTGCCCGGCGGGGCCGGCAAGACCACGGTCATGGGCGCGCTGCTCAACTTCGTGCCGGCCTCCGTCGCGCTGCGGCCGGCCGACGGCCCCGAGGCCATCCGACAGGGATTGCGCACCCCCGCCCCCCCCGCCTGCTACATCTGCCACGAAATAGGCGACGGTCCTTACTATGCGTACCTCTGGGGTGACGATCTGCGCCGCTACTTTATGCTGCCCGGCGCCGGGCATATGCTGGCCACCAACCTGCACGCCGACACATTCAGCCAGGCCCGGCACCAGATCTGCGGCCAGAACGGCGTGCCGGCGGCCGCCCTGCGCAAGATGAACCTGATGCTCTTCCTCGAGGTGCGCGGCGCATTCGGCCGCGCCGCGCGCCGGATCGTCAGCGCCTGGGAAAGCGACGGCGCGGCCGAGCATGTCTGCCTGTTCCAGGCGGGCCGCCCCGGCCCCGGCAACGGTTGCTCCCGCCTCGTGTCCGAAGCGGAGATCGCAACCGCGCGCGGGCAACTCGACGCCATTCTCGACAGCGGCGCACGCACGATTGAGGACGTCCGCACCCGGCTGCTCCAGCAACGAAAGGACTGAAGCCATGACCACCGAAACGCTGCTCCGGACCATGATGCGATTCCGCCCCGTCAGCGCAGACATCGAGGCCGTCAACCGCCTGGTCGAATTCCTGCGCGGCCACCTGCGCCAGAACGGCCTGTACACGCGCCTGGAAAACGTGGGCGCGCGCAAGATTCTGTACGCCGCCACTCGAAAAGGAAAGACATCACCCGTGCTGCTGAACGCGCACCTCGACGTGGTGCCGGCCGAACCGAAAACCTTCCGCATCCGAAAGCGCGGGGATTGGATCACCGGGCGCGGCGCCGGCGACTGCCTCGGCAATTGCGCCGTGGCCGCCCGCGTTCTGATACAGTGCCGAGACCGTGCGCATGTGGCGGCCGTCTTCTCGACAGACGAAGAGATCGGCGGCGCCACCACCCGGCACATGGTCCAAAAAGGATATGCCGGCGACTTCGTCGTCATCCTCGACGGGGAAGGCTATCAGATCGCCGTGGCGCAGAAAGGAATACTCGGAGTCCGCCTGCAGGCGAAAGGCCGGGGCTGCCACGGCTCCACCCCCTGGAAAGGACGCAATGCCATCGACCGCCTGATCGACGGCTATCTCCGGGTTCGCAAACTGTTTCCGCCCGTGCAACCCGGCAGAGAATGGCGGGACACCCTGTCGGCCAACATCATCAGCGGCGGCACGGTCTTCAACCGCGTGCCAGACGCCGCCGAGCTCTCGCTCGACATCCGGTACACGGGCCGCGTTTCGCGCGCGGCGCTGCTGCGCAGGATCCGCGCGGCTTCCGGCCTGAACGTGGTGGCGGGGCTCGGATCCCCGGTCGTGTTCTGCGACGAAACCCACGCCGCCGTCCGCCAACTCATCCGCGTCATGCGCCGCCGTCTGCGGCGAAACATCCCCGCCATCCGGCTCAACGGCGCCACCGATGCCCGGCACTTCGCGCCCCTGAAAGTGCCCATCGCGATCATCGGGGCGCCGTCGCGCGGCGCGCACAGCGACCGCGACGCCGTCAACCTCAAGGGCCTGCTCGCCTATGCGGACCTGTTGACCGCGTTTTGCACCCGCTGAGCCGCGCCTATTCCGCGACAAAACTGCAGGGAACCACGCTGCCCCTCATCACTTCCACGTAACGCGTGTCCCGGCGCTTGGCTCGTTTCTTGGGATCGTCCACGACGGAGATCCGATACTTGCCCGGGTTCGCCTCTATGACGACCCGACCGGTCTGATCCACGGGGTGACGCAACACCTCTTCGTACCGAACCCCCTTCTTGGCCAGCCCTCGGGTCTCCTCGTATGTCACGCGCAGGAACAGTTGTATCCACAGCACCGTGGCGTCGTCCGCCGCCTTCGCCACACAGACGATGTACCCCTTTTCCGTCTCTTTGGCCATCTCCTTGACCACGCGCGCAATGCTCTCGTCCTTCGCACGCTCTGCCTTCAAGGGAAAACCGCACCGCGGACACCGCTCAGCCTTGTCCGAAACCGGAGCTCGACATTCCGGACACTTTATCAGGTCCCCGACAGCTATTGCCGCCATCAGAAACACCGCCACCACTCCTATCCAGCGGCTCACAGGGCTTCCTCCTTGCCTCGTCTTGTTCCGATCGCAGCCTGGCAGATAGGCGGCCAACTGTCAAGTCGGCATCGCCAGGCCCCGGCAATTCTCGCTATTTACTCGCTTTCTCGCATTTGAGAAAGTGAGAGAAGCTCTTCTCGCTATTGCGAATCATACGGCACACGCGACGCTATCAAGATTGAGAAAAGCGGAGGTAAACAGTTTGTCGCGTGATAAACGGAGTGCTTTCTGGTCGTTTGCTGGGCCGATCGAGCTTGGTACGATTCTTGCTTCTTCTCAGTATTGAAAAAGACAAACAGCATTTTTCTGGACACCGATGGGGGGCTGCCGTAAGGTCCCAGCAAGAGGGAGGACGATCATGAAATCCGCACCCAGAGTTCTGTTGGACAGACGCGGTTTCACCTTGACGGAGGTAACGGCGGCTACGGCCGTGTTGGTCATCGTTTTCGGTGCGTTGGTGGCAACCTTCATCAACGGCGTACGCAACGCGACGGCGGCGAACAAGCGGATGGAGGCGATTCATGAGGCCCGCGAGTGGATTGAGCGGGTGGTAGCGTGCAACTACAATGACCAGCCGCTGAGCGTGGGGACGCACTGGATTCGTGTCAACGGGCCGGACCAGTCCATTCAGACAAACGGCTACTGGATCGTCAGCCAGAACCCGGACTACGAGGACTTGAAAGACGTGGAAATGGTCGTGCAGTGGCAGCACCCTTTCCGCAAGTCGCCCTCGGAGATCCGGCTATACACGTCCGTTTCCGCGGCGCTGAGCAAGAATATCGTGTCGATCCCGCTGCCGATGCCGGTGGAACCGACCGTGAAGCCGAAACCGAAGCCCAAACCCACGCCACCACCCGCGCCGCCGGCGAACAACAGCAACAACAATAACCAGAACCTCACGGTGACTCCGGAGGTGGAAGAGGTGGAGGATGTGGAAGAACCGCCCCCGCCCCCCGAGTGGAACATCTAGACCGGAGCGCCGCCGATGGTGAGCCACCGCACACAGGGCGTACGCACACGAACAACGCAACGCCGGCGCGGCGAGCGCCGGCGCCCGGGTTTCACGCTGCCGGAAGTCTTGATTGCCCTTGGACTGCTCACGCTGGTGAGCGCGGCGGTCTGGTCGGTGTACGTCTTCTGCCAGCGCATATACGGGACCCAAACGGTGGACATCTACGCCACCCGCGATGCAAGCATGTGCCTGTTCAACATGGTGTACGGCCGGGGAAAACAGGCAGGCCTGCGGGCATGCGTGAGCGCAACGCTCGTAAGCGAGGACGAGATTTCTTTCGTGCGCCCGGACGGGTCCGCAGGCCGATTCCTGCACAAGGATCGCCGGATCGTGGATGAAGCGGGCAGGGTCCTGTGCGACGACGTGGAGGACTTCTCCATCAGCCGCACCGGTTCGGTGCTCTTGCTGACGCTGAAGAAGATCGACCAGGAGGGCATGTTCACGTCGACGAACGATTTGAACACGGTTGTCTATCTGCGGAATATGAAGTGGGAGTAAGGGTTCGCGCGGAAATGTGAAGTTATTTTTGCGCGGGCCCGAGGAGCACGCCCCGGGGAGAGGCGATGAAGAAGGATTGTGCTGAAAAACCCGGCGCGGACGGAGCCGCGCCCTCCAAAGGCCCAACATGTCGCGTGTTGATCCGATGGAAGGCCGGCTTCCGTGCCGACCGCAGTGGTTTTTCAGCGCAATCGAAGAAGAACGAATCCGGGCTGGTGATGGTCATCGTGCTGTGCTTTGCCCTGTTCATGGGCATCCTGGCCGGAGCCTTCATGAAATCGATCGGCTCGCAGGTCATCCTGACGCGGAAGCAGGAAGCCATCGAACAGGCGCTGCACGTGGCCGAAGCCGGCGTTCAGCGCGCATCGGCCTACCTGCGCAGCGGCGGGACGGGCCCGGCCGTCTTCCTGGACCGGATAGGGAACGGCGCCTATACGGTCAACATCCACACCAATGACATCTTTGACGCCGGGCTCAAGGTGCAGTGGACCATTGTCAGCACCGGCCGGGTCAGCGGAGTCCAGCGTGTTGTGGTCGTGCGCGGGTTGCACAAGTTGACCTGGGCCAAGTATGCGATGTTCGTGAACGACAACTCGGGCATGTATTTCGTCCGCGGCGAGAAATTCCTGGGGCCGGTGCATGCCAACGGCGTTCTGGGTTTCCGCGGCGACCCGGAGTTTGTCGGGGTCGTCACCTCGTCCACCAACAAGTACTATGGCAGTACGAACAACTGCACGTTCCAGAGCGGGTTCAAGCTCAACGAGGACCCTGTCTCCATGGATGATGTGGCCTTCCCGGACATGAAGACGGAAGCCGACATCCTCTATCCCGGCTACACGCGGATCAAGCTCGAAGGAGACCAGATGCTGGTCACCAACGGCAAACTGGGTTGGAACAACCAGGAAGTGCCGATCAAGAGCAACCAGGTGGTCTACGTCTATACCGACGGCACCTCCGAGGGCGACTGTCGCGTGTACGGCACCCTCGACGGACGCATGACGATCATCGCCGAACGCGACATCCGCATCAACAGCCACATTCGTTATGCCGATCACCCCTCCACGAACGAGGCCGCCGACGACGTGCTCGGCCTCATTTCCGGGCGCAACGTCCGGATCGACAAGTGGGCGCCAAACGACCTTGCGATCGACGCCCACATCATGGCCACGGGCGTGATGACCGCCGACAAGTACGACGGCCGCTTCGAAGTCGACGAGGTGTGGGACGTCGGCAAGAAGGGCTCGCTCTCCGTCTACGGCGGCATTGTCCAGAACCGCAGGGGCCAGGTCGGCCGAGTCTCGGGCTGGCACGGCGAGAACCTGATCTACGGTTACAAGAAGAACTACGTCTACGACGAGCGCCTCTCCACCCAGCCGCCGCCGGACTACCCCATGATCCATGAGTTCCAGTGGCGGCAGTGGCAGGACATGTAGCGGCGGCCGAAAGCCGGCAACCGGTCTGCGGCACCCGAACAGGGGGCCGGCTACATGACGCCGGCGGCTTCGGTGAGCTTGAAAACGGGCAAGAACATACAGATGACAATCCCGCCGACGAAGATTCCGAGAAACGCGATCAGCATCGGCTCCATCAGCGAGATCAACCCGTTGAGCATATTCTGCACTTCGTCGTCGTAGAAGTCGGCAACGTTCAACATCATGTCGCTGACCTTGCCGGTCTTTTCGGCCGCCGACATCATGTGAATCATCAGCGGCGAAATGTAGGCACAGCTGCGCAGACATTCGGAGAGTTTGGCGCCGCCCTGAACCGGGCCGGCGGCGTTGCGGATGGCCCTCCCGATCACGGCGTTTCCCGTTGCGCCCGCCAGGATTTCCAGAGAACTGAGAATGTGAACGCCGCTGTTGGTGAGCTGGGCGAACAACCGCGCGAAACGGCCCAACGCCAGCTTCTGGATAAGTGTCCCGGCAATCGGGCACGACAACATCATCCTGTCGATCATGTAGGCGCCGGAGCGCGTGCGCTGCCATTTCTTGAATGCGAAGACGACCGCGACGACGAACACAGCCGCATACGGCACCCAACGGCGAAACCCCCGGCTGACGTTTACGAGGAACTGGGTCGGCCCTGGCAGTTTGGCCCCGAACCCCTCGAACATCTCCGAGAACACGGGCACGATGAACGTGATCATCAGCGACGTGATCGCCAGCGCGATCATGACGATGGCGAGCGGATAGGCCATCGACGAACGGACCTTGCGCTTGATTTTCGCGTTCTTCTCGAGGAATTCGGCGATTCGCATGGCCGTCTCCGGCAGCTGGCCAGTCATCTCGCCCGCGCGGATCATGTTCACGTACAGATCGTCGAAAACGTCCGGATAGGCCGTGATCGCCTCCGAAAACGGGTGCCCGTCCTCGATCGAAGTCTTGATCTCCAGGATCATGTTGCGCAGGTTGTCGTTACCCGTCTGGTCGTACAGCCCGTCCAGGCTGGCCAGGATGGGAATACCCGCGGCGAGCATCTCCGCAAATTGGCGCGTGAAGGTGGCCAATTCCTTGCCGCGTATGCGCTTTGCGCCCGGTGTGCGCTTGAGGACCTTGCCCGCCGGCCGTATCACGGTCCGCGACGGCGGAGGGATCATGCCGTATTTCGGCCCACTGGAACTGGATTCAGGCATCTGGGTACGAACCGCCTCGCGAGTGATCGGTCTTACTCGCCCCTATATGTGGCGCCCGAGAACGCCGACGTCACCCGATAGTTGTAGGACCAGACCTCGCCGGATGTCAAGGCACAATTCCGGACTCACGCGTGTCGGGCCGCCCGTCGGCTACCCCAGCCGCAGCGTCGTGCCGGGGCGTGGCGGCAGATCATGCGCATAACGCCATGCGACGTCCACAATGCGCTCCGCGGCGATACGCACGACGTCCGTCGACATGTGGTAGTTCGGCTGGGCGCCCGGCCCGAGCCCGGCCAGCGCGTTGACCGGTTCCAGCACCAGCGGCTTCAGCCGGCCGCGGGACCTGGTGCAGACCAGTTCCGACACAAACCAGTCCAACCCGGAGAGTTGCGCGATGCGGGCCGCGATGTCGGCCAGCCCGTCCAGCTTCAAATCGCGCCATTCCGCATCGGCAACCATTTCGCGCCCCTGCGAGCCGGGACCGGCCCAGCAGGGCACGATGTGGCCGAACAGGTACCAGACCAGGAACCGCAGTTCGGCGCCGCCCGCCCGCGAACCGTGAACGCTCTTGTGCACCAGCAGCTTCGCCCCGCGAGGGAAGCCCGCACGGCTCAGCGCCGCCGTCACGTACTGGGCAGCGCTGTGCAGGCAGCGGACCTTCCCCATCCCGACGGCGGATCGGGCCACCCAATTCGCCCCAAGCCGCGCACGCTGCACGCCCGTGAAACCTGCCCGGTCCTGCTGCCAGCCGTCGGTGACGACAAAGGGCGGCACCCCCACGCCGGAACGGTCCAGATACTGAAACTGCAAGGCGCGATCCGCGTAGAACGGCGCGTCGTCCGGGTCTTCCACCACCAGCGTTCCCGCCGCCTTGAGGCTGCGGCACAGGCGCATCTCCGCGCTTTCCATGTTCACGCCGTCCGCCTGTGTGTTCAAGAACAGGTTGATGCGGAGCGACCCTCGGTCCACCCGCCGGCGCGCGCGAACCGCCTTTTCCTTCGGGATCACAATCCAGCGAATACGCCTCAGCCGCGCGGCGCATGCCACCTCCGTCAGGAACCGGTCCGCATGGTCCCGGAACCAGTTCACACCCAGCTCATATCGTGTTCGCGAACCCATGGTCCCCTGCCCGCTCCAGTGCCGCGCTTCGTTCGACGCTCACGCGCGCCCACGCCAACCCGGAGGCGACGTCCCCCGTTCTTCCTTGCCGCTCTGACCCGTCTTGGCGCGGGGCAGGCGCCTTGGCCTACCCCGCGAACCAGACCCCGATGTCGTCGTACGCGTCTCCGTTCCGCGCAACGTGCAGCGCCGCTTCGGCGATCCGGTCGGCCACGTGCTCGACCACGCTGTCCGGAACCCCGCTGTGGCTCCGGGTCTGCAGCGTCATGTCGCACGGGTCGTTCACGTAGTCCACAACCAGAAAGAGGGTTCGGCCGTGCCGGCGCACGATCGCCACTTCCGTAGAGAAGTAGCACATGCCCGAGGTCTGCGCGATCTTCCGGGCGATCACCACCAACCCGGCGAGCCCGTGCGCGCGGAACTCGCCAAGCGTGACCGGCGTGTAGTGCTGCGTCAACGTATCCCACCACGATAGCATCACTTCGCCCAGCACGTAGTGCACGCGCAACCAACCCATGCGCGGGCCGAACCAGACCGGCTCCACAAACTCCTGCAGCAGGAAATCGTCGCCACGGTCGAAGCGCCGCGCGCGGGTAATCGCTTTCAGCGAGCCGTGCGTCACCTTCACGACGCCCTGTTTGCCGTAGCCGCGGGCCGGCTTGACGATGAAGGGGCGGCCCAGACGCGCGCGCTGCCGGCGGGTAAGCGCGAAACGAGCGGGCTTCCAGTTGCGCACGACGACGGTGAACGGGACCGGGATTCCGGCCCGCTCGAATTCATAGTGCATCACCGCCTTGTTCTCGGCCATCGTCGCGTTCTTCGGCTCGTTGATCGTGAACGCGCCGCCGTCTTTCGCCGCATAGCTTAAGCGCGTGTAGGGGTTGTTCGTATCGGCCAGGTGCCCGAACAGGTCCACGTGTGTGCCTATCCGCAGCCGGCCGTCTTCCGCGGCCGCGAGCACGCGCTTGATGTTCCGGTCGTTGCACACCACGCAGCTCAGCCGGCGCAGCGCGCACGCCTCCCGCAACAGCAGCACAAAGGGTTCATCCGAGGCAACGCCCGTGGCTATGCAGAGGTCTGTCTTGCGTGTGGCCATGCAGAAACCTGTCCGTCCGGCGCCCGTGCATGTACGGCAGGTGTCTAGATTACGCCAAAGCGCGGGGAAATACAATGCAAAGGTGGCGGGGCGCGGGGCCGGGAGGGGCCGCCTGCGGGCGCTATTCGGGACGCCGGGGACCCACGGGACGCAGAACCGCCGCCCAAGGTTCGCCCGCCGGCACCGCGAGGGTCCGGGTTCCGCCGGGGCACTCGCCCCGCTCGATCCACTGGGAACGGTTGATGTCGAGCCACCGCTCGCGGTAGGTGCCCCGGGGCAGCCGGATCCGGATCGTATTGTCGCAGGCGACCCGCTCATAGGCGTTGCGATTGTGCACCCGAATGTCGCCGCCCGGGAAGTATACCGCGTATTGCCGGCCGGGCTCGGCCAGCGCGAAAGCTTCGTTGGGCTCGCGGGCTCCAACCACAAGCGCGGGGCACGCCTCCATCCGCGTAATGTCGATGCCGGCCCGGTCGGTCAGCAGCATCCGCATGCTGCGGATGTGCCTCTGCGCTTCCGGCCGCAACCCAATACCGAACAGAGCGCCCGGCCGGGTCTTCTGCGCGTGGCTCAGCGTGTCGCGATGGAACCGCACCGCCGCCGCGCCGCCGAAAATGGAGCACCAGAACCGGTTCTGCGACAGAAAGCACTCGTCCTCGTAACAGGTCGGCACGGGTCGGTTGTAGCCCGTGCTGTCGAACTGCCAGATCATCGCATAAGTCTTCGTGTGGTTGATCGGACGCACCGCCCGCCCCCCCATCCTCTTCAGCCGGTTCCGGTACCGTTGCAGGTTCTCGTAGTGCCGATCCCCGACGTTCCCGCCGTTCTGAGAGAAGTCAAGAAAGCCGAATACGTCCGGATGTTCGACGGGGTACAGGTTGTCAGCCTGCTCGAAGTCCTGCGACTTCGCCTCGTCCCGAACATGATCGAACGGCGACTTGTGGTACCGCCTCTGATCACACATGTACACCTGCCGGCCGGCCCGCGCGGCCCTGTTCAGAACGAACCGGGTCCAGTATTCCGACGCCTCCCACGCGAGGCCCAGCTCGTTGCCGACCTGGTACAGCACATGGTCATACGTGAGCGTCGTGTCCAGCAGCCTGTCCACGTAGCGTTGCCGTGCCCGGGACAGCGGGTTCGCCGGATCGATCACGGATGCATCGTAAATCCCGCCGTAGTCATCAGGCCTGATGATCGACGACACCTCCGCCCAGGTGTAGTTCACGTTGTTGTCGGGGTTCCACGGTTCCTTCTCCCACGGTGCGGCGATCCCGAAGCCGTCCCACAATTCCTGCTGCACGACAATCCCCCGCCGGCGCGTCTCCGCCAGAAAAGCGTCCAGCCGTCCGAAAAACGAATCGCGCCCCGGCTCCTCGTTGAACCGCGTCAGGTTAAACTTGCCGGGGGCCACCTCCAGAAACGGGTAGGCCATGCCGGCATCACTCCACTCGGGGCAGGCCACGTTTCGAACCGTCGGCGTGTTGCGGATGTAGTTCCCACCCACGCTCACCAGCGTATCGAGATGCCCGCACAGGAACTCGTGGTCGACCCCTACCCACTGGAACGGGTTGTCCTGAAACGAACCGCCCAGCAGCACAGTCGGCGTGCCGTCGATCTGCCAGTAGAACGGGTTGTGCGTGTAGGGTCTCAGGTCCATCGTGCCTTTCCTCCATGCCGAAGACCGGCCTCCGTCTTCGATCGCAATCGGCTGCCGTCGATTGCCGTCGACGGCAATCGATCTCGGGCCGGGGCGCGGGCGTCAACACCCCACGGGCGCTCCCTGCAGCTCGCTCGGCGCCACCACCCGCCCCTCTTCCGCCGACAGGTAGGCACCCCAGACCAGCGCCATGGTTTTGAGCGTTTCTTCGCCGCTGGTCTCGAACTCCGCGCCGCTGGCCAGGCAGTCGACGAAATGCTGTTGAGCGACGGCCAGCGCGCGTGTCAACGTTTCCGGCGACACGTCGCAAGTCGACCGGCCACTCGGGGTGATCACCTCGATTTCGCCGCTGGGCCGAACCGCGAGCGTGCCGTCGGTCCCGTAGACCTCCAGCAGTTCCGGGATGCCGCGCCCGCGTTCCGTCCTGTGGTCCAAGCCCGGGATGGGAAACGAAGCCCAGCTGATGTCGAGGGTGCAGGTGAATCCCTCGTACCCCAGGACGGCCAGAACGACGTCCTCCCCTTTCACACAGGGATTGACGCGCTGCATGCGGGCGTAGACGGATTCGGGCTCGCCGAAGAAGTACCGCAGAGAGTCGAAATAATGCACGCCCATCTCGTAACCGACGAGCCGCGGCATGTCCAGGAGGTATGCCTGGCGCGGGACCTTGCCGCCCACGGCGAACCGGCCGCGCGCATGATAGCGGGCGAGCACGGGCGCGCCCAGCACGTGCGAGTCCAGAATCTCCTTCACCTTCCGGCACCAGTCCTCCCACCTGAAATTCTCGTTGACCATCAGCCGCACCCCGCGCGCTTTGCAGAACGACACGACCTCCAGCGCCTCCGTCATGCTCGTGCAGAACGGCTTCTGGCACAGGATCGGCAGCCCGCGTTCCGCGGCCAACCGGCACAGCACGGCGTGCGAATAGGGTCGCACGCAGATGTCGACGAAGTCCAGCTCGGCAACGTCAAGCATCTGCTCGAAATCGTCAAACGCTTCCGCTATCCCGAACTGCGCCGCGATCGGATCACGCCGCTCGGGATGGCGATCGCACAAGGCCACGATCTGCGCCCCGTCGACAGCGGCCCAGGCGTTGAGCTGCCGCTCGCACCAGGCGCCCGCTCCGATCATGCCGCCCCGGCGAACGTCCGTCACGTGTGCCCCCCCTCACCTACAGGGGAGAGATGGAAGGGTGGAAGAATGGAAGGATGGGAGAATGAGGCTGCAACGCCGGCATGCCGCGCGGGGGCCTCCTCGTCCCGCCCCCTCCACTCTTCCACCGCTCCACTCTTCCATCCTTCCACCCTTCCACTCTTCCAGCCTTTCCGGTCCCCTCACGGCACCAACAGCCGTGCGTGCCTTTCCGGATCCACGGTGCGCGCCGCTCTCGTATCGAGCAATTCCGTCACGATCACTTCCAGGCAATAGCCCACGCTCACATCCCTGCCCACACAGCCGGTGATCGTCGAGTCCTCCCGCCCGCAGGCCACGTGCACGTGCACGGTTGCCCGGCCTTTCTCGTCGCGCACCAACGTGCCCGTCCCCGTCGCCTCGCGCTCCGCACCGAGCGCGCGGCGGATCGCCCCGCGCTTGCCGCCCGCCTCCAAGACCGCCCCCACCGTCAGGGAACTGCCCGCGTCCAACGCGCCCAGCACCAGAACCGCCGCCGCCGCGATCGACTCGCGCTCCGCCAATCCGATCAGGCTCTCGACAAGCGGCTCTCCCGGATCCAGCCGCACAATGAACGTGCGGCCCTGCCTGGCTTGCGAGTATTTCATCAGCCGCGCCCCTCCCGGCATCCGCCCCCATCAGTCCGTACGAATCGTCGTGCCTGCAAGCGCTTTGCGGCCCTCATACGTACCCGCCGCAATCACCTCCGCTTGCTCCCGCAGCCCCTCGGACGTGAAAATCTGTTTCCAGTCCTCCCGGAGGATCCGCCGGTAGCCCCAGTCGCCGATCAGCAGCGCACCCTCCGAGAGCCACCCGGTGTTGCGCCGCCTCAATACGCCGCAGATGATGCCGCCCAGGTGGCCGCTGATGAAGTCCCAGGCGGCATCCTCGGGAACGCCGAACCGGACGGCCTCGTCGATCGCCTCCTTCACCGCCACTCGGACGGCGATGCCCAGCGTCTCGGCCACCGCCGGTTCCAGGAACGCCAGCTGCTCCAGCGTCATGCGGTACGAGTCGCCGACGGGGGCGTGCATCTGGCGCGCGATCCGTTCCCCCAACGCGTACTGTTCGTCCGTGCCCTGAATCAACGCGTTCACGAGGCTCTGTTCTTTCTTCGGAAAGTAATGGCTCTTGTGACTGGGGTGCGTAACCAGATACGCCACGTCCGCGCGCGCGGGCAACCGCCCCGCCAGCGGCACCGCCGCGTCCAGCGTGATCAGGATCGCGCCGGACCGCATCCCCGGCACGACTTCACCGGCGATCTTTTCCATGAGCGCGTCGGGTACCGCCAGAATCACCGCGTCCGCCTTCTTCAACGCCTCTGCGGCGGGCGTGGGCGACAGCCCCAATTCCTTCAGCCGCTCGATCCCCGCGGCGCCCGGCTCGACGTACAGCATGTCGAATTCGCTCTCCATCATGTTGCGCGTCAGCAGCACCCCCATCTTCCCGCCCGCTCCGAACAATGCCACCGTTGTCATCGCATGCTCCTCCTCTCCTTCACACCTCGCCCGCCACGCCGCGCGCTCGGAGCGCCACCGCCCACTGTCCCGGCCCCGGCGCCGCCAACGGCAGCGCGCCGCCGCCCCGTGCTTCGATCGGGGCCGACCACTTCGATTCGCCAATATCCAGCCAGCGCGCCTCGAGTGTGCCGGGAGCCGATCCAAGGTCCAACTCCACCCTTCGGTCACCCTCTCCGGTGAAATACACGCCAAACTGCCGGCCGGATTCCGCCAGACAGTACGCCTCGTTCTCCGTTCGGCCGCGCAGGAGATCGGGGCTCGGTGCCATGGAAACAACGTCGAGCGCGTCGCTGAACATCCGCGCGCTGCGTACGTGCGCCTGGCCGCAAGGCGAAAGCCCCACCCCGCCCCGGCCGTCCAGCCAGGGCGGCCCGTCCTTCTGCCGGTGAAATCGAACACTGGCCCCGCCGCCGAACACCGTGCGCCAGAACCGCTCCGTCGCAATCTGCTCCGACCCCGCCGAGGCATCCTTCCAGTGTGCGCCGGTCGGCCACACGAAAAAGTAGACTTTGGTGTGGTTCACCGGGCGAGGGGTCGACTGTTGAACCTGCCCGCGGAACCAGAGCAGGTTGTCGTAGTGCGCCTGCCCCGTGTTCCCCCCGTTCTGCGAGATGTCCGCGTACGTGTAAAGGTCCGGGTGTGAGAGCGTGTGCGCGTGGTCCGCACTCTCCGCCCGGCAGAACCCCAATTCGCTGTCTTCGTCGTGCATATTCCGGCTGTCGCAGACGTGCACCGTCCGCCCTCGCTCTTGCGCGCGCCGGTGAATGAAGGTCGCCCAGTAGTCGCTGACCGCGTAGGGCAGGCGGCTCTCGTTGTTGATCTGATACAGCACGTGGTCGTACGTCAGGCAAAGGTCCAGCATTCGCGCCATGTACGCGTTCTGGTACCGCATCAGAACCGCATCGTTGTTGAGTGCCGGGACCGCGCTGAAAAACGGGTTCCCGTCCCGCCACACCCACGCGCGCTCCAGCGTCGTGCCTTCGTAGGTGTAGCTGACGTTGTTGTCCGGGTTCCAGGGCTGAAGTTCCCAGCCGCCGTTGCGGCCGAACGTGCCCGCGTCCCACAATTCGTTCTGCACAATGATCCCGCGCGCCTCGGTCTCGCGCAGCAGCCGCTCCAGCCGGTCCCAGTATTCCGTGTTGAACTCGTCCAGATCGTACTTGCCGTCAGCACGCCTGCGAAACGCGTACGCCATCCCGTCGTCATTGTAGGGAAACGCGGAATGGCGCGTACTCATCGTGTTGCGAATGTAATTGCCCCCCACCGACTTGAGCAGATCGAGATGCGCCACCAGCCTGTCCGCCGGCCACTGGAACAGGTTGTCGTCGTCCGTGGCCCCCAGCAGAAGCACGGGCATACCGCGATACTGCCAGTACATCGGGTTTCTGGCGCAGGGCCGAATGCCGTCTGTTCTCATCGCGCCGTCTCCGTTGAAACCAGCACCCCCTCGTCCTGTCTCTAGTCTACCCCCCTCCCCGTTGCTCCCGGCGCCCAAAATCAATCCTGTTGTCACCCTAAAGTTGCCATAGTGCTCATTTTGCCTTGACGAAGACCGCGCCGGACCGCCAGTATTCCGGCGGAAACGCGGGTTCAGCCGGAGGGACGCGTGAAGCCATCGGAACAATTCTCGGCGTGGCTGAGACAACGGGTGGAGACCGGCAAACCGGGCGAGCGGCTTCCTACCGACGATCGGCTGGCAGAGCAATTCGCCATATCCAAGAGCACGGTTCGCCGCCTGGTGGCGCGGTACCGAGCCGACGGACGCCTGACGCGCATACAGGGCAAGGGAACATTCCTCCCGCACCCACCGCCCCCCGCACCCGTTGACATGGCGTCTGCAAAATCCTCCGCCCAGACCGTCGCCGATCATCTGTTGAAGGCGATTCGCGCGGGCGAACTCCGCCGCGGGCAGGTTCTGCCCCCGATCAAGCAGATGGTGTATCAGCTCCGGGTATCGGCCGGGACCGTGCAGGCGGCATACCGCATCCTGCAGGCGGAGCAGGTGGTCGTCAAAGCCGGGCGCACGTTCCGGGTCGGCGGCTTCAAGGACGTGCTGCACCCCGAGGCCGTTCGGGAGGTGGTGCTGTTCTGCGCGAAGAGCGCGGACTTCGCGCAGTTGTTTACGACCGACCCGCTTGCGCAGGCCTACCGGAAGATGGAGCGCGAACTGCTGGCGAACGGATTCGTGCTTCGTTTCGAAGCGCTCGCCGAACTCGAGATGCGCGCCAGGCTGTGGCGCAGGCGTCGACGCTTTCCGACCGGTATCGTGTTCAGCCTGCGCAACCATTCGGATTTCGAGGCGGTACGCGACAGCTGGCGCCGGATCGTACGATCAGCCGCCGCCTTCGACCGCCGGGCCCCGCGCCTGCTGCTCGACGGCAGCGGCACGCCGCTCAAGCGGCGCCCGCGCGGCATGCACCTCATTGCGCGCGGCAATGTGCTGACTGCGTCGGCCAGGGCTTTGGCCGAGTATATGGTCCCTCGCGGCTGCCGGGAGGCCAATTTCTTTGCCGACCCCGGAAACGCCATGATCGTGGCGCACCTGGCCAAATACCGGGCCGAGCTCAAGCACCTGGCCCCCGATTTCGTCTTCCGAATCGTGGCCGTGCCGCGCGCCGACAGGAGAGAGTCGCCCGGCAGCCTTGCCCGCAAGCTGGCCGCCTCCATCGCGGAGCCGGTCACCGGCCTGATCCTCAAAAAATATCAGGACGTGCCGGCGCGGATCCTGTTCGACGAGACCGCGGTGCTTCAGGATTTCGCCGAGGTCTACACCCGCTTTCCAAAGGCCCGCCTGTGGGTGTTCATGAAAGACGCGCGTGCCGCCGAGGCGCTGCAGTGGGCAACCGATGCGCGAATCGATGTCCCGCGCGGACTCTCGCTCATCAGTTCGGAACACGATCCCGTCTACTACCATCTGGGGCTGACCTGTTGTTTCCCCGACTACGAACAGATCGGGTACCAGATGGCCCACGCGCTGATCGGCGACGTCCCTATCGCACGGACCTCGAAGGGCTTCATCCGCACCCGGGCGCTGCTCGTCGACCAACTCACAACCGCTCCGCGCGGGGTCCGTTGATCGTGGGGCGGTGCGCGTTCCTTGCTCGAGAACCTATTCGGGAACTTGCTCGATCCGCCCAATGCCCATTACCGATTGACGATTAGCCCCCCTGTCTTTACCCGCCGCTTTCGATACGCGCGCGGCGTCATGCCCATGTGCCGGACGAAATGACGGGTCAGCGCGCTGTGGTCGTAGAAGCCGACTTCCTGCGCGATCTGCGCAATGCTCTTGCGCGGATCGGCCAGCCGCTCGCAGGCCTGGTTCACCCGGTACTTCGCCAGGTACTGCCGCGGCGACATGCCGAACAGCGTCATGAAACGCCGCTCAAAGGTGCTCAGCGACATGCCCGCCAGCCTGGCCAGCGCGGGGATCTTGATCGATTCCGGATAGTGTTCGCGCACGTGCTCCATCACGACCGCTAGTTCCTCGTAAGGACGGAATACCGCACGCGCCTTGTCGACATCGCGCGCGATGCCCGCGATGCCCGCCACCGACCCGTCCCGGCGGTAAAGAGCCACCTTGCTCGTGATGAACCAGTTCACCGCGCCGTCCGCCGCCTGGTTCAGCTCAACCCGATCGACCAAGTCCCGCCCCGTCTGCATCACGTCCCGGTCGTCCGACTCGTAGGCCTCGGCCAATTCGATCGGACAGATATCGAACGCCGTCTTCCCGATCAGGTCCGCCTCCGTCCGCGCGCCCATCCGCTTCACGAACGACTCATTCGCCGCCACGATCACGCCGTTCGCGTTCTTGACGAAAAAATGCACGTCTGGCAGATGTTCGAACAGCCGGATAACCGAAGCCACGTTGCTCAAATCGGCAAAGAATCGTTCTTTCATAGAGCCCGTCTTCATGCTTGTATTCCCCTTGCGCATGGCCGCACCTCCCTCAAGCGGCGCCCGGCCGCTGCCGAAATCATACAAGCAGTCGCCCACTAGTGCCAAGACAGGATTCATGCCGTGGTGTATCCTGCACCTGGCGCATGAGAAGGAGGTCCCGCATGACAGACATGACCACGCTCTACAATGAACGGCTCAGCCGCTACGTCACCGCGCTGCGCAACGAGAAACCGGACAAGATCCCGATCCGTCCATTCGTGGCGGAATTCACGGCGAAGTACGCCGGGTTCACCGCACAGGAAGTCACGCACGACTACACCAAGGCGTTCGAAGCCGTGTGCAAGTGCGCCGCCGACTTCGACTGGGACGCCATGGTCGCGAATATGGTCTACGTCTGGACGGGCCTGACCCAGGCGATCGGCCTGAAATACTACGGGATACCCGGCATCGACGTGCCCGCCGATACGGGTTTCCAATTCCGCGAGCCGCGCGAAGAAGACGCGTTCATGAAACCCGACGAATACGATGCGCTGATCGACGACCCCACCGGGTTCCTCTACAACGTGTGGCTTCCCCGCGTCTCGGCGGACGTCAGCCCCATGGACGGCAAACCGTCCTACCGCAACAACCTCGCGCTTGTGAAGGGCGGCATGGCCATGCTGCAGTACTTCACGGCGTTCGGCCCGCAGGTGGCCCGTCTGCGGACCGAGTACGGGATGCCCTCCGCCATCGCCGGGATCTTCAAGGCCCCATTCGACATCATTGCCGACAAACTGCGCGGGTATGTCGGGCTCACGCTCGACATGGTTACACAGCCGGACAAGGTGCTCGCCGCCTGCGAAGCACTCATGCCCCACTTGTACAACGTGGCGCTGTCTTCGTCGGACCCGACCGGCCAGGTCCCGATCGGGTTCTGGATGCATCGCGGCTGCGTTCCATTCGTCACGCCGGCCCAGTACGCCTCCCACTACTGGCCGACGCTCAAGCCGATCATCGAGGAGCTCTGGAAGAACGGGCGCCAGACGATGTTCTACGCCGAGGGCGACTGGAACGCGCACCTCGGCACGTTCGCCGAACTGCCGGACCGCAGTATTCTCTATCACGTTGACATGGCGGATATCGGGGAGGTCCACAGGAAGCTCGGCCACAAGTTCTGTCTCAGCGGCGGAATCCCGAATTTCATTCTCGCCTACCGCTCCCCTGACGAGGTGCGCGACTACTGCCGCACGGTGATCGACACCGTGGCGAAGGACGGCGGCTACATCATGGATGCGAGCGCCATTATGCAGAACGACACGAAGATCGAGAACATGCAGGCGCTCACCGAGTTCACACGCGAGTACGGCGTGTACTCCGACGGCCGAAACGGGCCGCTCAACGCGCGCCCTGCCGACGGCGCTTCGGTAGAAAGCCTGAAGGGTATGGCCGGGCGTCCTGCCCCGAAAGTCGCGCCCGGCGCGTGCATTCCATGGGCCGAAAAGCGCAAGGAACTGCCCGCGAAGATCGAAAACGAGGCGCTCGCCCAACAGGTGTGGTCCAACGTCGACGCGCTCGGCAACATGTTTATCTGGCAGTGCCTGCTCTCGTTTTGAGAGTAGAAGCGGCGTCCCGTTGCTTCTGCCTTCCGCCCGCCCGGTCGAAGCCCCCGTTCAGCCCAACGCCAGCCGCAGCATCGCCCAGGCGGCCGAACCCCCGCCGAACAGGATCACCCCCGCACAACCCGTGCCCCGGGAAACCGTGAGGTTCCCGTATCGCTCCGGATCCTGTTCCTGCAGCCGGGGAACCAGCTCGTCGATGAACTCCTTGGCCTCTTTCAGCCCCTTCCCTGTCGCCTCGCGGTAGATCTTGATCGCTTCGATCTTGCGCCCGTCGGCAAGCGCACTGCCAATCTGTTGGATCTGTTCGGGTGTCGGCTGTTCGACCATGGTTCATCTCTCCAGTTATGCCGGAAGGGCGAAGACGTGGCTCGAGGAACGCCGATCGCTCCGGCGCGCCGTACGGGCCGGCCCGGATCGGCCGGACCAGCCGGGCATGAGTATGGGGATCAACAGGCGCAATGTCAACACGGGCTCGCACCGCGCTGGGATGCATGACGACATACAGCTGGCTCCGAACGCTCCCGTTCGCTCACAGCGCCGCCACGAGCGCTTCGACCGTGGCTTTGCTTTGCCACAGAGGCGTGATGGAATCGCGCTCGAACCCTTCGTACTCCAGGGCCAACAGGCCGTCGTAGCCGCTCTGGTCGAGAAGCTTGATCAACCCCGGCAGATCAAACGCGCCGGAGCCGCTGACCACGCCGTGGTACGAACCGTCGGGCTCGTATTCGAACTCCTTGCAGTGCACGCACAGGAGCCGGTCGCCGAACGCGCGCACCATGTCCAGCGGATCCTCACCCGCGTCTACCGCCCAGGCCGTGTCGAGACTGAAGCTGAAGCTCGTCTTCTCAAAGAACGGTTTCAATTGCTCAATCTTGCCGAATTCGTGCCTCTTCCCATGATTGTGGATGGCCACCTTGATTCCGTACTCTTCCTGCAAGGCCTCCAGAGCCCTGACTTGCGGCTCCTTGATCGTGTGCAGTTCAATGAAGCCCGCGCCGGTCGTTTTGCCGAACTCGAATATACGGCGCGCTTCCTGCTCCCCGTCGTCGGCCCGCCACGGGAGCCCGCCCGGACCAAACGTATCGATGGTGATCCCCTTTTCCCGGTACCGGGCCGCCAGCGACGCGTAGTCGGTCTGCTGATAGCCGAAGACGATCTCGCCCTGGTCGCCCGCACCGCGAAAATGCGTCTCCCGAATGCAGGGAATCAGAAAACTGCCGCCGGGAAAATTCCGCTCCCCTTCATACCGCACATTGAGCCCGTCGGCCGTGTGCGTGTTGAGCCATCTGAGGTGATTGTCGATCACCTTGGCAGAGGGGCGATTGCCGACGAACTCGAAATGACAGTTCCCGATATCGACGTGCCGGATCCCCAAATCCTCGCATGCCTGCAGGATGTAGTCATGATCCGGATAGTGGCCCAACGACCACGTCTGCAGCCCGATCTCGAAATTGTCTTTGAACCTGCTCATGGGTTGCTCCTCTTTCCCCAACTTGCCTCGAGCACTTACTCGAGAACGTGCCCGGAATACCCCGGAAACTCGGCTCGAGGCAAGTTCCCGAGTGAATTCTCGGGTAAGTGCTCGAGCCCGTTCTCTACCCTACCCCTCCAGAATATCCCTCGCCGCACCGATCACACTTTCTTCGTTCAAGCCGTGCTCCACCCATAGGTCCTTGCTCGCACCGATCTTGCAGAACTCATCCTGAATGCCCACAAGCCGCACGGGCGCCAGCGATTCGCGCCCCTTTGCGGCAACCACGGCCGCCACCGCCTCGCCGAGCCCGCCGGCTACGTTGTTCTCCTCAATTGTGACAATGCCGCGGGTCTCCTCCGCCGCTTGCCAGATCGTCTCCTTGTCGAGCGGCTTGACCGTGTGCATATTGATCACGCGGGCACCGACCCCCAGTTCCTCGAGCTTCTCGGCGCAAAGCAGGGCCAGGCCCACGGCGTTGCCGTGCGCCATCAGCGTGATGTCGGCGCCTTCCCGCAAGGTGATGGCCTTGCCGATCTCGAAGGAGATATCCTCCTTCTGGTAGATCTCGTCGGTCCCCCCGAAATCTTCGCCCCTGACCAACCGCAGATAGACCGGCCCCTCGTGCTCGAGCAGACAGGCACGGGTGGCAATGGCATTCTCGATGGGAGAGGCCGGGCAGACGATGGTGATGTTCGGGATGCCGCGCATCAGGGCCAGATCCTCAACGCAATGATGCGTAGGGCCCCCTGTGCCCATGGACAACCCCGTGGCCGTCGTCACCACCTTCACGTTCAGGTTCGGATAGCAGACGTTAGTCCGGATCTGCTCCGCCGCGCGCAGCGAGATCGCAAACCCGAACCCGGCCGCCACCGGGATCTTCCCCGCGATCGCCAACCCCGCCGCCGCGCTGATCATGTTGGCCTCCGCAATGCCGAAATTGAAGTTCCGTTCCGGAAACCGCGCCGCGAACAACGTCGCCCGCGTCGGATGCTGGCAGTCGGCATTCAGGACAACCACGCGTTCGTCCTCTTCCCCGCACTGGGCCAGCATCTTGCCGTAGGAATCCCGGCCGGCCATCTCCTTGAAACTCGCCATCGTGAATCCGTCCAGACTGGCCATCGTGCGTCCTCCCCGCTCAAGGCTGAATTACGTGTCTCTTCTGCCCGCGAAAGCTCGCAAAAAATGCGCGAAATGCAGAGAACTGCACGGGTGAACCTGCAGCAACTTTGAACTGTTTGCGCCACGCCGGCCTTTGCGAGAATCCCATCTTCCGCGGCGCAAACAACTCAAAGTTGCTGCGTCCGCATTCTCTTTCCCCTCTGAAGGCGATCGTTGCGGGAATCGAGGATTGCCACGGGGCACACGCATCAGAGTTCCCTTTGGCGATGTTGACTCGTGGCAATCCTTTCGATTCCCGCAACAACTCTACGCACGCCAGGCACGCACGATGGCCGCCGAACACCTTCTCCTCCCCTTTTCGCGCCTCTTTCGCGCCCTTTCGCGGGCAGTTCTGTCTCCCATAGTCGACCTCTACGCCTCAATCCCCAGGCACTCGTGGCTCCGCAGTCGCGCGCCGTCGAATTGCACCTCGCGCGTCGCGGTTTCGTACTGTTCATCGGTCATGATCCCGTAATGCCACTTGGGTTGGTTCTCCATGAACGAAACGCCCTTCCCCTTCACGGTCTCCGCGATCAAACACGACGGCTTGTCCGGCTCGAACGGGAGCCGCGCCAATCCGTTCAGAACGCTTCCCATGTCATGGCCGTCCACGGTCTTCACCGACCAGTTGAAGCTCCGCCACTTGTCGGCCAGCGGTTCGAGCCGCATCAGTTTCTCCGTCTCCCCGTCCTGACTCAGGAAATTACGGTCTACGATCGTGATCAGGTTGTCGACCCCCCAGTTGCCCGCCGCCATGACGGCTTCCCAGACCGATCCTTCCTGCTGCTCACCGTCGCCGATCAGAACGAAGACCCGGTTCGGCTTGCCGTCCAGCTTCAGCCCCAGCGCGATGCCCAGCCCTACGGATAGGCCGTGGCCCAGCGATCCTGTCGGATGTTCGACGCCGGCCATTTTCAAAGTGGTGTGCATTCCGAAACAGGAGCCGAGCTGATTGAACGTCGTCAACAGCCGCGGATCAAAGAACCCTTTCTCCGCCAGAACAGGCGCGAACCCGGCACAGGCGTGTCCTTTGCTCAGCACAAAGTAGTCCCGGCCCGCCCACTTCGGGTTCTCGGGATCGATGTTCATGACTTCCCAATAGAGCGCCGTCAGGATTTCCACCATCGAGAGCGACGCCCCGAAATGGCCGCCGCCGGTAAGCTGCGTGTTGTGCACGATCAGGTGCCGCAGCTTCTTCGAGAGTTCGGCGAGTTCGTCCACCCGTTGTTGCGTGATCGTCTTCTGCATGTGCTCCTCCTTCGATCTCGCGACCCAGTAGCGCAGGCATTCCTGCCTGCGCTACAATTTCGCCATCGCCCTCTCGTAGATCCTCACAATGTCCGATTTAGTCATCGGCACGATGTTCCTCATGCGGCCCTGCTCGTCCAGCGGACCGAGCGCCAGCACATCATCGGCCATGCGCTCCAGATCGCCCGGCGCTACCGGCAAGTCCGACAGCGGCACGTAGAACCCGTGCGTCTCCATCCACCCCCTGAACGCAGCCAACGCCAGCCTCGCCAGATCCGGAGCGCGGCCCTGCAAGTGGAACACCATGGTTCCGAGCAGCGCCAGCTTGTCTTCGATAGCCGCGAAGTCGAACTCAAGCAGGTGCGGGAACAGGCACGCGATCGCGCGGCCGTGCGGGATGTCGTACCGCGCGGAGAACGGATGCCCGAGATTGTGGGCGGCATAGCACCCGCGTCGCGCGTGAAACAAACCGTTGTTGGAAAGCGATGCCGCCCAGAGCAAGGCGCTGCGCGCCTGAATATCCTCCGGGTCCCGTTCGAGCGACAGATAGGCGTCCATCGTGGCCTTCATCATCACGGGCCCCTCGTCTCTTCACCAATCTGTGATCCGCATTTTTCGTTCCGCCTTGCTCCCCCCTCACGCCGGGTTCGGCACGCACACTTCGCCCCGGCATTCTTTGAGATAGCGCAACGACTCCACCTGCCCGGTCATCTCCAAAGCGCCGTTGAAGACCGGATCGTTCCCGCCCTCGATGTCGATGGCGCCCGTGTAGCCGGCAAGGCGCAGTTCGGAAATCAACGTGCGCCAATCCGTGTCGCCAAAGCCCGGTGTGCGGAAGAATCCGAACAGTGGCGGCGTCTTGACCTTGGCCTTCCTGGCGTCGCGCAGGGACACGAACGAGCTGGTACCGTGTCGCCGCACGACATCCCATCGCACAGTCGCGTCCTTGCCGTGCACATGGAAGACCTTGTGGCCCCATTCCGGGATCAGCGCGATCGGGTCGATCAGCCGAATCACGCAGCAGCCCGGGTCCAACTCCAGCCCCACGTTCTCGTACGGAAGCGCCTCGAAGACCATCTCCCACGCTGCCGGATGATGCATAACGCTCAGGTCTCCGTCCAGCCATGTGCCTTCTCCGTCCCAGCCCTCGAAACAAATGCGTACGTCCTTCGCACCGGCGCCTTCCAGCAACGGAGACCACACCTCCTTGAGCCGATCCATACTCGCCGGCACCGGGCAACCCCGCACGCGGCCCGTGATGGCGGTGACCTCACGACAGTTGAACAGGTGGGCGTTCTCAATGCATTCCTCGATTCCCTTCACCGTCTCCCGGTTGATCTCCCCAGCCTCCAATGGGTTTCCGTAGGCGCCGATAGCGGAAATCGCCGCGCCCGTGCCGTCGAGCACCCGGTGGATCTCGTCAGCCAGCCGCTCCCACTCGATCTGACGCGTGTGCTGCCAGAAGAAGAGCGCAAACGACTCAAACCCGTGCGGCAGGATCTGCTCGATCGTACTTGCCGCTTTCATCCGCGTGTTGATAATCGTGCCGATACGGATATCGGGTACAGCGACATCTTGATTCATGAATGGCACCTCCCACCCGAAACCTTCTCGAGAACCTTGTCGAGAACTCTGTCGAAAACCCCGCATCTGAGGCAGGGCTCACGACAGAGTCTCGCCCTAACCATAACCGGCGCCGCCGAGCCGCCGGCGGACGCCCTCGTATGAGGCTATCGAGCCACGGCGCGCCAGGCATCACAAATCCGAAAGCCTTGTCGCTAGAAAGTGTTCAAAGCGCTCAGCTCACACCCCTTTGACCTTGCCGCTTCAGAGGGTGGCCGAACCCCTTCGACAAGGCTGCGCCCGCCCTAGCCGCGAAGGGCGAAGGCGGTTTTCGACAAAGTTCTCGACAAAGTTTCGGTAAGAAGCGAGATTGCACCTCGCGAAAGGAGACACGACCATGCCCGATCTGCGCGAGAAGTTCCAGCAGACCCCCCTGCTTCGCCGGACACGACCGACACCGACGGACGCCTACCTGTCGAACCCGCACAAAGGCTGCTGCACGGTCAACACGTTCGCCGGCGCCACGCTGCGGCCGGGCCACGGAACGGGTTGGAAGGAATCCGCGCACACCCTTTTCCCGAACTGTACGCAGAAGGTGACGAAAGGGTACCTGCCCTGCACGGTCGCGTATTTCAAACTCTGGTGGCGCGACCTGGAGCCGGAGAAGGGAAAGATCGACTTTGAGCAACTGGACAGGATCTTCGATGAGGCCGCCGCGCACGGGCAGACGGTGGGCTTCCACTTCTACCCGCACGGGCCGGAGGCAGGCCCGCCGGTGCCGGCCTGGTATGCGGAGACGTACCCGATGACCCGCACGAAGTTCGGCAAGACATGGGAGAACTGGGCCTTCCCCGTCTACGACTCACCCGAGTATCTGGAGCATCTCGGCGATCTGATTCGGGGCATCGGCGCGCGCTACGACGGGCACCCGCAGATGGACTTCGTGGATATCGCCTACGCCGGCCCCTGGGGCGAAGGCTCGGGCGAATACAGCGACGAACAGGCCGGCCGCTTCGCGCAGGTCTGGAAAGAAGCGTTCCCCACCACACCTCGCATCGCGAATATCGGCGGCAAGCAACTCCCCGCCGGCATCCGCTCGGGCAGCGGCTGGCGCTGCGGCTGTTTCGGCGACCTGCAGCCGGGCGGCCACTTCTACGGCTGGCACAGCCTGATCGGCATGCAACCGGCCCCCACCGCGCCCCTTCCGCCGCGCGCGTGCCAGATCGCCCGGAACCTGTCCTATTGCCACATGTACGACCACTACCCGCGCGCCATCATTCAAGCGGGCGCGACCGCGGCCTGGAAGAACGCGGCCGTGTTCTTCGAAACCTGCTGGACCCCCATGGTCTGGTATCAATACGATTTCGACCTCGACTTCATCATCCAGCAGGGGCTGAAGTACCACTGCTCCTACGTGCAGTTCAAACAGACCGTCCTGCCCGAACCGTGGATCGATAAACTCCACGACTTCTGTAAACGGATGGCATACCGCTTCGTCTTCCGGCAGGCCGTGTACAACCCCCAGGTGCGGACCGGCGGGACGTTCGACTTCCAGGTCTGGATCGAAAACGTGGGCGTGGCGCCCCTCTACAAGTCGTACGCGTTCGCGATCCGGTTCCGCCAGGGCGACACGGAAGTCATCCGCGTGCTCCAGAACGTTGACCCGCGCAACTGGCTGCCGGGTGATGTGTGGATCGAAGAGGAACTGCCGCTCCCGCCCGAACTCAAGCCGGGGCTCGCCGAGGTGTCCGCCGGTCTGCTCAACCCGGTCACCGGCAAATGTGCGATCAACTTCGCCGTCAAGGAACGCTACAACGATCGGTGGGTGCCGATCGGAGACGTGTGTGTCGCCTAGCCCGATGAACAGCGGTCGACGGTCGGAAAGTCGCAGGTCAAAGGTCGGCAGGTCAAGAGTCACGGCCCCGTGCAGTCCCCGAACGAATAGCCCATAGAACCCGACCACAACCGAAGGTCTTCGACCTGCCGACCTTCGACCTGCGACTCCTCTCTACTGCGCTTCCTCGTCGACGTCCGGCCGCTTGGATGTGCCGTCCTGTTCCCGTTCCTGCGCGATCAGCTCGGTCAACTTGGCCACGACATCCGGCTTCTCGGCCGCCAGATCCTGCTTCTCGTAAGGATCCGCGAGAATGTCAAACAGCTCCGTCGTTTCCTTCTTGCGCCGGTCCAGAATCAGCTTCCAGTTCTCGTGCACCATCCCGAAGTATTGGTGCCGCAGGTTCCAGTAAATGCCGCGCCGGGCCGCCGCCCCGCCTTCGCCGCTGAGCAGCGGCCAGATATCGATCCCGTCCCAGCGCGCGTCCGTCCCGGGTTTGCAGCCCACAAGCCGCGTCAAGGTCGGCATCCAGTCCACCACGTGCATCGGCTCCTCGACTTTGCGCGGGCTGAGGGTTCCCGCCCAGTTCACCAGCGTCGGAGTCCGGATTCCCCCCTCGTACAACTGCGCCTTCCGCCCGCGCAGCGGCAGGTTGCTGCCGAGGCGGGGGGTCGCCTCATAGAAGCCCGGCCACTTCTTGGCCGAATCGCAGCCCTCGATCGCGCCGTTGTCCGAGGTGAAGATGATCAGCGTTTCCTCCGTCAGGTGCATCTCCTCCAGCAGTTCGATCAGCCGGCCGATCGCCCCGTCCATGTGGCTGGCATAGGCGGCGTACTTCTTGAACGACCGGTCGCGAAGCGGGTCGTCGTCGTAGGTCCGGCCCTCGTACTTGTCCAGCCAGCACTGCGGCGCTTTCACCGGCTCGTGCACGGCCGTGAACGGGACGTAACAGAACCACGGCCCCTTCCGCGTCCGGATCCATTCATACGCCGCCGCCCCAATCAGATCGGTCGCATGCCCCGGCTCGTCAACAGGCTTGCCGTCCCGGTGCCACGTGTGCTCATAGCCCGGCCGCCAGTACCGATGCGTATACGGGTCCATGCAGCCGGCCTGCAGACCATAGCTGATGTTGAACCCCCATCGGTTCGCTGCGTAATCCAGCGAGGAACCCAGGTGCCACTTGCCGAACAGAGCCGTGTCATAGCCCGCGTTGCGAAGCGAGGTCGCCAGCGTCTCGTAGCCGTCCGGCAGGACCGGGTAAATTGTCGGCGTCGTCGCGTGCTTCCCGAAGCGGGCCGGATGGCGGCCCGTCAGCAAGGCCGTTCGTGTCGGCGTGCATACCGGGCACACATAGTGGTGGTCCAACTCCACCCCCGTCGCCGCCAGACGGTCCAGAGTCGGCGTCCGGATGGGCGACCCGTGAAAACTCACGTCGCCCCACCCCATGTCGTCGGCCAGAATGTACAGTATGTTCGGCTTGTCCTTCTTCGGCATTGTTGCCCCCCTTTGAGTACACGATGGTCGAGTTGAGTCGATTGAATCGATCGAATCGAATGAATCGAATGAATCGAATGAATCGATTCAATCGAGTCCGTCGACTCTCTCGACTGATAATAACATTCTATATTAACTTGAATATCACAGGGTAGCGGAATATCCTACCAATATGAGGAAAAGCGTAACAATAGATCCGCACCTCGTCGAACCACGACGGAGGGGGCCGGTACTGGCGCTGCTCGGCGAGTTGCTGGACGACTTCCCGGTCCAGGAGGTCCTCTTTCCCGAAGACAGCGTTCCGCCGCCGCCGGACGCTACCGTGCCGGACCGGCCCCGAATGTTCATCATGGTGGACGGATGCCGGCATGTGCGCATGGCGCTGGACGGTTCGGAGCAGGAGGTCCCGTTGCGGCGCGGCCAGGCCATGTTCGCCGGCCGTACGGTCTGGCACAAATCCATGGATCGCCGTCCGTACACGTTGTTGTTGGTCATCTTCGACCCGCTCTATACCGGTGCGTTTCTGCGCAAGCGCGGCGCGCGCCCACAGCGCGGCAACGCCACGTCCGTTCAGTACTACACCGATCATCCGCTCAGCACGCCCGCGCGGCATCTCATTGCCGCGCTCAGCGAGCTGGCCCGTTTCCCCGAACGGCGCGGGGCGGACGTGCACTTGTTGCGGGCCCTGCTGCATTTTGTGCGCCTTGAATTCGAGGCCCGCCGCAAACGGCCGGGCAAGGCGCGGGCGACGTGGCAGGCCCTGTGCGATTACCTGCGCGAGAATTTCCAGCGCCCCATCAACCGCGACGAGGTGGCCCATGCGTTCGGCTTGCACCCGAATCACGTCTCCCGTCTGTTCCACGAGCAGGGCAAGGAAGGCTTCACGGATTATCTCACCCGGCTGCGGATGGAGCACGCCGGATTCCTGCGCCAGCACTACCGTCTGCCGCTCAAGGAACTTGCGGCGGGCTGTGGGTTCGACGACGCCAACTATTTCGGACGCGTCTTCCGCCGGCACTACGGAACAACCCCCGGGCGATACGCGTTGAGCTGAGAAACAGCCCCGGTTGCGCTGAAGCCCATTTCCTGCCCGCGAAAGCTCGCGAAAGATGCGCGACATCCAGAACGGTCACGGGGGAACCGGCAGCAACTTTGGACTACTTGCTCTGTTCCCGTCCTCGACGCGCAGGCGGTTTGGCCGCCGGATCGAACGCCGCGTTCCCACGCGGCAGCTTGGCGCCCGTCGCCGCGAGCCAAGCGGTCAATCGCGCGTCCAGTTCCCGAACCTTCTCCGGCATGGACTCGGCCAGGTCCTTCTTCTCGCCGATGTCGTTCGCCAGATTGAACAGCTCGAACCGGGTCCCTTCATAACGCCTGATCAACTTCCACTCGCCGGCCCGGACAATGCTGTACGGAACGATGTCGCGCCCGCGGTAGTGCGGAAAATGCCAGAACAGCGCGTCGCGTTTGAGAAAACCGTTGCCCTGAAGCAGCGGCATGAGGCTTTCGCCGTCGATTGGCTTATCCGAGGGCGGGTTCAGCCCCGCCGCCGCGCAGACAGTCGGCAGGAAATCCACGCTGCTGACCGGCGTGTCGCACACGCTCCCCGCCTTCACAACACCCGGCCAGCGCACAATCTGCGGAATACGGATTCCTCCTTCGTACGGATAGCCCTTGCCGGCGCGCAGCGGCTTGTTGTTCGTGGGCCCGGTCAACCCCCCATTGTCGGACGTGAAGATGACCAGCGTCTTTGCCGAGAGGCTCAGTTCTTCCAGCGTCTGCACGATCCGGCCGACGGCGTGGTCCACGCTCTCGACCATCGCCGCGTACGTCGCGTTCTTCTGGTTCGTCTTGGGTTTCTTGGTGTATTTCTCGACCAGGTCCTCCTTCCCCTGGATCGGCGTATGCACGGCGTAATGGGCCATATGCAGGAAGAAGGGCGTGTCGCGATGTTTCGTAATAAAGCCAACCGCCTCGTCGGCTTCCCGGTCCGTGAGGTATTCCCCTTCCTTACGCGGGGGTAAACCAGGAATTCCGGCCCTGCTCGCGCCGCGGCGGTACGGATCGAAGTAGCTGGGCGGCTGGCCGTAGTGGCACCCGCCCAGATTAACGTCGAAGCCTTGTTTGTCCGGGTAGTGCGCCTCGCCGCCCAGATGCCACTTGCCGATATGACACGTCGCATACCCGACTGTTTTCAGGAGTTCAGCGATCGTCGCCTCGTCCAGATCCAGCCAGAAGTGGTTGGGCGGGCACAGGAGGCGATTGTGAGACGCGCCGACGTATTCCGTCGGATGCCGGCCTGTCGTGTCCTTCTTGCCCCGTATCCAGTCGGTCACGCCCAGCCGCGCGGGATAGTGGCCCGTCATGATGGCCGCGCGCGTGGGCGAACACACGGCGCAGGCGGCGTAGGCATCGGTGAACTTCATGCCCGCCGCCGCCAGCCGGTCGATATTCGGCGTCTCGTAGTACCGGCTGCCGAAACAGCCCAGATCCGTCCAACCGAGATCATCGATGTTGATCAGAACGATGTTGGGCTTGGCCGGGCTGGCGGGTAAGGCGCAGAGCAGGCGGGGCATCGCGAACGTTGCGCCGGCGAGGCCCGCGGACTTGATGAATGCGCGTCTTGTGATCTTGTTCATGTGTACGGTCACCTCCGCGAGAACCTTGTCGAACAGGTTCTCGACAAGGTTGACCCGCCTGGGGCAATTCGACAAGATCATTCCCCTGCCAACTCGCCCACCATCCGTTCCAACCCCGCAACGACCCGTGCGAGGCGTTCGCAATCCACCCTTTCCGCCGTATCGGTCGGCCAGTGGTAGTGGGGGTACCGGAACGGGGCGGTGTCGGTCACCATCAGTGCGGGGTAACCCTGTTGCCAGAAGGACCAATGGTCCGACCACCCCACACCCGGCACCGCGCCGGGCACCGCCGCACCCTCCGAGGGGAACGCGGTGTGGGCGCGGAAGCTCCTGACGACCCGCCTGACGAGCCCGGCGCACTTCACATTCCCAATGAACCCGATGAAGTTGCCGGTCGACGGGTAGAACCACGAAAAGGGAAACGGGTAGTTCTGACTGTGCGGTTTGTCGGTGTAGCACCCGATCGTCTCGAGGCTCAGCATCGCGACGATCCGTTCGCCGCGCGCCTTGCACGCCTTCGCGTACACGAAACTGCCCATGGCCTGCGTCTGGAACCAGGGCGGCTCTTCGTTTCGGCCAGCCTGACGACATCCCGTTTCAACGCGTCGCGGAGCGCCGCTTCCTCCTCCGTCAACGGGGGGAGCGGGCCGTTGTGGCTCTTGCCGGGCATCCTCGTCAGCATCGCCACGCCTCCGCTGAGCAGGATACACAGGACGCCCAGCCGAATCAACGCGCCACGGGTGATAAGGCGTACGCGTGGCATGCGTGCTTTCATGTGCTCAGCCCCGCTCCGCCCGCCCGGCATCAGGCACTCGCAGAATCACGTCCGTGTCCGTTCAGCGCACCCACTTCTCGTTCGTGAACTGCTGGCCGAGCTTGAGTATGCCCGTCGAGGGATCGCGTTCGCCCGTCTCGAACGGGTCGTCCGTGTCCGCCATCCACCGCTTCAACCGTGTCTCCAACTCGGCCTGCACGTCGGCATACCCCGGGTTCCCGGCCAGGTTCTTCATCTCCCACGGGTCCTTATCCCGGTCGAACATCAGGACCGTCTCCTCGCCGTGCCAACGCGCGTAGGTCCAGCGCTTGGTCCGCAGCCCGCGCCAGAAGCCGACCCATTTGCCGCGATGCGGCCAGCCGGGCCCGAGAATCTGCAGATACACGGAGTCCGGCTCCGGGCCTTCGATGCCGAGCACCGTGTGCGAGAGGTCGCGGCCCTGCATGCCCGCGGGTGGCGCCACACCCGCCAGCCCCAGCAGCGTCGGCATCACGTCCACGCTGTTGAACAGCACATCCGCACGCTGTCCGGCAGCCACACGCGCCGGGTAGCGGAGCAGGAACGGGATGTGAACGGACTCGTCATAGGGCGTCGCCTTCGAGGCCCGCATGGAGTGGTGCAGCCACTTGTCCATCGGCTTGCCGTATCCGTGGCTGCTGAGATGGTCGCCGTGATCGGACGAATAGCAGACAATCGTGTTGGCCGTCAGCCCGCGATCGTCCAGCCAGGCCAGCATGCGACCCAACTCGTGATCGAGACCTGTAACGTTGCCGTAGTAGTGCGCGATTTCGCGCCGGGCAAAGGCGGCCATCTGCTCCGGAACGTTCGGCGGCAGATCGACCTGCGCGGGATCGTAGAGGCGATAGGCGTCCGGGTACTGATCGTACGGCCAGTGCGGCGGCCCCCAGGACATCATCAGGAAGAAGGGTTTGTCCACGCTCTGCGCACGGTGCCTCTCGAGGAAGCCGACAGCCAGGTCCGTCTCGCACGACGGCGCCCACCCCTTCATGTCGAGCGGGCCTTCCTCGTTTTCGTGATAATGCACCTGATAGTAGTTGTGCTGGCAGTTGTAAGCCGCCATGTAGTCGAACCCGTACCGCTTCTCCGCCGGGTACGGCCCGTAGCCCAGATGCCACTTGCCCACGTAGGCGGTCCGATAGCCGGCCTCGCGAAGCGCCTGCGCGATCGTGACTTGATCGGGAAACAGCCCGTACTCGTTGTCGAGCACGCCGTTCTTGTGCGAGTAGCGGCCCGTCAGCACCTGCGCGCGGTACGGCGAGCAGATCGGACAGGCGGAAAACGCGTTGTCGAAACACACGCCCTCCGCCGCCAGCCGGTCGTGGTTCGGAGTCTGGACAACCTCGTTTCCCGCGCAGCCCATCGCGCTGTAGCGCTGCTGGTCGCTGAAGATGAAAATAATGTTCGGCCGCGACACGGTGTGGACTCCTTTGGATATCGGGCATCTCCGATCCGGGAAGTCTCACGTGTGAGTGAGTGGATGTCAAGTTCGGGGGTGCTGCCCCGTCTTCCCGAGCAACACAAACTTGCTCGAGAACTTGCTCGACGCTTGCGGTTTACTCGTATGCCGTAGCCGAGGCGCCATTGAAAGAACCTTCCGAGCAAGTTCCCGAGTAAGTTCTCGAGCAAGTCATCCGCTGATCACTGATGACGGATCACTGATGACTTGATCTGCCCGTCCCACCCGAACGGCTCTTCCACCACGCAGTCCAGCCCCTGGGGCCCGAGTTTGCGGAAGGCCTCGGCCCACTTGTCCTTCGTACGCGGCATCTCGCCGGACGAACAACGGCCCGACTTCGTGCTATCGGTGATAATCAGCCAGCTCGCGTGCACGATGCCGGGCACGCTGTTCAGGCCGGGATACCCGCCGGGATTGCGCGGGACGCACGCGTGGTATTGCATGAAGTCGTCGGGCTCGATCTCGTGGCACTTCTTGTAGGTGCCCGCGGCGTGCCCCAGGATGTTCTGGCTGCCGCCGCACGCTTCCGGAATGCGGTCCCGCTGCTTCCACCCGTTCGCCTCGGAGCCCACAACCCAGAAATGGCGGGAGCCGCCATGCGGCTTCTTCGCGGCGTAGTTGTACACCATCGCGCTCGTGTAGTAGCTGTTGCCCGTCGAGGCCGGGGCGCTGTCCGGGTACCACGGGCCCGTCGCCGCCAGCGTCGCCACCCACAACCGGGCGTCCGCGCAGCCGAACCCGATGTTGACGCCCGGCGCAAGCTGTTCCTTGCGGGTGTTGGCCCAGACCTGATAGATGCAGATGGCGGTGTTCGGCACGCTCTTCGCAAAGTCCAGCATCGCGTTGTCGTGGCCGCGCAAGTAGGCGTCGCGGTCGAAATCGGACGCCTGCACGAGGCGGTTCGTCTCCAACTGGATCTCGTCGAAGATGATTCCGCCCAATTCCGTCCGGTCGCGATAGCGTTTGCCGAATGCCTCGGCGAAGTAGCGGAACTCCTTCTGCACATAGAGGCGCTGGAAGGCCGGCAGCCCTTCGTTCCGCTTTACGGCGTCGGGGAACAGCATGCCGCCGCCGAGTCCGTTGTCCTCGTTGTTCACGGCGCCCTGCCCGTTCATCAGCCACTGCGGTGTGCCCATTCCCCAGTGTTGCCAGTTGATGCGGATGAGCCACTTCGCGCCGTCCTTCTGAACCGCGTCCATGTTCAGGAACTCGTCCATCATCCGCCACGAGTAGCCCGGATCATCGGGGTTCGAGGGCTCTTGCGGGCGCACCTGCTCATCGGCGTAGAACGACTGCCAGTTGTAGAGCGGGCAGTACAGCATCAGCCAATGCCGGCGTGCGGTGTTCACCCAGTCCCACGCGCCGGCTGCGACCCATTCTTCGTATTGCTTCTGCGCCACCTCGCCGGGGTTCTTCGTGCGGCTGTGGGCGTTCACGTGCAGCGCGAGCGCCGGCGCGAACCGAACCGGCTGCGGCGTCCCGGCCGTCCAGGGCAGATAGGTTTGGCCGTTGCCGCCCGCCGCGCACGCCGTCGCGAGTGCGAGCAGACAGACCGCGGTCTCTGCGGCCATTCCACGATATCGGCGTCTCTTTCGCATCTGCAGCCCTCCTTACTGACGCAGCCACTGATCTCCGACTACCGAAGCTGCCCGTCCCACCCGAACGGCTCTTCCAGCACGCCGTCCAGGCCCTGCGGACCGAGCTTGCGGAAGGCTTCGGCCCACTTGTCTTTCCCGCGCGGCATCTCGCCAAACGTGCGCGATGTCGTGCCGTCGTCCACAAGAAGCCAACTCGCATGGACGATGCCGGGCACGCTGTTCAAGCCCGGATACCCGCCCGGCTTGCGCGGAACACACGCGTGGTACTGAATGAAGTAGTCCGGCTCGATCTCGCGGCGCTTCTTCCACGTGCCCGCCGCGCACCCCAGGATGTTCCGGCTGCCCCCGCACGCGTCCGGGATGCCGCTCTGTTGCCGCCACCCGTTCGACTCCGAGCCACAGACCCAGAAGTGGCGCGAGCCGCCGTGCGGCTTCCGCGCAGCATAGTTGTAGACCATGGCGGAGGAGTAGTAGCCCTCTCCGGTCGAGGCGGGCGGGTTGTCGGGGTACCAGGGCCCGGCCGCCGCAAGCGATTCGCGCCACAACCGCGCGTCCGCACATCCGAACCCGATGTTGACGCCTTTGGCAAGATGCTTCTTTCTGGTGTCGTTCCCGACCTGATACACGCCTATCGCGGTGTGCGGCATGTTCCTCGCGAACGCCAGTATCGCCTCGTCGTGCGCCCGCAGATAGATGTTCAAGTCGAAATCCGGCGGTCTGACGATCTGGTCCGGACCCAGTTGAATCTCGTCGAAGATGATCCCGCCCAGCTCTGCCCTGTCCCGATACCGTTTGCCGAACGCCTCGGCAAAATAGCAGAACTCCTTCTGCACGTAGACGCGATGAAAGGCGGGCAGTCCTTCATTCATGTCCTTTGCGCCGGGAAACAGCATGCCGCCGCCGCGCCCGTTATCCTCGTTGTTCACGGCGCCTTGCCCGTTCATCAGCCACTGCGGTGTGCCCTTGCCCCACGACTGCCAGTTGATGCGGATGAGCCATTTCACGCCGTCTTGGCGCACAGCATCGATGCCGAGCAGCTCGTCCAGGATCCGCCAGGCGTAACCGGGATCATCGGGGTCGGCGGGATCCTTCGGTCTCTCCCGCTCATCGGTGTAGAAGGCCTGCCAGTTGTAGAGCCCGCAGTACAGCATCAGCCAATGCCGGCGCCCGGTGTTCACCCAGGACCACGCCCCCGCCTCGGCCCATTCCCGGTACGCATGCTGGGCGGTCTGCCCCGGGTTCTTCGTGCGGCTGTCGCGACACGTGACTCGCGAGGGCAGAGCCAGAGCCGGCGCAAACCGGACCGGCTGCGGCGTCCCCACGGTCCAGGGCAAGTACGTCTCGCCGTTGCCGCTTCCCGCTGCGCCGCATACCGGCGCCAGCGCCAGCAAGCCCGTAGCGATCATCACCCCCAGTCCACGATAAGGTCGCATCTCTGCTTCTCCTTGCCTGCGGCAGCCATTCGCCTGTGGCCAAACGCCTGCGTGATCGCGTTCCGGTGTTCAGGTGTCAGGTTTCAGCCTCCGGACATCTGACACCTGAACCCGCCTATCGGGCCTGCATCACGGCTTCCACATACCCCTTCGGAAACGCGAACATGGCCTGGGTCCCGCTGGGCCCAAAGAGCTCGAACGCTTTGCGGTAGCGATCGGGATTCAGATTGATCTTGTTCCAGGAATCGGCCGCGTTGCGCCAGCGCCCCTCCTTCTTGTCGCCCGGCTTGTCCACCCACGGGAGGGAGGGCTCGTAGAAATGCGCCGGAATCACGCCGGCCGGGTCGGGCCCGGGTTGGCCCAGCCTTGAATCGGCGGCCGGGCCTCGCGCCTTGGGCGGGCCCGAACAGTACCACACCCAGAACGCGGCGTCCGGAAACATGTAGGTGCCCGCCCCGCCGACCTTCTCCCCGTCCCACGCCTGGTCGGTCTTGGGCCATACCGCCACATTCCAGGGGTTCAGATTCCCGCCTCTGCGGTTGTTCGGGTTCTTCGCGCGCACGCGCCAGCCATTGCGTTCCGCGTGGACCATGACGGCCAGGTCGTCACGGATCATCGCCTGCTGCGCGAGCCAGTGCTGCGCCCACCGGCCCGGCGGGCAATCGGGCGTGCCGGGCGCAGCTTCCCCGCAGGAGTGCACGAAGAAATGCACGTCTTGCACGCAGACGCCCTGCACGCCGGGCAAGTCGTCAAGGCCCAGGCCAGAGCCCGCACCTTCGAAGTACTGGTCGCAACACGCGGCCGCGCCGATGAAGAAGATCATCAGGCTCGGATCTGCCTCCAGCATGGCCTTGGCCGGGTAGAGGGAACTGCCGTTCTCCGCAGACACCTGCCAGCTCTGGTCCGGCACAACATAGCCGCAAACGGGCCCTTCATCCCGGATCCCAGCGTATTCCTCGATCTCGAACCCGGCAATCTTGGGATTGCCCGCGTAGCGCGTGGCGAACGCCTGCAGAAAGTCCATCTTACACCAGGCATAGACCCAGTCGTACTTCCGCGGGTGATCGCCATGCTCCTTCAGCATCATCCCCTGCGTGACCCACCACCGGGGAAAGTTGCGCCGGCCGATGCCCTGATCGTCAATCTTGAAGATGACCTTGCACTCGCCCTGTTCAACGAGCGGGAACGCGAGGATCGCGTCGAACCACGACCAATCGTAGACCTTGTGCCCGTCGACCACCGCGTCGGGATTCTGCATGAGCACCGAGTTGGTGCGGCTCCCGGCGTAGTCATGAGGGCCCTTTTCGTGCTCGCGCCAGTACGGGGCAAAGACCGCGTTGGGCAAGAACGAACATTTCAGGCCCACGTGCGTGAGCCGCCGGCCGTTCCGCACCTCGCGGTACGTGTCCCGGTCCACGTGCGCCCACCACTCGTCCAGCACCTTGGCGATGGCAGCGGGTTCGCCGTTCGCGCGCGGATAGATACCGGGATAGAAGCGTGTCGCGGAACCCGGCCATACGGGCTCGGCACCGTCCGAGCAGGACCGGCAACCGGCGAGCGCCAATACGACCAGGATGATGCAGTGCGTCCCATTCGATTTCATCGTGACCTCCCGTGCGACATCTTGATCAAACGAACCAGCTTGACCGTCAGGTCATGTGGGCCATACACGGAAATCCGGAAGTCCATGCCCTTCGCGAATGCACCACGAAAACACATATCCGGCACCCCGAACGTCACGGTCTTCCACGCGCCGCTGCCGGCGGTCTCGACCGTCTCCGTGCGCGCGTGCCAACGCCGCCCCGTGTAGTCCATGCGCCAGGTCGTGGGCGGCCCGTCCAGGTAGGTCACCTTCAGGAGCACCTCGTGCGGCCCGCCCGCGATGAACGACCGGGCCGCCTGGAAGAAGATCTGCGAGCTGCCGTGGGCCCGGTCCGTGCGGCGCGCCTGGAACTCATAGCTTCGGTCGCCCGCGTATGCAGGAAGCGCCGGGATCTCGACGCGCGCCGCCGGCACCGTCCGACCGCCCGGTTCCACGTCGCGCTGCAGAAGCCAACGCTCGAAGTTCGCAACCTTCTGCACGCCGCGAATCCGCGTGGTGTCCGCATGCCGCAGCCAGCACCAGGCGTCCGGGCTGTCCGACGCGGTACGCCCCATTTCCAGCTCGACCCAGCGGAAGAACCCGGGTTCTTGCGCCACGAGCGACTCCACCTCAGATGCGATCCTCTGCCAATTGCAGCGCATCTGCAGGACCCGCATGTTCGTGGCGAACCAGCGCATGCGGTTGAATCCGGCCGGCCCGAACTTGGCGGTGCCTTGCGGGGTGTAGTCCCCGTTGTGCACCATCCAGACCGCGCCGTTCGCCACGGGCGGAAACGCATCGTCGAACTCCAGGTAGCCCTGTTCCGTCAGCCGCGTGCCGCACCCGGCTTCGTCGGCGTACCACAGCCAGAAACCGAGCGTATGCATCTGACTGCCAAACCCGCGGCCGAACGCGTTCTCCCAAATCCGGCGGGACACCGCCCGATAGGCTCTCTTGTTCGCGTAGACGTACGTCGACGGCGCGCCGGGCAACACAAGCTTGCGCTCCTGCCCCGCAAACGCCTCCGCCCAGTCGTTCACAAAGCGCAAGCCCCAGGTTTCGAACGTCGCCGGGCTCAATCCCGTGCTGCGTTCCGCCTCGCGCACAAGCGCCAAGTCGGTCGACATCGAAAAGCCACCGCCCGGCCGCGGCCCGCGCATCATCACGGCGACCAGGCGCGGATGCTCCCTGTAACGTGCGCCGACTGCTCGCAGGAATTGGCCCAGAAAGCCCTGATAGCCGCACCCGGGCTCCCACGCCGCCGCCGTGCCGTCAGACAGGAATGATACCTTGCCCTTCTCCACGACCCAGGCGGGTATGACCGATTCAGGCGCCGTGGTTCGCCCACGCATGCCGGCCTGTTCCGCTAGCCCGTGAATCGCCATCTCCAGCAAGAATCCGGAACCGGGCGAAGCCGTGGCGTGCGCCACTCTCGCGTCCAGCCCATCCCAGACGTAGACATCCTCGGCCGGATTCACCTCACTCCAGGTTGCCGATACCGTGCGGGCGAAGTGGCTGTGTCCGTCCTGATAGCGTGGCAGGCCGGAACGCTGCTTCCAGAACGGGTTGTCCGGGACGACGAACCCCGACTGCGGCGCCACCCGCGTCACCGTGTCGGGCAGTGTCCAGTCGTTGCCGTCCTGAACCGCGCTGACCCGCGCGTCGGGCGCGATCGTGCGAAGGACTGCCGTGGCGCCAACGCCGATTACCGCTGCCGAGCCCAGGGCAGCCGCGACCACTTTGGCCTTCACCCAGAACAGCCGCCGCACCACCGCCGCCGCGGCCTCAGCCGTGAGCGCCGAAACCGCGCCCGAGGCCCCCGCGATCACGGCGAGCGCCGCGGCCTGGCACGAGGCCACCGCGCCGGCGCCCGCGGCCTGCGCGGTCTCGCCGAGCAAATAGGCGGAAAGCGCGGCAACGGACACGGTCACACCACGGCGCGTCAGGCGGGTGCGCAGCTTCTCAAGCCCGCGCGTGATGCACATCCGTGCGGCGTTCTCCGAGCAGCCCATCGCCGCCGCCACCTCCTTCTGCGCCTTGCCCTGCAGGAAATGCAGCACGATCGCTTCCTGCTGCCGCCCCCGCAAGCCGGCGACCGCCTCGTTCACGCACGGCTCAAAACCGGTCCACCACGCCACGTCGCTCTTCCTCTCTCGTGCCAGTTCAGCCATTTCCGCCGCTTCCTGTTCGTAGCGCGTCCGCCGTGCCTCCGCGCGCCGCATATGGCCCACCGTGAAGTTCGCCGTCCGGAACAGCCAACTGGAGAGCCCCCTGGCCCGGCGTATCGAACGCGCCTTGCGCGCGAGCACGATGAACACCGCCTGCGCCGCGTCCTCCGCCAGGTCACGGCGCCCCGCCAGCCCGCGAAGGCAGGTGTTGTACACCATCGAGTGATACCGCTCGACCAGCGCACGGAACGCCTGCTCGGAGCCGCTCGCCGCAAACTCCCTCAGCCGTTCAAGATCCGTCACCCGGGTTACTCCGTTCTGTACCGTATGTGCCCGCTCGGCACGTGCACCGCACGAAGAATGTTCAGAAAATCGACACCGAAACGGAAAGCCCACGGAAAAGGAAGAAGGGAAGGATGGAAGAGAGGAAGAGTGGTAGGACGCCAGCATCGCGGGGGACGAGAGGCATCAGCTAAGAATCAGATCCACCCTCCGTGCCTTCCCCTCTTCCTCGCTTCCACGCTTCCACCCTTCCATTCTTCCACCCTTCCATTCTTTTCCACTCTTCCACTCTTCCACCCTTCCACGCCGAAGTTCCGACGAGCCGCCGCTCACCCGTTATTATGCCGAGCGGTCTCCTGCCGGTGGCGCTGCTGCTCGGTCGGCGGCACATCGCCTCTGAGCAGCGGGTCGTCCGTCGCTTCCATCCAGGCCCGCACGCGGCCGCGCAGGTCCGCCACCACGCCGGCGTGCTCGGGGCTCGATGCCAGATTGCGCTGCTCCCACGGATCGGCGGCCAGATCGTACAGTTCTTCCCCATCCCGCAGATAGAAGTAGCAGTCCTCGAACACGGCCGGACCGGACGCGCCGGAGAACACGTCCAACGGCAGGTACACCTTGGGCCGCCGCCCGAAATTGCGCACGTACTTGAACCGCTCCGTGCGGACCGCGCGCATGGGATTGTACTCGTCGTGGTAGGTCATCTCCGCGAAGATGTCGCCGCGCGTCTCGTACGCCCGGCCCTCCATCAGCGGCAGGAAACTCCGCCCGTCCAGCCCGCCGGGCGCCCGGCCACCGGCCAACTCCACGTACGTCGGCATCAAATCCACGTTCGAAAGCAATTCGTCGTAAACCTTGCCACCCTCGAACCGGCCCTTCATGTACATGATCAGAAACGTGCCCAGGCCCGGGTCGTAGCTCGTGCCCTTGGCACGCGGCATGGCAATCCCGTGATCCGTCGTCAGGACAAAAAGCGTGTTCTCCAGGAGCCGTTTTTCCTCCAACAGGTCAAAGATCTTCCCCACATACTCGTCTTCCCGCTTCACGAAACCGTGCAGATACCCAAGGTCTTGCCGAATCGCCTGCCGGTCGGGCAGGTACGGCGGCACCTCCACCTGTTCGGGGGCGTCCGGCTCGAACAGGATGCCGTACCGGTTGTCCGTGTAAGCACGGTGCGCGCCGGGCGTCCCGATATTGATGTAGAACGGGGACTCCCCGGCCATGAACCCGTCGATGTGCTCGGTCAGCTTCCGGTGACACGCGCCAATGTAGTTGTATTTAGGGACCGGGGTCAGATCCGCGGTGTCGATAAAATGCCTGTAGCCGAGCCCCTTCGCAATCGCCGTCCGTCCGTCCGCCGTTCCCTTGTCCGGCCCGCCCGCCATCTCGCGCGGCTCATGATGGCCGCCGATCAGGCAGGTTTCGTAGCCCAGCTCGTTCAGATACTCCGGCAGCATCTTCACCTCGCGCCGCACCCGCCAGCCGATGTGCCCCAGCCCGATCAACCCGTTGTTGTGCGGATACAAGCCCGTCGCGATGCTGCCCCGGCTGGGCGAACACGACGCGGCCGTGCAGAAGTAGTTGCTGAACCGGACGCCCATCGCCGCAATCCGGTCGTAGTTCGGCGTGGCCACCTTCCGGCCGTAGCAGCCGAGATAGCGGCCCATGTCGTGCGAGATGAGGTGTATGATGTTCGGTCGTGCGGACATTCCGGCCCCCCCCTGCAGATGAATGCGGATCGCGGACAGCGCGTCCTGCCAAGAAGATAGCCGGATTGGGCGGCTTGTCGAGGATTTCGTCGCGCGCGCCGCGCAGGGACAGACACGCCGCTGCCGCCCCGTCCCCCGGCTACGGGGGACAGACGGCCCGGCCGCAAATGGCGCCGGCGAACGTCATACTATTTGCGTTAGCCGAAGAACTGCGGGAGCAGATCCTTGGACGCCAACAGCAGCTCGTCGAGCATGGCTTCAGTCTTCTCGGGCAAGATGGCCATTTCGTCCAGCATCAGCGCCTGCAGCGCGAGCTTGCGGTCACCCTTGACCGCCGCGTCCGCGACCAGTTCGTGCCAGACGAACCGCTTCTCGAGGATCGCCTTCAGGATCGGCGGCGCCTCGCCGACCTGGATCGGCCGCACGCCTAAGGAGTCGGTCACCCCCTCCACTTCCACCTCGGCCGTCGCGGGCAAGTTCGGGATTGTGCCCCCGTTGGCCATGTTCACGATGCAGAGCTCGCGACGGCCCAGCGCAATGGCCGACATGATCCCTTCGACCTCTTCGCCCAGCGCGCCGGCTTGCGGCTTGCCCGGCAGCTTCACCTCCGCTAGGTTCTGCTCCAATTGCCTGAGCCCCTCGGCGCGTGCGGCCGGGGTCTCCGGTTCCGGCGCCTGCTCCTCAGGCATCGTGAACCCGTGCCCCTTGACCTTCTTCTTGAGGTCGTAGGGCAAATCGTCCGGCCCGTTCACCTGCGCGAGGAACGGATAGAACTCGACCGCATGACTGTCGTCGGCGTAAAGAACTCGGTACCCATAGACGGTGGACAGCTTCGCCGTCAGCGCCTGGCCCTCAGGCGGTTTCTCTTCGGCCGTGCGCCGCAGCAGTTCCGGATAGACGTCCGTCCCCTTGTGCAAGAGCCGGATGATCCAGTAGTAATGGTTCGTGCCGATCCATACGCACTCCAGTTCGCGGGGCGGCAGTCCCAGCACCTCCGCGGCGCGCCGGATCCCGCCCTGCACCCCGTGGCAGATCCCGTACGTCGTGACAGTCGAGTACTTGTGCATGGCCCGGCAAAGAACAGCCATCGGGTTGGAGTGGTTGAGCAGGATCGCGTTCGGTGCGCGCTTCTCCAACTCGCGGCAGAAATTGAGATAGACGGGGACGGAGCGCAGGCCCATCATCATCCCGGCCGGCCCGCCGGTGTCGCCGATGATCTGGTAGATTCCATACTTGGCCGGAATGGCGATGTCCGCATTGTGGTGCCGCGAGCCGTACACGCCGAGCCCCGCCCCGCTGCCGCCGATCGCCGAGATCGCGAAATCCGCGCCGTCCACCGCCTCGCCCAGCTCGCCGCACGCGCGCACCCTGCAGCCCGTACCCGCCCCGCCCGCCAGCCGGGTTCCCATTCCCGCCATGAGCTCGGCACGGTCCCGGTCCAGGTCATAGAGCACGACCTCCGAACCTGCCAACCCTTCGCACACCATCAACCGCGGGAGCAGTCCCTTGAAATAGCCCCCTGCGCCGCCCAGACACACGATCTTCTTCTCTGCCATTGCCTCATGCCTCCCCGTACGCCGTGCCAATCGGTCCCGCTCTGACTGTGTCGTACTACCATCACGTACAAATGCAGGCGTGTCCAGCCCATTTCGTTCCACCACGCGCCACTACCGCACCGCGTAGATCGGACTCGACCACGCCATGTGCCCGTCTTCCTGGGTGACACGGATACAGACGGGGTTGTCCCCCTCGTGCAGCCGCGTCAGGCCCAGACAGAACGGGAATTCCGTGCAGGGCGCCCGGTCCGGAAGCCGGTAGGCTTCGATCTGCTTGCGCAAGCCGCCGCATTTCCAGACCGTCGGAACGAGCCCGATCGACCGGATTGCGCATTTCGCGCGGCACTGAACGGTCGCGATATCGACGGATCCGGCAGCCGGCCGAGCCAGCGTCAGGATCATCCCGGCCAGGCCGCCCGTCGTGCTCGACTGCCAGCGTAGCCGCTTCGAGCTCACCCGCTCGATCGGGCGGTCCGGATTCCAGAAATTGACAGGCACGACTTCCCGGATCTCGTTGCCTCGCACGCGCAGTTCGCCGTCCCACGCACACATCCGCGCGCGGCCAGGCACCTCGGCGCCGCTCCAAACGATCTTGATCCGGCGCCCCAACTCGTGTTGTTCGTACGGCCGTTCGGTTCCGATCCGGGCCGCGCCGTTCCGGACGACGACGGTCTCGATCGGCGCGGTTCCGACCACGCGCACGTCGAGCCGCGGCACGTCCGGTCCGACCCGGATCACGTCGCCCATGACGGCTTGGCGGCCGTCGGCCGTCGTCAGAATGACGTCGAGCAGGCAACGGTTTCCGGTCGTGGCGTAGACGTGTCGCGCCTTCAGCGCAGCCATGACCGCGGCCCGGTCCAGTTCTCGCGCCATCACGCAGGTGAGCCCGCCGTACGAACCGAACTCGCCGGCACCCGGGTACGACGCACCCGGCCTGCACTTGTGGCCGTCGGAATTCGCGCAGATCCCGATCCGATACCCGCGCTTGAACGCCTCGTCCACCAGCCACTCGAAGGTGCCCCACGCCGAATGCACTTCCACGGCGAGTTCCACGGCCTCGTCGTGCATGCGCAGATCCGCATAGCGCCCGCCGACATGCGCGAAGGCGAACGCCTCAGGCCCACGCTGCCGCCTCAGCCTCCGGAACAGCGCCGCGGCCGTGGGCGAATTCGCGTAGCGGGAACGTTTGCCGGGCAGCAGGTCGGTGCAGCTGCGCGTGATCCGGCCGCCTTCGGCGGCAAAGTAGACGTTGCGGTCCCCGCCGAGCGGCGTGTTCCCGCTCCACTCGTAGCCGGGGAACGTCACAAACCGCCCAGGCGCGTAGAACCGCCTTGTCGTTCGATTGACGGTCGTCCAGAACGCATCGGTCACCTGGAAATCGTTGCCCTGGTGCGCCGCGATGTCGAGCAACGCGTAGTCGCGCGCGAACGTGAAGTAGTCCCGGATCGTGTTCGTGCCGATCGTCTCCTCGGACTGGCCGTGGAAATCGGCCCAGTAGCCGCGTACCCCTGACTCGCGCTCCCGAACGTCGATCGGATTGCTCTCCGCAACCAAGCCCGTGGCCTTGTCCCGGACGACGATCGTGCGCACACCCTCTTCCCCGAAGCCCCGATGCCGCACCGTCTTCGGTTTGCAGGTCGGATTGCCCCAACGGTCCTCGAGCTTTAGGTGATAGGCGAACGGCTCGTTCACGCGGAGCTGGGACGGTGCCACGCACACGGCGCGCGCGGGCTCGCCCGCGACCACCCGGAGAGTCGGCGACTTCGGCAGTTCCTTGAATTCGTACGTCGCGATCGGATCGACCAGTGTCTTGAATTCGAACGTCCGTTCCCGAAACGTCTGTATGCGCCAGCCCGGCGAGCCGGCAGCCGCGTCGCCGAACACAACCGTCACGCTCTGCGCCTTGTCCAGATACCCGCCTTTCACCTGCAGCCATAACGCCCGGCCCCACGGACGCGTGTGTCCCTTCGGGTCCCACCGCGGTGCAATCCGGCACGCCCCCGTCGTCGCCACGGTGCAGTAATTCGGCGCCTGCGGCTGCTCAAACTGGGGGCGCCCGAAGTCGCTGACCGAGCGAAACGCGATCTTGATGTAGCCCGAATCGTCGATCGGATGGCCCGCGGTGTACGTGAACGTCACCGTGGTGTATGCGCCCGCCACGACGGGAAGCCGCGGCGAAATCACCGCCTTGCCGACATTCAGGTTCTGCATCTGGTCTCCGAACAGGCCAGCAACGCCTGTGGCCGACGGCACGCCCTGCGCGGCGGCAGAACGGCCGCAGCCCGAACGAATCATGTATCAAGCCCGGGTACGCGGCACAACCCAAATCGTAGCAGAGCCGCAAACGGGACGGCTTCTCCAGAAACGCACGGGCGGGCCGAGCACACGCGGGTGCTTGACTTGGCGGCAATCGGCAGCGCATGCTTGCCCCTGCACCGTGCCGGCCGGCTCCGTTCCGGCCGTGCACGGCGGGGGAGACGGGGATGACAGATCGGAACCTGGCACGCCTGCGCCAGCGCTGGACGTCGGAGGGCGGCTACCGCGAACTTCTGTCCGTGGCGATCCCGCTGATCTTGAGCACCAGCGCATGGTCCATCCAACATTTCGTGGACCGCATGTTCCTGAGCTGGTACTCGGCGGAAGCCATTGCCGCGGCGATGCCGGCCGGCATCCTGAACTTCACGGTCATGAGCCTGTTCATCGGCACGGCGGGCTATGTGAGCACGTTCGTGGCGCAGTATCACGGCAGCGGCCAGCCGAACCGGATCGGCCCCGTCGTCTGGCAGGGCGTGCACCTCGCACTCATCGGCGCGGCCGCGCATCTGTGCCTGATCCCGGCCGCGCCCGCCCTGTTCCGGTTCTTCGGGCACGCACCGGCCGTGCGCGAACTCGAAGTGGTGTACTTCCGAATCTTGTGCACGGGCGCCGGCCCGGCTATTGCCGCTGCCGCCATGTCCGGCTTCTTCTCCGGGCTCGGCCGAACCTGGCCGGTGATGTGGGTATCGATGGGCGCCACGGCTTTGAACCTGGCCCTCGACTACGCCCTGATCTTCGGCCGCTGGCATCTGCCGCGCCTGGGCATGGCGGGCGCCGCGATTGCCACCGTCGTCTCGGCCGTGTTCTCCTGCCTCGTCTACACCGGACTGCTGCTGCGCAGGCGCCATGCGCGCACGTACCACACAACACGGATTCGGATCGAAACGCGGCTGTTCGCGCGGCTGATGCGGTTCGGACTGCCGAGCGGCGTGCAGTTCTTCGTGGATGTCGCCGGGTTCGCCCTGTTCGTGCTGCTCGTCGGCCGGCTCGGCACCGAGGCGCTGGCCGCCACGAACATCGCGTTCAACATCAATACGCTCGCCTTCATGCCCATGATCGGGATCGGGATCGCCCTGTCCGTGCTGGTCGGCCAGCGGCTCGGTGAGGATCGGCCCGATCTGGCCGAACGTACGACCTGGTCCGGCCTGCATCTCACCAGCCTCTACATGACGACCATCGCCCTGCTCTACCTGCTCCGGCCCGACCTGTTCGTCCGTCCGTTCGCCCGGCACGCCGACGCGGCCGCGTTCGCCGTCATTCGCCCGCTCGCAACCGTCCTGCTCCGGTTCGTGGCCGTCTACTCGCTCTTCGATGCGCTGAACATTGTGTTCGCCTCCACGCTGAAGGGGGCAGGCGACACGCGCTATGTGATGCGCGCCATCCTTGTCGTCTCCGCCGGCCTGCTGGTCCTGCCCGCTTTCGTCGCGATCGAATGGTGCGGCGCCGGCATATACGCCGCCTGGACAATCGTATCGGCCTACGTCATCATGCTCGGGTTCGTCTTCTACACCCGATTCCGAACAGGCAAATGGAAGAGCATGCGGGTCGTCGAGCCCGTTTCCGCGTTTGTGCCGCCCGGCGTTCCCGAGAGCCCAGGGCCGGAACTCGGGACGTAGCCTCATGCCCCGAACCCTGATCCGAAAGTGGCGCGCTTGACGCGCCGCGCACCGGTGCGGTAGTAATAGGGGCAGACCCGCCCGCCCCGGCTCGCGAGGATCCGCCTGCTCGGGCACAACCGTCGGCACAGGAGTCGTCATGGAACACAGAGTATCGGCACACATACCGGCCAGTTACGCGAAATGGGGCACGATCACCACGCGGGACAGCGGCCCGCTCGTCGCCGGCCGCGACCACACCTTCGAAGTCGAGATCGTTCTGGCCAAACCCGTCGCCGCCGGCCAGAGCATCGAGTGCTGGGCACACTTCGTATCGGACATGGACTACTTCCAGGTCGACCGCCCTGACGACCGCGCGTACTTCTCATACGACAGTGCGGCGGTCAACTTCGAGGGGATCGTCGGAAATCAGCGCGTACACGGGCCGGGTTCCTTCTTCCCATACCGCCGTTTCGCCGGGGGCCGGCTGCTCAGCGACGCGCCGGCCGGCACGCGCATCGTCTGCACGATCCGGGACGTGAGCCTCCAGACCTACGAGGAAACGCTGTTCAACCTGCGGTTTGCCGTGCTGAACGGCGACGAACTGCTCGGCTACATCGGAGACGCGTTCTACCAGGTCATCGGCGATGCCCCGCACCATCTGCGCCTGGTCGCGCCGACGTGTGTGGAACAGGGCGAGCCGTTCGATTGCCGAATCGTCGTGCGCGACCGGTGGGGCAACAAGAGCGGGAGCGTACTGGAAACACTGCGGTTCACGATAGACGGCGCCGGACCCGCCGTCGCCTCACGGCTATGGCGCGGCGGGAGCGGCGCCGTTACGGAGTGGGACGCGGCCCAACGCCTGCACCTGATCCGCAACATCACGTTCGCCGACCCAGGCACCTACTACGTTCGCGCGGCCGTGCAGGGCGCCCCGGAAATCGCCGGCACGGGCAATCCGATCGTCGTACGCAAGAGCTGGGCTGAACGGGTCTACTGGGGCGACCCGCACCAGCACGCCTACTATCACGACGGGCGCGGTACGCCGCACGCGAACTACCAATACGCAATCAGTACCGGCTGCCTCGACTTCTGCGCCGTCACCCCGCACGAACAGAAAACCTTCCTGCCCGGCTCTCTGCACCTGCCGGGCATGCCGCCGCAAAAGGGCTGGGAGGAGATGATCGACGCCGCGAACACGTACAACAGCGACGCGTTCGTCACTATCCTCGGTTCGGAACCCGGTTCGCCGGGCGGTTACGCCGGCCACATGAACGCCTATTTTCTCGACATGGCGAACCGACCGGAACTCGAACGGCTCGAGAAACGGCTCGGCGGCGCCAAAGCCAAACCCGGCGCGGATAGCTACCGGCAATACCTCGACGAACTGGAACGGTCCAAGGGCGAATTCCTGCTTCTCCCGCACGCCCACGCGGGCGTCGGGATGGCCAACTACAACGTGCCGCCCCGACCCGACTACCAGACCAGCGCCGAGATCCTGTCGGTACACGGCGTGTTCGACGAGTACTACAAGGGCTGGCTGCGGCACGGCTTCGTCATGGGCGTGCACGGCGGCGGCGACAACCACATGACGTCCACCGGCAACGGAATCCCCGGCAACCACTACACCAACACCAACGGGCTTACCGGCGCCTATGCGCCGGCACGGACCCGCCGCGGGATATGGGACGCCTACAAACAGCGCCGGACCTACGCGGTCAGCGGGAACCAGCGCATCTTCCTCGAGTTCGCCGTGAACGATGCGGCCATGGGCCGCGTCGTGCCCACCACCGATCAAGCGCGCAAGATCCGGCTCACCGTCGCCGGAACGGCACCGATCCTGAAGATCGAGTTGCTCAAAAACGCCGAACTGTTCCAGACCTGGCGCCCCCAACTGAGGGAACCCCGCCAGCTTCGCCTCGTCTGGGCCGACGACCGCAATTCGCGGCGCACCGACGACTCCGAAACCACTGGCCTCATTCGCGCGAACGCCGGCGCTCTCAAGATCGTGCACCGACTCAACTGTTATACCCGCACCGATTCCTTCCAGGAAGAGGACGGCGCCGTCCGATTCCGTTCCAACGGCTACTCCGGTACCACCCGCGGCGTCATCCTGGAAACCGCAACCGAGGCCGCATCGGTGGCGTTCCAGGTGCGGGACATTCTGAACCGGACGGATATCCTCAACGAAACCGTCACGATCGACCTCGATAGCCTCCCACTGCAGATCACGCGGCCGCTCCCCGCCGCGGCCGCCAAGGGGCTGCACCCGTCCGTCCCGCAGTGGACGCTTCACGCCGATTGGATCCACCCCGCCTGGCCCAAGGTCGCACAGGTCGAATGGGACGACGCGGGCGGCGACAGCGCCTATTACTTCGTGCGCATCGAACAGATCGACGGCAACATCGCCTGGTCCAGCCCCGTGTGGTTCGGGGCCGGATCGCCGTAGAAGCGTAGAAGCGGCGTCCCTGGCTCGCCATGACCCGCAGGAGGACTATCGTGGCGAACCCACGATCTACGACACGCCGGTGTACGAAACACTCACGGAGGACACCGCCAATGCCTGAGCGAAGCCGAGCGAAAGACGGAAGACCGACGCTGAGAGAAATGGCTATCGCCGCGATGGAGGACGCCGTCCGTGGCGTGATCGAGGACCACCGCCGACGCGGACAGCCGCTCGCGGTCTGGGACGGCAGGAAGGTCGTGCACATCTCGGCCGAACAGGCGGCCGCCGAGTGGAAAGAGGGCACGCAATGCGGGACGAAAGAGCCAAGTTGAAAGAGGGCGCCACCGGGAAATCACGCCCTCCGCAGAACACACTCTCCGCCCGTTTCCGCGCCTGGGTCGAGGAGCAGCTCGAGCGGGCGCAGCCGGGCTACCTGTTCCCCTCCGACGCACGGTGCGGCGAGATGTTCGGCATGTCCGCCTCCACGGCCAAGCGCATCCTGTGCCGCTATCGCGACCGGGGCCGGGTCTGCCGCTCGCCCGGCAAGGGCACGTTCGTCCCCACCACCCCGCGGCCCGCTCAGCCTGCACACCGAAACGTCGACTCCGCCGCGTCGGTCGCGGACATCATCCGTGGTCACGTTCAGAACGGCCTGTTCAAACAAGACGAGCTGCTGCCGCCGCTGAAACAGCTCTCGCTGAAATGGAAGGTGTCGCGCTCGACCCTTGTCCGATCGCTGCGAAACCTCGCCGCCGAGGGGCTGATCGCAAAAATCGGGCGGCACTGGCATGTCGGCGGGGTGGACGGGCCGCTGCGGCCCGCGGAACGACGCCAGGTCCTGGCGTTCCATCCGGAAGACACCCCGTTCGCCACGCTCTTCACGCAGAGCCCCTACGCCCAGGCCTTCCGGACAATGGAACACCACCTTCTCAAGAACGGCACCCGGCTCACATACGCGTCGGTCGCGGATCTGCCGCGACGGGCCAAGGGATGGTTGCGCACCGCACGCCCCCCGCACGGCCTCTTCTTCGCGCATCTGGCGCAGGGCCGGCATGATGCGCTGCGCCCCCTTCTTCAAAGACTGCGCGCGACGGCGCGTATCCGCCCGCCCGAAATCCTGATCGCGGGTGCGCCCGTGAAGAACAAACTGCGCGCCGCTACCTATTGCCACTACGGCCACGTGAACACCGAGCGGCACCGCGTGCTGGCCCGCTGGATCGTGGAGCACGGATACACGCGCGTGCACCTCTGGTTCGACCCGCACCGCGCGCGCGACGGCGGGTTCTTCCGCTTCGCCAAGCTCTGGGTCGAACTGCGACACCTCAACGAAACCGCCCGCATCACCGTGCATATGCCCGGCCCTGGCCGACAATCACGGGACGCCTTCATGGAACGGCTCTTTTCCAGCCAGCCGCGTGAGCAGATTGCCGGCATCCTGGAGAAATACACCGCCGACGGCGCCGCCGGCCTGGCAAAGGACATCAGACTCTACCGCGGCAAGCTGGATCTGGCCCGGCGCGTCCGTCCAAACGAGGCCTGGGTGACCATCTGCGACGCGTGCGCCTTGCGCGTGAGAAACACCGTCCTGTCCCAACGCCGCAAGCCCCGAAACGTCTCCGTCATCAGCGTGGAAAACGACCCGGCGTTTCTGACCGAAGGCCTCTCGGCCTGCATCGTCGACGAGTACACCATGGGCTATCAGATGGCACAGGCACTCGTGGATCATACCCGCGTCGGCCGCAGCCGCGCCGGCTACCTGAAAGTCCCCGGCCTGATGCTCGAACGGGAGACAACGCCCGTGGTCTGAAACTCGCCCGAAATCCGCCCGATCTGACAGTTTCCTATCCCCGTCTCCCATCGAGGGCGGCGGGGCGTTGACTTCGGCTCACGATCAATCATCGCCGTAATCATTCTCGTCACCCATCCTCGCCGAACCACGTGGCCCGCGGAGTTTCCCTTGCCGATTACGAGAATGATGACGAGTGCTCATTCCCGCTTATGCCCTATTTGATCTATTCGAATACCGAATTTGTCATTTTCGTGCTTTTCGTCGTTGCCCCGCGCGCCTACGATAGGGCAAAACAAGGAGACACGAGTATGGCGCGGACACAGCCCAATATCCTCTTCCTGCTCAACGACCACCAGGCCTACTACCGCCACGGATGGGACGGCGGGGCCAGGCCTCTGCGGCCCTGTTTCGACAGCCTGGCGGCGCAGGGCGCCCGGTTCGACCGCGCTTACACCACATGCCCCTTGTGCACGCCCGCGCGCCGATCCATGCTTACCGGAATGCTGCCGCACAACCACGGATTCGTGACCCTGAACGAACGCGACAATGTGCCTCAGCGCGACCAGGGGCTGCTGTTCCCATACCTGGAGCGCCAAGGCTATGACCTGTGGTACTTCGGCAAATGGCACAGCGGGCCCGGCACCGCGCGGGACCATGGATGCCGCGGCTTCTCGTGGCCGGGGTTCGGCAACCCGTATCTCAGCGAGGAATACGACGCCTATACGCGGAAGCTCGGTCTGCCAAAAGCCACCTTCAACCTCGACCACGTGTTCGTCGAACCCCCCGGCAACCCGAACAAGCCCAAGCCCGGCCCGGGCTTCAGATGCAACAAACGCAGCCTCACCGATCATGTTACGGGCACGCTGGAAACGCCGCGCGAGACGCACGAAAGCGCGTTCATCGCGCACCATGCCATCGAAGCGCTGAGCGATATCGCGAAAAACGGCGCCGCGCAACCCTTCTGCATGTCCGTCCACTTCTACGGCCCGCACAACCCGTACCTGGCCAGTCCGGAATTCATCGATCTGTACGCGGCGGCAGACATTGCCCAATACGGCAGCTTCGAAAGCGATCTGACGAGGAAACCCAACGTCTATATGCGCGAGAACAACGAACCGATCTGTACCCCGGAAGGCCTCATGCGCGTGCCGAACCCGCTCGCGTGGTCCACATGGCAGGACATCATGCGTTATGTGTACGCCCAAATCACGGAAGTCGACGCCGCGGGCGGCCGAATTCTTGACGCCCTGGACCGGCTGGGGTTCACCGAGAACACACTCGTCATCTGGACGACCGACCACGGCGACTCGATCGCTTCGCACGGCGGCCGTTACGGCAAGGAATCGTATCTCAGCGAGGAAATGCTCCGTGTGCCCATGACCCTGCGCTGGCCCGGCCAGGTGGAGCCCGGCCGCCAAATCGAGGAGCTGGTCTCCGTCATGGACATCGGCCCCACCTTGCTGGATGCGGCCGGCACCGCGTTCCCGCGTCCGACCGAAGGCCGGAGCTTGCTGGATGCCTGCTCGAACGGCCGCCCCGGCACGGCCCGCCCATGGCGGACCGATCTGGTGGTGGAAACGCACGGCCACCACGGCGACCGTGTGACCGGACGGGCGTTGATTACGGATCGCCACAAATACGCGCAGTATAGAGAGGCAGACAGGCCGGAGATGGAATGGGAGGCCTATGATCTGAAAGAGGATCCGTACGAGATGGACAACCTTGCTCTCAGATCGGACAGAAAGGACACTGTGGACGATCTGCGCCGCCGTCTGGATCGATGGCGGACGGAGACGGACGATACGGTTGAGATAGACTGAGCGATCATCTCAGCGTATCGAGAAACAGCGCCAGGAGGAGATCAACGAGATGCAGCCGCGCGCGCCGGCGCGCGGAAGACTCGCCGGCACGGCCGGTTCATTCGCCACGGCCTTGACGGCCGCGGCCACGCCGAGCCCATCCCCGCAATCGAAACAGAAGAAAGGAATCACGCATGACAAGCCCAGCACTCACCACCATGCTTTACCACCCCATCGACATCGAAATCCGCGGGACCAGCCCATTGGACAACCCGTTCTTCGCCGAGGTGCAGGCGACGTTTGCCGGGCCCAACCGTGAACAACTCGTTATCCCCGGCTTCTACACCGGGGACAACCGCTGGGTCGTGCGCTTCTCGCCCACGGCGACCGGCGAATGGGCGTATGCATGCTCCTCCCCGCACGTTGCCATCGAGACAGGCGAAGGCGGCGTGACCTGCCAACCGAACACAAACCCCGCCGTCCACGGCGGCCTGCGCGTCGACCCCGCCCACCCGCACCACTTCCGCTACGAAGACGGGACCCCCTACTTCTTCATGGGCTACGAGGCCGACTGGCTCTGGGCGCCCGGCTTGGGCGACCCGGAAATCAGGAAGGTGAAAGAACTGATCGATCAGATCAAGGCGCACAAGTTCAACCAGGTCTTCGTCAACGTCTACGCGCACGATACGCGCTGGTGCGAAGGCAAGACAAGCGAGTTCGACTACGGCCCCCCCGCCATGTATGCATGGGAAGGCGACAACGACAACCCCGACCACAGCCGTCTCAATCCCGCGTTCTTCGAGAACTTCGACCGCATGATGGACTATCTGCTCCAGAACGGGATCGTCGCCCACCTCTACCTGCGGGTCTATAACAAGGCCGTGAACTGGCCGGCCAACGCCTCGCCGGAGGACGACCTGTACTTCCGGTATGTGACGGCGCGATACCAGGCCTACCCGAACGTGGTCTGGGATTTCTCCAAGGAAACCTTCAACGAACGCGACAAGGACTACGTCGCCAACCGCCTGCGGCTCATCCGAGCCCAGGACGCCTACGGCCGCCTGACCACCGTGCACGACTGCCCGGACTTCGCGCACAACCCCCGCTACGCGCATCTGCTCGACTTCTTCACCGATCAGCACCAGCCCGCCGACTGGTACTCCCGCGCGCTCTACGAGCGCGCTCGGCGCCCGATCCCCTACGTGAATGCGGAGTTCGGTTATGAACGCAAAGACCCGCAGGTCATCATGCACGCGGTGGCCTCGCAGCTCGCGGATGAGCTGATGCACCGCGCCTGTGAAGTAATCATGGGCGGCGGCTACATCACCTATTACTACAATCCCACCGCGTGGGACGTGGTCGATTCCAGACACGTGCCCGACGGCTACCGCTACTGCCGAATCCTGCACGATTTCTTTGCCGGGCTGCAGTGGTGGAAACTCGAGCCACTGTTGTATCACGGCTGGCGCAGCGGCGTGCGGTGCCTGGCCGACGCGGGGCGCGAGTACGTCTTCTACTTCCCGAAAGGCAAGCTCAGACAGGTATCGCTCGGCGGCACCGAGGGCGTCTTCAGCGAGCGATGGGTGCACCTGTTCAGCGGCGAATCCAAACAGATGCCCGACCGCACGCTCGGCATCCCGGCCTCGCGGGTGGAGCGCGTACAGTTGAAGGGCCCGTTTGATGAAGGGCCGTGCCTGGTGCACCTGAAGCGGAAGGACTAGGGTGTCGGGTGTCAGGTTTCGGGTGTCGGTAGATTTGCTGCAGCCCCGAGTACGTGCCGGCAGTCCAATCCTGAGCGAAGTCGAAGGGCCCGCCGGCACCCGGGTGTCACCTCCTGATTTCAGTTTGACACCTCGCGGGCACGCGATCCGAGGACATGAAGATCGTCGCGCGTAATCGTCGTACGTAATCGTCTGCCGAGAGTTCGGCGCGGGGTCGGACGACGATGACGGGCGACGATTACGCGCGACGATTACTTGTCCGAAACCCGACACCGGCGCGTCGGCACGACGCGCCTCTACCGCCCCGCTCTTCGCAGATACGTCATGGGCGTAATGCCGCTGACTTCGAAAAACACGCGCGTGAAATACGCCGCCGAACGGAACCCGAGCGCATAGGCGACACGCTTCGCCGTCGTACCCGGGTCGGCCAGCAACCGGCGCGCCTCGCGGATCCGCAGCCAGCGGATCCGCTGCACGACCGTCAGCCCCGTCTCCGCCTTGAACCGATGGGCCAGCGAGGAGACCGACATGTGCAGCGCCTCAGCCAACGCATCCAACGATGGCGGCGACGCGAGACGCTCGCACACCAGCCGGTCCACCCGGTCCAGCAAACGGCCGTCGCCCGCATCCCCCTGCTCCGGACCCGCCACGCGCCACGCATCCGCCGCGGTGCCGGCGGCGCCGCGCCGCGCCGCGACCGCAATCTCGCCGAGCAACGCAATGAACAGCCCGTGTATCACCACCGCACTGCCCGGCATGCCCAACTGCTGCTGCGCGTACATGGCGCGAACGTACTCGGCCAAACGCCCACGGGGATCCGAGACGACGGCAAAGGAACGCCCCTGCAACGGCCACCACGAACCCCGCACCGTGAACAGAACCCACATGTCCTCCTGGCACAAAGCCGGGTCGTCATAACACTCGTGATACGGGACATCGGGGGCGTACAGATGCCACGTGTTCGGCGCCCGGACCGCCGGCCCCGAGATCGCTCCGTTCCGCCCCACCACGCACCGCATCCCTTCCCACCCGCAGTAGTCCAGCGTCCACCGCTCACGCTGACGGCAGCTACTCCACTCCCCAGCCTTCAGCCGCAAGTGGCGCCTGCTGAAATACGCCGTCGTCTGCACGACCACATTCGGAATTTCGTGCAACATTTCATAACTCCTTTGCAGGAGATTCTATTTGGCAAGCAATATTATTGATTAGCCTGATAATGCGGATGCAGAATAGTATACGTCAGGAGGCCCCATGAGCAAGCTGCAAGTCGAGGAAGTCACGAAAACGACGGCTCGGGCCAATTCGAATCTGGCCTGTTTCGGCGGCACGCCCACGGTAACCGAACCGTTGCCGCCGTGGCCCTGCCCGAACGAAGATGAAGTCGAAACGGTCCGCCGGCAACTGCTCGGGACGGGCCCGTACGGGCGTTCGATGTGCGTCGCAGGCGGCGGCGGGACAGGCGAGGCATTGGAGCAGCGGTTCAAGAAAGAGATCAAGGTCCCCTTCGCCGTGGCGACCGCGGCCGGCGGGCCGGCGTTGCACATCGCGTGCATGTCCGTATTGGAGATGGGCGAAGAGGCGATCACGACCCCCTATTCCTGGGGCCAGACGGTCTCCTGCATCGTGCAGGCGGGTGGCGTCCCGATCTTTGCGGACATCGATCCGGAAACGCTCACGCTGGACCCCGCGTTGGTCGAGTCGAAGGTCACGCCCTACACGAAAGCGATTGTGCTCGCCCACATCTGCGGCATACCCGCCGATATGGACGGAATTATGGATGTGGCCCGGCGCCACGGCTTGTACGTGATCGAGGACTGCGCGCAGGCGCAAGGCAGCCGCTACCGCGGAAGACCGGTGGGAACCTTCGGTGATTTCGGTTGCTTCTCAATGGGATCGGGCAAGCACATCGCCGCGGGGGAAGCGGGCATGTTGGTCATGAAAGAGCGCGAAATGTACGAGCGCGCGTTGTTGGCCGGCATGCATCCGGCTCGCACCGGCAAGGAGATCGAAGATCCCAAGCGGAAGAAATGGATCGACAGCATGATCTACACTTACCGCATCAACGCGATCAGCGCGGGATTGGCCTTGAAGCAGATGGATCGGCTGGAGGAATTGAACGGGTGGCGCCGAACGAACGGCGCCGTGCTCAGGGAACGGCTGCGCGATATGCCGGGCATTCGCCCTCAGAAGATGCCGCAACACCTGGACCCCGCGTGGCACCTGCTCCCGTGGTCTTTCGTACCCGATGAAGTGCCGGGCGTGACCTTGCACCAGTACCTGGCGGCGCTGAAGGCCGAAGGCGTGCCTGTGAGCCAATACGTCAAGACGCCCATCCATCTGCGCCCGATGTTCCAACATAAGACGAGCCACTATGGCAGAGGCTATCCTTGGAAGGCACATCCGCAAGGTGATAAGATCGTCTACCGCCAAGGGGATTGCCCCGTTGCCGAACGGCACTGCGCAGCATACGATATCATCATCGGCTCCAACCGGTTCTATCGCCCCATCAACGCCTGGCTCGACCAGGTGGAGCAGGCGTTCCGGAAGGTGACCGAGCGGTTGGATGAGGTGCGGGAGTTGGAGGTGTAGACGGCTCTGAAACTTGCTCGAGAACTTACTCGAGAACTCGAATCGATCACCTCGGTTAGGCAGGATGAATCCATGCACATCATCGATTGCCACTGGCATCCGGCGTTCGACGCCGCCACCGACTGCAGTTGGTTCCAGCCCGTGGGCGACATCCCGGCGCAGATCGACGCGCTTCGCCGCGCCGGCATTTCGCGGGCGTGCGGCGCGACCTTCACGCGCGGCCGTCCCGCGTCCTTCGCCCCGGTCACAGCCCTGAATGACAAGGCTTTGGCGCTGCGCGACCGGTTTCCGGATTTCTCCGGGGCCGGTATCGACCGGTACGGGCTCCTGCGCAAAGGCATTGACGTCGCCGGCGTGCAGAAGCTACTCTTCGGCGTCGACTACCCCATCAACAACCCGGCCTCCTACGTGGCGGGCGCCCTGTTCGAGCAACTCTCAGACGAGGAGAACGCCGCGCTGTTCAGCGGCAATTTCCTGCGGCTCACGCGCTTGGCCGGGAAAGAAGAATAGGGTCCAGCGGATCCCGACCGGCGGCCTTCGCGCCTCCATCTCGCGTATGCTTGTGAATCGGCGCGGACGCGGGAACCTGGGCGGCCCATGGAGGATCGCCATTGAAGAAGGCAACTGACAGCGGCGGCGGCTCGCCGCGCGCAAGCGGAAGGCGGCTTGGAGCGCCGATGGCTGCGGCGGCCCTTCTGCTCATCCTCACACAAAGGTGCGGCGCCGCGCCCCCCCCGGAGGCGGGCGGCCTGTCGGAACTCCCCCCGGAGCGATGGGAGGAGGTCCCTCTGGCCAACGGTGGTTTCCAGGACGGGCTGAACGGCTGGAAGCCGTCCCACGCGCAGCTGTTTTCGACCGTGCCCGACGGGGATGGGTCGGGAGAGCCGTGCTTGCGCTTCGATTTCAGCACCGATGTGAAATGGACGCCTTCCGTCAAGCAGAGCCTGCCGCAAGTCGGCCCCGGCACGTACGAGATGCGGTTTCGGATCAAGGGGCGCGGTGTCTCGGCGAAGAGGCCGCGCCAGGGCGGCGTGCGCGTGTCGCTCAACTGGCAAACCAACGGCGGGGGACAGGGCGGCGGCCGATCGGAGGTCTTCACGGGTACGTTCGGCTGGAAGCGGCCGTCCATCAGGGTTCTGGTCCCGCCGGACGCGAAGCCGGGCAGCGTCACTCTGGGTGTCGGAGAGTACAACAAGGCCACGGTGGGCGAGGCGTTCGTTGACGACTTCGCCCTGCACCGCCTTACGCCTCCCGATGTGGAGGCGTTCCTGCGCTACCCCAACTATCGCGGCTACCTGCCCGAAGACGGACCGCAGACGGTGAAAGTGTGGCTCCGCGTGAACCTGCCGGATGCGGCATCGCCCGCGACGCTAATCGTGAAGGATCTCGAGACCGGCAGGCAGGTGGCCGGCGCCGAACTCGGCGCGGGCAAGAAGGAGGCCATTCTGGAACTGGACGCGGCGACGTGGCCGCTGGGCAGCTATTCGATCGAAGCGCAACTGGGCCAGTACCGCTACCCACCGTACATCGTTCGGAAAATCGCCGCCGCCACGCGTAAGAGCATGACCGTGTGGTTCGACGAGCACCAGATCCTCTGCCTGAACGGCAAGCCGACCTTCCCGATCGGGTTCTACAATACCGTCGAGGAGTTCCCTTGCGTGGGCGAAGGCGACATCGCGCGACTCGAGAAGATGGCTGAGGCGCCCGTCAACTTCCAGATCAATTACACCTGGTGGGCCGCCAGCCGCGCGACGAGGCGACGGTACCTGGGTGAGATGCAAAAGCGGGGCATGTGGTACCTGGACACCGTGAACATCGTGCATCCCAACAGGATCAAACTGGCCAAGTTCCCGATCTGCGACGAGCTGTGTCCGGAAGCCGGGGGCTCGCTCGCCAACTGGGCACAATGCGACACGTACCTGGCGCGTCTGGCCGCCGCCATGCGGGAGATCCCGGGCCACGCCGGCTGGTACGTCATGGACGAGCGGCCGTTCGGCCAGATTCCCGCGGTCTTTCGCCAGTACCAGACGTTGCGCCGCGTGGATCCCGACCACCCGACCTACGCCGTCAGCAACAAGGCCGGCGAGCTCTATTTGTGGCGCGACGCGGCGGACGTCTTCGGAATGGACCCCTACCCGCTCATGAACATGAAGAGCAAGCGCCCGCTCTCTCTCGCGGCGCGGGAGACGCGGGCCACCGCGGAGGCCGTACAGGGCAGCCGGCCGAACTGGACAGTCCTCCAGTTCTTCCAGGGCTTCTCTTCGGACCGCTGGCCGACCGTCGATGAACTGCGCACCATGGGCCTGATGTCGATCGTCGAGGGCGCCCGCGGCCTATGGTTCTGGAGCTTCGGCCGCAAGGGCTGGTCCGACGTGCCGGACAAAGCCAGGCAGAAGGAATACTGGGATACGGCCCTCTCGGTGACGAAGGAGCTCAAGCAGATCGAACCGGCTCTGCTGGCTGCGGACGCGCCGGAGATTGTCGCGTCGGTGTCGGAAGATCCCATTCGCTGGCGTGCGCGCGAAGCCAACGGAGAGTGGTACGTGTTCGCCTATCGGCCTGCCGGGAACTTCGACGAACGCTTCGAGAAGCCCGCCGTCGAGGTCACCTTCACGCTGAAGGACCGCCGGACGGTGAAGCGCCGCTTCAAACCGGACACCGCCGACTGGTTCAAGGTGAGCGCCAACCGCAGCTAGTGCCTTAGTGCTCCCCGGCGTAAATACACTAACGTTAGTGGGAGCGCCACGGCGGGGTGCGCAAGGCGCGGCTGGGGGGCCAATACCCGCAGCGGTCTTGGCCCCCCAGCCGGAACGCAGCGCCCCCCGCCGTGCCGCCCCACCCCTACGGGGCCGGGCGGTTTTGGGGCTGGGCCGCGTTCCACGGGAGGGGGCAAGACCGCTGCGGGTATTGCCCCCTCCCGGGC
>JAFGHX010000277.1 GCA_016929905.1 Kiritimatiellia bacterium
CTCGCCGTAGCAAGCGAAGCGCGAAGGCGGGTCGCCGCTATCGTCAACCGGAATGGCAGGGGCACAGGAGGGTTCTATGAAGAGAAAGCGACGCGCTACTCAGATTCTGGCCCTGGTCGGCATTCTGTGCGGTTTCTACACCCTACCCGCGCCCACATTCGCCCAGTCCCGCCTCTACATCGCCGCCGACGGCAACGACGCGTGGTCCGGCACGTTCGCGACCGCCAACGGGGCCAAGACCGACGGCCCGTTCGCCACGCTCGAGCGGGCGCGCGACGCGATCCGTGCGCTGAAACAGGCGGACCGATATCCCGCCCGCGGCGTGGTCGTGGAAGTCCGGGGCGGCACCTACGTCCTGGCCCAGACTTTCAAACTGGACAAGGAGGATTCCGGAACGGAGCGCGGCCTGGTCGTCTACCGCGCGTACAAGGGCGAGACCGTCCGGCTCGCAGGCGGCAAGCGGGTAGGCGGCTTCTCGCCCGTGACGGACCCGGCCGTGCTGAAGCGGCTCGCGCCGGAAGCGCACGGACACGTGTTGCAGACCGACCTGCGCGCGCAGGGCATCACGGAATTCGGGAAGCTCGGCCCTTACGGCATGCGCTGGCCGCGCGACGGAGCCGGGCCCCTGGAGCTGTTCTTCAACACAAACCCCATGACGCCCGCCCGCTGGCCGAATGAGGGGTTTGCCGGAATCGCGGAAGTCATCGGCAAACGCGACGAGGGCGTGTTCCGGTATGACGACGATCGCACGAGCCGCTGGGCGGCGGAGCCGGAAGTCTGGCTGCACGGATACTTCTATAACGACTGGTCGGACTACCGCATCAAGGTCAAGACCATCGAGGCCGGGCAGAAGATCATCACGATCGAGGATCCGCAGGCGAAGTATGGGTACCGCCAGGGCCAGCGCTACTACGCCTACAACCTGCTCGGCGAACTGGACCAACCGGGGGAATACAGCCTGGACACGTCCGCCGGCATCCTCTACTTCTGGCCGCCGTCCCCGATTGAGGAGGGAGAGGCCCTCGTTTCAGTCTGCGGCGTGGTCGTCTATCTCAAGAAGACCGAATACGTCGTGCTCGACCATCTCACGATCGAGGGCGGGCGCATTGATGCGGTGCTCATCAACGAGGGAAACCACAACCGCGTGCTCGGCTGCACCCTCCGGAACATGGGCCAGGACGGCGTGCGCGTTCGCGAGGGGACCGACAACGGGGTCGCGGGTTGCGACATCTACGACATGGGCGAATGCGGGATTAAGCTGGAGGGCGGCGACCGAAAGACGCTCACCCCCGCCGGCCACTTCGCCGAGAACAATCACATCCACCACTTCGGGCGCCGGAAGAGGACCGGTCGGCCGGGCATCAGCCTGGCCGGCGTCGGCAACCGCGCGTCGCACAACCTCATCCACAACGCGCCGCACCAGGGCATCGGCTCGAGCGGCAACGAGCATCTCATCGAGTTCAACGAGATCCACAGTGTCTGCTACGAAACGGGCGATGCGGGCGCGTTCTACTCCGGCCGCGACTGGACCGCGCGCGGGAACGTCATCCGCTACAATTTCTTCCATGATTGCGCCGGGCCGGGCCGGTTCGGCACGATGGGCGTGTATCTGGACGACATGCTGAGCGGCTTCACGGTCTTCGGCAACGTGTTCTACAGGATGACCCGGGCCATGTTCGTCGGCGGCGGCCGCGACAATATCGTGGAAAACAACATCTTCGTCGATTGCGAGCCGGCCGTCCACGTCGACGCGCGCGGCCTGAACAAGAAGCGCTGGGGCCAACACGCGGAGGAAGGCGGCACGCTGCGCAAACGGCTGGCCGAGATGCCGTACCAGAAACCGCCCTGGAGCACGCGCTACCCGGAACTGGTCAACATCCTCAACGAGAAATACGACACACCGCAGGGCACACGTATCATGGGCAACATCAGCACCGGCGGGAAATGGGACGGCATCCGGAAAGAAGCGCGGCCCTATATTCGGGTGGAAAACAACCTGGTGGACCAAGACCCGCTGTTCGTCGATGCCGAGCAGATGGATTTCCGGCTCAAACCCGATTCGCCCGCCTACCGCATGGGGTTCAAGCCGATCCCGTTCGAACAGATCGGGCTGCTCAAGCGCCCGGACCGCGCCTCCTGGCCGGTCGAACACCCGATCCGCCCGGCAACCACCGAAACGCCGAAACACCGGGCGCCGGTCTACAAGGTGCTCCGGACCCCGCGCCGTATCGAGGTGGACGGCCGCATCACGGACGGGGAATGGGACGAGGCGCTGGCCGACAACCCCATGCGCCTGCGGCTCGGGCCGGGCGAGGAGAAGTCCGAGCCGGAAAGCCGGGCCTGGCTGCGGTACGACGACCAGGCCCTGTACGTCGCGATCGAAAACGAGGTGTCCTCGACGAGCCCGCTCAAGAAGGGCAACAGCTGGGGCCCCAACGACGCGGTCGAAATCGCGATCCGGAACAGCGCAGCCGGCAAGACCGCACCCACCCTCGTCCTGCGCGGGTACCCGTCCGGCCATTTCGAGGGCAGCGGCGAGGCCGGTGCGCCGGCGGCCGCCGTGCAGCGTGCGGCCCAAGATGTGGAATACGCCGTGCACGTGCCGGACGACACACACTGGAACACCGAATGGCGCGTCCCGTGGCGCTCATTGGGGATCGACCCGAAGAAGCACCGTAAGTTCGCGTTCAATCTGACCGCCCGCAAAACCGCCACGCGCCAATGGGTCATGTGGTGCGGGGCCGGCACGTCGTGGAATGTAGACCATGCGGGGTTTATTGATCTGGTTCAGTGACAGGTACTGTCAAGAGTCTTGTGAAAAGCGCGAACACCGGGGATCGGTGGGCGATAACGGCGACGAGAACGGTTGACGAGTGCAGATCGCCCCATCGTCCACCATTATCGCGTGGCTCGCCGTAGCAAGCGAAGCGCGAAGGCGGGTCGCCGCTATCGTCAACCGGGAAGGCAGGGGCACGGGAGGGTTCTATGAAGAGAAAGCGGCGCGCTACTCAGATTCTGGTCCTGGTCGGCATTCTGTGCGGTTTGTGCACCCTACCCGCGCCCACATTCGCCCAGTCCCGCCTCTACGTCGCCACGGACGGCAACGACGCGTGGTCCGGGACACGGCCCGCTCCGAACGCGGCAGGAACCGACGGGCCGTTCGCCACGCTCGAACGCGCGCGGGACGCGATCCGCACCGTGAAGCAGGAGAACCGGTTTCCTGCCGGCGGCGTAGTCGTGGAGATCCGGGCCGGCACGTACTTCCTGGCCGAAACCTTCAGGCTGGAGAAGGAGGATTCCGGAACCGAACGCGGGCCGGTCGTCTACCGCGCCTACCGGCGCGAACCTGTCCGGCTCCTGGGCGGCAAGCCGGTAGCCGGCTTCATGCCGGTAACGGACCCGGCGGTTCGCAAGCGGCTCGCGCCGGAAGCGCAGGGCAACGTGCTGCAGGCCGACCTGCGCGCGCAGGGCATCACCGACTACGGCAAACTTGAACCCTACGGGTTCCGCTGGCCGCGCCACCCCGCGGCAGCCATGCAGCTGTTCTACAATGCCAAACCCCCGAACCGGAGCCCTGCGGGCACGGCTCAAGGTGCAGCCATGACACTCGCCCGCTGGCCGAACGAAGGCTGGGCGCTTACCGGTGAGGTCCCCGACCCGAAAGGCGCCCGCACGACCTGGCGGTACGAGGGGAACCGGCCCGAACGCTGGATCAACGAGCCGGACGGCTGGTTTCACGGCTACTGGAACGTCGACTATCACAGCCACTGCCTGGGGATCGAGAAGATCGATACCGAAAACCACACCCTCACCGCGGGACCCGAGTTCAAGGACGATTGGAAAGCCCGGTGCAAGAAGGGACAACGTTACTATGCGCTGAATCTGCTGCCGGAACTGGATCGGCCGGGCGAGTATTATATCGAGCGGCCGGCCGGCATACTCTATTTCTGGCCGCCTTCCCCCATCGCAGAGGGTGAAGCGCTGGTTTCCATGTTGTACAACGCGGTGCGCCTGAAAGCGACGGACTACGTCGTGCTCGATCGCCTCACCATCGAGCTCGCGCGCAGCGATCTCGTCCGGATTACGGGCGGCGCGCACAACCGTGTGATCGGCTGCACGCTCCGCAACGGGAGCCGGGACGGCGTACGCGTCGAGGGCGGACGGGACAACGGCGTGGAGGGTTGCGACATCTACGGGAACGGTGGAAGCGGCATCGTACTGGACGGCGGCGACCGCAAGACGTTGACCCCTGCCGGGCACTTTGCCGTGAACAACCACATCCACCACCACGGCAGACTCTCTATCGACGGGGTCGGCAACCGCGTATCGCACAACCTGATCCACGACGCGCCGCACGGCGCCATCCATCTGGGCGGCAACGATCACCTCATCGAGTTCAACGAGGTCCACAACGTCTGCTACAACGTGGGCGACGGCGGCGCGTTCTACAGCGGGCGCGACTGGACCCGACGCGGCAACGTGATCCGCCACAACTTCTTCCATCACATCGAGGGGTCCGGCCGGTTCGGCGCGAACGGCATCTACATTGACGACGAGGCGAGCGGGTTCTGGGTCCTCGGCAATGTGTTCTATAAGGTCACACGCGCCGCCTTCATCGGCGGCGGCCGTGACAACATCGTGCAAAACAACATCTTCGCCGAATGCAAGCCGGCGGTGCACGTCGACGCGCGCGGGCTCCGGAACAGGAAGAAGCTGCCGCCGGACGGGCCGAACGAGCTCTGGGACCGGCTCATGGCCATGCCCTACAAGAAACCCCCGTGGAGCACGCGCTACCCGGAACTTGCCGCGCTGCCCGACAAGCAGAACCCCTGGCTGCCGGAAGGCAACGTGATCACGCACAATATCTGCTGGGGCGGCAAGTGGGACGAAGTCTACAAGGAAGCGCGGCCCTATCTGAAGATCGAGAACAACCTGCTGGACCAGGACCCGCTCTTTGTAGACGCCGCGAACATGGATTTCAGGCTCAAACGCAACTCGCCCGCCTACCGGCTCGGATTCAAGCCGATCCCGTTCGAGAAGATCGGCCTCGTCAAGCACTCGAACCGGGCCTCCTGGCCGGTCGAACATCCGATCTCCACCCTGCCCAGTGAAGCCAAGAAGCAGGAGGCAAACGTCTACAAGGTGCTGCGGGCGCATCGCGGCATCAAGGTAGACGGCGAGGTGACGAGCGAGGAATGGTACGAGGCCTTTGAAGGCAACGCCATGGCCCTGGGCGCCGCATCCCGGAACGGGAGCCCGGAAAGCCGCGCCTGGTTCCGTTACGACGACCAGGCACTCTATGTCGCCATCGAGAACACCGTTGCCGCCACCGCCCCGTTGCGGACCGGGTCGACATGGCCGCGGGATGATGCCGTCGAGATCGCCATCCGCGACACGGCCGCCGGCGCAAGCGCGCCGATCCTCGTCCTGCGCGGGTATCCGCTGGGCCAGTTCGAAAGCAGCGACGAGGCCGGCGCGCCGCCGGCCGCGGTGCAGCGTGCGGCGAACGGCGTCCAATACGCCGCGCGCGTGGTGGATCATACGCATTGGAACACCGAATGGCGCATCCCGTGGAGCTCGCTCGGCATCAACCCCGCAAGACACCGCCGATTCGCGTTCAACCTGACCGCCCGCAAAACGGCCACAAACCAGTTCGTCATGTGGTGCGGCGTCGGCCCGTCGTGGAATGTGGACGAGGCGGGATTGATCGAGTTGGAGTGATGGAATAAGGTGGGTATCGTGCAACCCAACATGGAGGACGCGGCTTGCCTCGCCGAAGCCGCTTGGCGAAGGCGGGTTCCACCCGCGCCGAGCCAACGCAGGTTCAGCGGTCGAAGCGGCCGGCGTGGAAGCCGGCCCTCCACCAGATACACGCCAAGACGCGCATGAGTATCGCAAAGGTGCTAATGTGAGGATCTATCCGGGAACAGGAGACACACGTCATGAATAGACTCTCGCTGGCCGCTGTTCTGGCACTCACGATCTGCGTCGCGCACACCCGTGCGGGTGACCGCGCCCACAAGTCTTTAGGACGTGACGGCGTGATCTTCCATCACGACTTCAACAGCGAATCGCTGCACACCTACACCGCCGCAGACCTCAAACGCGTCTGGCACACCCGGAATGTGGGCGGCTTGGTGCCGGGTGTTGTCAAGGTCGTCCATGATCCGCACCCCAGCCGTTCCCACGGCAAAGTCTTGTCGGCGGAGGGTTTGAACGAATGGGGAAATCACGTGAAACCGGGCCGACAGTGCAACCTGGGAGAATAGCCGCAAAAAGCACAAAAAGCGCAAAAAGAAGCCTCAAGAAGCGAAAGCGGCACGCTCTATATGTTGCGGGAATCGCGCCCGCACCAGAGTGCGATCGCGATTCCCGCAACGTTGCTTCTTTCATAATGCACAAGATCGAATCGTCGAGTCCACGGCAACCAGCAGGATTCCCGCTAAAAACCCTCTTGTGCCTTATCAAGAAACACACGTTGGAGGAATTTGGCGCGGGCTGCTCTCTGGAGGCAATCGTCCATCCGTCGCCCGCGTCGAGCAGCCCGCCCAAATTCCTCCAACATATCTCTTCCCGTTCTTTTGTGCCTTTTGTGCCTTTTTGTGGCTATTCTGATGCGTGGTCACCCCCCCTCATCGCTTCAAGGCAAGGAGGGAAGGAGGAGGCAGTCATGAATGGAACTCGTACAGCGTTGCGGTGGGGGTTTCGAGCAAGTTTTTCCCCAGTAGCGCAGGCATTCCTGCCTGCGCATCCCGCCGCGCACGGCCTGGCCCTTGCCGTGCTCTGTACGGCAGTTCTCACCTGCGCCGCTCAGTCCCCTGCCCCGCCGCAAGTCGTGCGCGGCGGGGTACGCAGCGCGCTCTACCCCGACAACTGGAGCCCGGGCTATAGCGACGCCGAAGGCCGGTTCCTGCAGGACTACTCCTATGCCGGGTACCACAACGGCGAGAAGCCGCTGCCGACGGGGGACCACAGCCCGGTCTTCGACGTGACCACGGGGCCCTTCGGCGCCGACAAGACCGGCAAGCAGGACTCAAGCGCCGCCATCCAGAAGGCGATCGACGCGGCCGAGGCGGCGGGCGCGGGCATCGTTTACCTGCCGGCGGGATTCTACAGCGTGACCAACGGTTTGCGCGTGAAGCAGTCGCGCATTGTGCTTCGCGGCGCCGGCTCGCACGGCGCGCACGCGACCCGCCTGCATTTCGTGGACGGCGGCCGGCGCAAGCCGAACATCCTGTTCGGCACAAAGATGAAGTGGGGCGCCAATCAACCGCTGGCCAAGGATGCCAATATCTTCGATCACCACGTCACACTCAAGGATGTCTCAGGCCTGGCGCAAGGCGATCACATCCTGATCGGCTGCCGGATCACCGAAGCGTTCCTGAGCGACCATCACATGACGGAGTTCTGGGGCGAGAACCAGAAGAACAAGGATCGCCTATTCTTCCGCCGCCGCATCACCCGGATCGATCCGGCCGCCAGGCGTACAGACTTCAAGGTCCCCATCCGCTATCCCCTGCTCACCCGCGACGGCGCGTTCGTGATGAAGACGGGCGGCCTGATCGAAGAATGCGGCATCGAACATCTCGCGGTCTGTAACGCCACCAAGGAGGAGAAGTCCGCTTGGGACGTCCGGCCCGGGTGGCAGGTCATCCTCCTGGACAACGTCACCGACTGCTGGGTTCGGGACGTGCACAGCTTCGAGTCGCCCGACTGTCCCCCGTTCCATCTGCGCTCGTTCGGGATCAACATCAAGTGCTCAAAACAAGTCACCCTCGCCGATTGCGAGCTCGCCCGACCGCAGAACCGGGGCGGCGGCGGCAACGGCTATCTCTACGCGCCGAGCGCCAGCAACGAGATTCTGTTCCGCGACTGCATCGGCCGGCACGGCCGGCACAACTTCTGCTCCGGCTGGGCGTTCGGCAACAGTGGCAACGTTTTTCTCCGCGTCCAGACCTCGGACGGCATGGGCTTCGCCAGTTGGCAGCACCGGGAGGCGTCGCGGCGCGGCGAGCGTAAGCCGTGGTCGAACTTCAAGAGCGACTACCACATGGCGCTCTCGCTCGCGTGTCTCGTCGACAACGCGGTGATCGACGATGGGTGGGAGGCCCGCAACCGCGGGCACATGTCCTCCGAGTCCGGGCACACGGCTACGCAATGCGTGTTCTGGAACAACCGCGGCAAGGGCGAAATCCGCTCGTTTCAGTACGGCTGGGGCTACGTGATCGGAACCGAAGGGCTGGACGTGCGCACGACGGCGAAGCAGGCGCGTGCGAGCAGCGGCTGTCGGGGCGACGACGGCACCGAGCCGTACGATTGCACCGAGCATATCGGGACGGGCGGCCCACTCTCCGTCAAATCCCTCTACGAAGATCAGCTCGCGCGGCGGCTGGCGGGGACGGGGCAGTAGACGGCTTTCGGGTGAATGCGCACGCCCCGGCGTTTATCTTGAGACTTTCCTCGTCGTAATCGTCCGTAATCGTCAACCGCCCTCCCCTCCGACCACACCACGACAGGCGAGATCGGTCTACGATTACGGACACGGATTAGGGTCGACGATTCCCAGATTCATCTTCTGTTGCCGAATGCGGCCTACCAAGGCAGCGTACCAATCGACCCCACGTTGTCTTTGACGACGGTGTTCGTGTTGTTGCCTCTGTCGACTATCAATTCTTTGCGGGCGCCGTTGTGCATGACGTTGTTCGTGATCATGCAGCCGTCAAGCGATCCAAACACCATCGCATGGTCGGGCGACCATTCGCCGCCGGCGCCGTCATCGCGCCCGACGCAAAGCGTGTTGCCGCTGAATACGACGCCTTGCGCACGCTCAAACTGGATATGCGTGCTTTCGAACGGCTCGTCTCTCGGCCATTCGGCTTTGCCGCTTCGGTACAGGATATTGCCGGTGATCGAGAAGACCAGGCAGGGATGGGGGTCCCCGTGCAGAAGCGCGATCGCAGGCCCTCCGGAGCGGTCGACGTAATTGCCGCAGATAGTGTAGTGATTCCCGCCGTATACGACGATTCCACAGCGGCGGTTCCACTCAATGCGGTTGCCGGTCATGGTGATCGATGCGTTCGCCTGGTACGCGCCGATCCCGGCCTTCCCGTTGCCGGAAAACCAGTTGTCGAGAATGAAGCCATCCCATCCGCCAAGGTAGAGTCCGTCGCCACCGTTGTGGCAGATCATGTTGTGCCGCAATGAGAAACACCACGCCTTGACGAAATGGATGCCGCTGCCGGTGAACCGGCCTATCCTGCACCCGTCGATCAGCGGCGTGTCTTCCCGCTTGCCCTGCTCGTCTTTCTTGAGCAATACGCCGTGTGTGTCGTGTCCGAGTTTGCCGCCGTCAAGACACATGCCCTGTATCGTGCAACCGTACGCACCGGTAATGTCGATGAGGCAGTCCGCCTCTTCATCGTTCAGGCGTATGATCGAGCCGCCGAAATTCCTGAATTCCCACGTGGGGTTGCCGAGCAGTCCCGTATTCGGGCGCAGGGCCAACGTCGAACTCAGGAAGACCCCTTCCGGAACGTATACCGTCCCCTGTGCCTGCGCCGCCTGGTCGATGGCCCTTTGTATAGCGGCCGTGTCATCGGTCTTGCCGTCACCCTTCGCGCCAAAGTCACGGACGTTGTAGCCCGTCATGTCTCACCTCTTCCGAAACTTACTCGAGAACTTACTCGAGAACTCTCGGCCGGAGGCCGGTCGGCCTCCGGCTGAACTCGGGAACGCACCCCTACGGGGCCGGGCGGTTTTGGGGCTGGGCCGCGTTCCACGGGAGGGGGCAAGACCGCTGCGGGTATTGCCCCCTCCCGGGC
>JAFGHX010000278.1 GCA_016929905.1 Kiritimatiellia bacterium
GCCGGCACAGATCCCATGGCGACGCCCGCCGAAGCCCCGCCGGGCGAAGGCGGGTTCGCGGTCGCTGTCGCGCTGGAGGCCGGCAGCGTCCTGGTTTCGTTCCCCGCGGTTGCGGCGGCGGGCGTAGGCTACGACGGCTGCACACGCCACTACTCGCTCGAGCGGAAATCCGGCTCGGACACCGACACCTGGCTGGCTGTGGCGGGCTACGCCGACATCGTCGCCGCGGGGCAGACCGTCCGATATCGGCCGCCAACCGGCGACGGCTCGCCGGTCTTCTATCGCGCGCGGGTTTGGCTGGCGGGCCCGTGAAACCCGCGCGGAACGGACCGCCTCTCGGCCACGCCGCCGTAGGGGTTTGGTTGAGTCCAGCGTATCCGGCTCGCGAGACCCGCCTTCGCCTTGCCAAGCTCGTTGCTACGGCGGGTACGGCGCTCGCCCTCCAATTCGCATGGCGTATCGCCGCCGATGGAGGGCGAGCGTCTCGCGAGCCACCTTTTTCGACAGGCTCAACGGCTACGCTCCAACGTCGCCGCCCGATCATCCCCGCGTCCGCCCGCACGCGGTCGCGTTGCACCACAGCGTCCCGAAGATGCTTGACCATGCCCCGGCCACGGCCGACAATCCGCCTTTCTGCACAAGTCGGGAAAGGAGCGAGAGAACATGGGCACGGAATCCAAGATCAAACTCGGCGTCTTCACCGTCAGCATGCCGGACTACGAACCGATGCAGGCGCTGGAGATCGCGAAAGAACTCGGTTACGACGGCGTGGAATGGCGCGTGACCACGGACAAGGGCGACAAGGCCAAGCCGTCGTTCTGGTCGGGCAACCGCACGACGATGACGGCCGAGGCGGTGCTCGCGCAGGCCGATGCCTTGAAAGAGAAGGCGGCCGCGCTCGGCCTGGAGATGCCGTCGCTGGGCACGTATATCGGCTGCGAGAATCCGGACGCCGTCGACCTGCACATGCGCGCGGCCGTTGCGCTGGGCGCCAAGAGCCTGCGGATCGGACCGGGCAAATACAGCGCGGATGCCGGCCCGTACCCGGCACAGCTCGCGCAGGCGCAGGCGCACTACGCGAAGGTGGCGGAGCTGGCCGGCAAGCACGGCGTGCGAGCGCTGATCGAGACGCACATGGGCCTGCTCACGCCGACGGTGGCCAAAACGATGAACGTGCTCCAGGGGCTCAGCCCCGAGCAGGTCGGAATCATGTGGGACCCCGGCAACCAGGTCAAGGAAGGCAGCGAGCTGTACGACATGGCCATCGAGATCGCCGGCGAGTACCTGGCCGAAGTGCACGTGAAGAACATGACGTGGGTAGCCAAGGGCGAGGAACGGGGACAGACGATCTGGCAGACGGCGGCAACGCCTGTCGGGAAGGGCGTGGTGAACTGGCCCGCCGTCGTGGATTCGCTGAAGGCGCACGGCTACGAAGGGTGGCTGTTCTTCGAGGACTTTTCGACCGACGTGCCGCTCTACGAGCGGCTCAAGCAGAACGTGGCGTGGTTCCGGGAGCTGGTGTGAGGGACACATCATGAAGAAAGCCGTCATCACCGGGGCGCGCAAGGCGGAGGTCGTGGAAGTCCCCACGCCGCGCGCGAAGGAGAACTGGGCGCTGGTCAGGATCGACACAGCGCCCATGTGCGCGGAGTACAAGCAGTTTCTGAAAGGCGGCAAGCACGCCTTTCTCGGCCACGAGGCGGCGGGTGAAGTCGTGGCGATCGAGCGGTCCGACCGCGTCAAGGTGGGGGACCGGGTCGTGGTCATGCCGCAGTATCCGTGCGGCCGGTGCCGGCTGTGCACGGCGGGCGACTACATTCACTGCCTCAACACCGCCGATTTCGCGGCCTATACGGGTAGCGAGGAAGGCCGCGCCACGATGGCGGAGTATCTGCTGAAGCCCGACTGGCTGCTGCCCGCGATCCCGGACGACGTCTCCTACGAGCACGGCGCCATGGCCTGTTGCGGGCTCGGGCCGACCTTCGGCGCGTTCGAGCGGATGGCCCTCACGGCGTACGACACGGTCCTGATCGCCGGGCTCGGCCCGGTCGGGCTGGGCGGCGTCATCAACGCGCGGTACCGCAACGCGTGCGTGATCGGGGTGGAGTCCAACCCGTGGCGGGCGGACCTGGCCAGGAAGCTGGGCGCCGAATGCGTCGTCGACCCCGCGGACGCGGATGCCCTGAAACGGATCATGGCGCTCACCGACGGCCGCGGCGTGGACCAGGCCGTCGACTGCGCCGGCGTCGCGCCCGCGCGCCGGCTGTGCATCGACGCCGTCCGCCGGCGCGGTCAGTTTGCGTTCGTCGGGGAGGGCGGCGATTTCACCGTGAACGGCTCGCAGGACATGATCCGCAAAGGGCTCACGCTGATCGGCGCGTGGCACTACAACCTGAACGACTTCCCCAGGCTCATGCAGGTCATCCGCGACTGCGCGCCGCTGCTGGACCGGCTCATCTCGCACCGGTTCCCGCTGGCGGACATCCAGCAGGCGTTCGAGCTGCAGTGCACCGGCGAGTGCGCCAAGGTGGTGCTGAAGCCGTAGTGCTGCCCCACGTAAGTGCGTTAGTGGGAGCGCCTCGTCGTGATGCGCTGACAACTCATTCCCGCCACAGAAGCATGCCAGACACCTTCGAGAAATGCGTGTCGTAGGTTACCAGATGCGATCCGCTCTCGATCGCGTGCGCGGCGAGCCAGACATCATTGATCGGAATCGGCGTGCCGGCAGTCTTCAGGCGGTTCTTGATCGTGCCGAAGATGTCCGCCGTCTCCTGCGTCGCCGGCAGGATGCGTACGGTCGGCCGCTTGAGGAATTCGTCCAACTGTGCGCGGTTCTTCGACTCCCTGTCCCCGCCCTTGAACCCGGCGTACAACTCGCCCAGCACGAAAACAGACATGGAAACCGTGTCGGCGCCGCCAAGCACATCAAGCACGTCCTCGTCGCCGCGAAGTAGACGGACATACGCATTGGTGTCCAGGAGGATCTTCTTCACTTCCAGTCCTCCGCGTCGACCTTTTCCATATCGGCTACTCGCTCATCGAAAGCCCGGACGTCATCGTCCGTCCACGTGCCGCAGAAGCTGGAGAAAGCCTCACGGTGCGGAGGCGAAGCCGGTACCTTCAGCCCAAGCGCCTCCGCCAGCAAGCGCTTGGCCAACTCGTTCATGCTGATGGCCAACTCGTCCGCACGCCGCTTGATCTGCGCCGCTAACTGGTCATCCAGCGCATGTAGTGTAAGTGATTTCATAATATCATAACATGGTTCAAGATATGGTTCATATTATGGTTCATATTGTACATACTACGGTTCAACAAGTCAAGTGTTGAATCGAGGTAATCAGAAGGCCATGGCGTGTTTGAACGATTCGCCGACGCCCCGGACTTTCTCGTCGACCTCGGCTCCGTCCTCGCACAGGTACGAGGCCACCGCGCCGGACCCGCACCAACTGGTCTGCAACACGCCCAGGAACTTATCGGTCCGGTTCGCGGAGGCAAACTGGAGGAACGCCTCGGTGGCGTCCACTCTGTGCCAGGGGCAAGCGACGTGGCGGAATCCTTTTTCCGCGAAGAGCGGCACGGAGGGATAGGTGTCGCGCTTGTTGTAGTGCCAATCGCACAGGATGATGTCTTTGGGGATGTGGTCGATCGCGGGCCAGGTATCGTTCTTGGAGGCTTCCCATTCGCCGTAGCCTGTGGCCTCGACGCTCAGCAGCCGGTCGCCCCACATGAGCATCTCCACATGAGCAGGACGAGGGCGTTGCAGCCATAGGCAGGCAGGACGTCCGCAATGAGGCGCTTGAAGCGGTCAAGCTGCTCCTGTTTCGGAGCGCCGAGGCAGATGCCGCGGAACGGCCAGTCCGCCCCGTGTTTCGGCCGGGTTTCGTTCGTGGGCACGGCGAGTCCTCCTTCTGTTGGCGGGCGCGCGAGCCCGTGCGCGCCGTTGGGCGCAACACTACCGCGCCGGCGCTTCCCGGTCAACCAACATCCGAGCCGCCCGCCGTGCGGCGCACGGGGCGGCGGCGCCCTCGGCAGGCTTGTACTGAACCGGCGGTATGGTAATCTTGGACCGTACCGTCATGCGGATACCGGACCGTCCTGCCTGATGAAATCGAACCTCGTAGACAGCGCGGGGTGGCTGGCGGCGCTGCGTGCGCCCCAGGCCCGAATCGTCGTCAAGCCGTGCCACTACTGGAACCTGCCGGTGGACTGGCATTCGGGTGTGCGCACCGCTCCGCACCACTTCATGTATCTGGTAACCGACAGCGAGACGCGGACAACCGTTCGCGCCACGCCCGCCATGCTGCGGACGGGCTGCTTTCTTTGGGTATCGGCTGGCGTTCCGCACCAATTCGATGTCGTCAGCGGGTTCCCGCCCCCCGAACTCCTGATTCTGCAGTTCGCGCTCCTGCGCGGCGAAGCCGGTGTCGGCCTGGCCGACGAGTTCGTGCTGTTGTGGAACGCCTGGGAGCTGCGCCCCGAGATGGAACGGATCGTGGACGAATGGCGCACCGCCGCCCCGCCGGACCCGGCGGCGATACGCGCGGCGCTGGTGGCGCTCTCGGAGACGGTCTTCCGGCTGCGCGCGACGGTGACGCGCGGCAGTGCGGGGCCGTGCTTCAACATCGAGCAACGCAACCGGCTCAACGCATACGTGCGCGAGCACGCCGCTTCACGACCGCGCCCGGCCGATCTGGCCGGGCTGATGCGTCTTTCGGAAGACTACTTCACGCGCGTGTTCCGCCGCTCGTTCGGCATGACCCCGCGCGCGTGGCTGATGCACGAGCGGATCCGGCTCGCCGCAATCGAGCTGGCCAAGACCAACCGCTCGATCTCGGAGGTCGCCTTCAAGTACGGCTACCGCGACGCCTGCCTCTTCAGCCGCCAGTTCAAGCAGGTAATCGGCGAAAGCCCGAGCCGGTATCGGAAGATCCGGTGAGGGACTCCGTCTCCGCGGCCGCTCCGAACCAAACTTGCTCGAGAACTTACTCGAGAAGGGCGAAGCTGGAGACATCGGTGCGAAGACGCGCCGAATCCTCAGCGCCTCCGTTACACCTTCTCCACCCGCCCCGACTGCGCGGACCTGTTGAACGCGAGGCACAGGCGCAGCGTCTCGATCGCGCTCTCCATGCCGGCCCGCGGCTGGGTGCCGGCCTCGATGCAATCGAGGAACTCGGCGTGCTTGGACGGGACGTCGCCGGCGATCGGGACCGGCTCCGTTTCCTCGTCCATCGGCGTGAAGGTGACGCGCCCATCCTTGAGCACAATGCTGCCGCCGTGGCCCATGATCCCGAAGTGTGCGTCGGCCGGCACGCCGGCGTGGCGGCTCACATCCAGCAGCCCCGTCCCGTTCTCGCAGACGAGCAACGCGTAGTCCGCGTCGTCCAGTTCGAACCCCTCGGTCACGTGCAGCGCGCGGCCATAGACGGTCTTGGGCGCGCCCAGCACCCACAGCAGCCAGTTGACCGTATGCGAACAGAACTCGTTGATCCGCCCGCCGGACAGGTCCATGGAAGCGCGCCAGTGGCCCGTCTGCTGGATCCGGCGCCACCGGGCCGAGTCGATCGGCGCGTACAGCCGCGCCCAGGCCGACACCGTGCCCTTGAGCCGCCCCCCGTCCTGGAACCGCTTGAGCGTGACAAACGCCGGATCGTTGCGATGGTTGAACGAGACCTGGAACGTGATACCGGCCTTGTCCACGGCTGCCTGCATGGCCACCGCGTCGTCGAGCTTCAGCGCGACCGGCTTCTCGCAGATCGTGTGTTTGCCCGCCGCGGCGGCCGCCTCCACGTATTCGCGGTGCGCGAACCCGGGCGTGGCGATCACCACGATGTCGACGTCCGAGCGGATCAGTGCCTCGGCCGACGCCATCGGCCGGGCGCCCCAACGCGCCTGCGCCGCCTTCAACGACTCGACGTTCTCGTCATAGGCACAGACAATCTCCGCCCGGCCCGTGTTCTTCAGCCCTTCGAAATGCGATTCGCAGATGCCGCCCGTTCCGATGATGCCCGCGCTGTACTGTCTGGCCATCGTGTGTTCCTCCGGTTTTGCGGGATGGAGCAGGGCGGCATCATAGCATACTCGCGGTGGGTTCGGGGCCGGAAAGTGCAGGACTGAACGGTTTGTCAAGCTCAAGACGGCTGGGTACGGCAAGGGGCGTGTCGGCGCCCGGCCCGGCCTGACCGCTGCGGCCTGATCAGTCCGCGTAGGGTACAGTTCCGGTCGCGTCGACGGCGTAGCCCCAGCGCCGCACGTACTCCGTGCCGGGCAGGAAGTCGTCGGCCACGGCCTTGAGTCTGCGGTGGAGTCTGGCGTCGAGTTGCGCCTGCACCCGGGCGTGATCGGGCAGGCCGGCCCGGTTGTCGAGCTGGTAGGGGTCTTCGGCGTTGTCGTACAGCAGCCAGGGTCCATCGAGGGTGCGGACGTAGGTGTAGCGGTTGGTGCGCAGGCCGCGGTATTCGCGGCCGCCGTGCGCGCGGGTCCACTGCCCGAACGGCTGCGCGCACAGAAGCAGGGCCGCCCCGTCCGACGGGTCCGTGCCGCCGTGCAGGTACGCGGAAAAGTCGAGCCCCTCGACGGTATTCGGGATACGGCACCCGCACAGCCCGAGCAGAGTGGGCATGACGTCCGGCGCATCGATCACCGCATCGAGCTGCCGGCCCTCGCGGCCCAGCAGCGCGGGATAACGCAGCAGGAACGGGACGCGGATCGATTCGTCCCAGGGCCGCTGTTTCTTGAATTCGCCCTGCGAGCCGAGCATGTCGCCGTGGTCCGAGGTGAACAGCAGGACGGTATCCTCCTCCAGCCCCTGCTCGCGCAAGGTCTGCAGCAGCATGCCCATGCATGCGTCCAGGGCCGAACAATGCGCGTAGTAGCCGGCTAGATCCTGGCGTGCCCGATCCGCGTGCGTCTCGGGCACATTCGGCCTGAGTTCAATGGTGTCCGGCCGATACATCGCGCGGTACTCCTCCGGCGCCGCATCGTAGGGGCCGTGGGGCGGCCCCCAGGACAGGACCAGGAAGAACGGCTTCGCTCTATCGCGTCCCGTGATGTAGGCCTGTGCATCGCGCGTTTGGGCCAGCGCGTCGTAGCCTTCCCAGTACAGCTTCTCGTCCGAGTCGCCCGCGTAGTACGGCGACCGATTGTATTTGTGCGTACATTCGAGCGCCTTCCAGTAGTCGAACCCCTGCCGGCGTTGCGGCGGGATGTAATTCGAGCGACCGTGCCCGTCGACATGCCATTTGCCGACATACGCAGTGTCGTACCCGTCCTCCGCGAACGCATGGGCGATGCTCGGCGCGCGGTTCTGCAGGTAGACATCGTTGAGGAACACGCCGTGTGTGAGCGGATACTGGCCGGTAAGCAGGCTCGCCCGATACGGCGAACAGACCGGGCAGCCGGCAACGGCGTTGGTGAAGTTGGCGCTTTCCGACGCGAGCCGGTCCAGGTTCGGCGTCTTCACCGTCGGATCGCCCGCATAACCGGCGGCCTGCGCGCGCCACTGGTCGCCGAACACAAGGATGACGTTGGGTCTGGGCACCCGACCAGTCTCGCCTGCCGGCAAGTGGGTGTCAAGCGGGGTTCTGCATGGCATGAATCTGCGGAAAGAAACCTGCTCGAGAACTTACTCGAGAACTTGTCCCGAAATCACTTACCGAGATCGCGTTCCAGGCGTGCTTTCGCGGGCAGAAAGGAGCGCGGCGGCACCCGCTTTCAGATGCTGCTGGCCGCGCCGTCGGTGGCGGGGCCGCCGCCGCGCAACATCTGCACTTCCTGTTCGATCGCCACCATGCCCTCCACGCAGTCCATGGCGACGTACCGCTTGTGGAGCTGGCCCAAAGCCCTGAAATACGCGCCCCGAACCGCTTGGAGCTTCTCCGCCTTCTTGCGCTGGCAGGCAAAGATCTCCGCCTTGCACGCCTTGACGCCGTCGACCAGGTCCGCCGGCAGATACGGCCGGCCGAATCGTTTCGTCGACATGAAGTACGCGATTCGGTTGTCGGCCGATCGGAGCCAGTCTTTGCGTTCGCGTTCGAACGCCGCCAACTCGTCAGGATTGGCCCGTTCCCCCACGAGCTTCTCCTGCGCGGCGAACAGGGCCGCGTAGCCGTTGAAGATGGCATGGAGCCGGGCCTGCCCCACTTCCTCTATCATCTGCATGGATTGCTGAAACTGGGTGCGCAGCGCGTGGAATTCGGACAGCCTGTCGGTTTGCGGCTCCGCCGCCTGTGTCGCAGGCGGCTCAGGCGCAGGGTGCGCCGTAAAGGGGTCCGCGGCGACGGCGTTGTCCGACGCAGGCGGGAGCGCGGGTGGCGGCACGACCGTCTCAAGGCTCGCGACTGCCGGCTCGACCGGCGCGGGCACCGGTTCCTGCGCCGTCACGGGCGGCGGGGCCGGCTGAACCGCCACGGCGGCGGCCGGGGCCGGTTCCGCGCGCAGGCGGTCCTTCATCGCCAGAGCCAACAGACACCCGGCAACAAGCGCCAGTCCGGTCACCAGCCAAGCCGCGCGCCCCCGGGCCGCACGCACGGGTGCCGGCCCGCATTCCGCCGCGCGCGCCGGCTGCCGATTCTTCGTGATCCCTTTCACCACCCGGATCCGGCCGCCCGGCGCGTGCGCCGCCGTATGCTCAAAGGCCGTCGAAACGTCTATCCGGCGGCCGGTTCGGATCGCGTCCCGGTACCGCTTCAGCGGGATTTCCTGGAACGGGTTCGGTATGCCCGCATCCGGGTCATAGGGGAGCCGCTGGGTCGGAAGCCGCTGAGTTTTCTGCTGTCCGTGGTCTGTCATTCCGCACGCTCCTCTCTTCATCCGCACCCAGAACAGCACGCACGTCCGGTATCTGGAGCAATAAGCGTGCCAACTCCCGGCCGTTGTCCTCTTTCTTCAGTCTGCGCTCATTTCCACGGCAGCGCCGCCCGCCGCCCCAGCCTTTAGTGGCTTGGTTGTCGAGAACGGCAACGAAAAACGAGAAATCTTCGGGTGCTGAGAGGTCAGAGGGCAGAAGTCAGAGGTCAGCAAGGCGGCCCGTGCATACGGGAAGAGCCGCTGACCGCTGCACTCCGACCTCCGACCTCCGACCTCTGACCTCTGGGTTGCGGGCGAAGCCCGCATTGGTTCCATCTTGTGCGCATCTCGTGCGCATCGGTCGATGCATCCCCGCCGTTCTCTTGAAGGGCTACTCGGTTGGACGCCGGAGCGAGAGAGAAAGTTCCCGGATTCTGAAGGCGCGATTCCAGCACGTTTCGCTCCACTTCTTTCGCGCGATGCCCTGCCGTTCAATACATCGGCGCATTCCCGGAAGTGACCGCGAGCCGGCGCTATTCCGAGAACGCGGGTTGTTTGTAATCACGCATAGGGACATCTGGTAGAACGCGTAGGCGCGAGAAAAGGTTACACCAAGCTCAGACGTGAAGACGTCCTCTGTGTGCCGGCATCGTTTTTGCCTTGCGCGCCGCCATGCTCTACTGCTTTGATGGGCGGTTTCGGCAGGCTACCCAACCGAGGGATGCAACCATGCAAGACGCGCATATCTACGAACATCGCATTCGCCGGCTGATCGATGCGGTCTACGCCAAACGTTATTCACGGAACACGCCGCTCGCGGCGTCCTACATCTACGATCAGGACGCACCGATCCCCTACGCGCGGGTACGGCGTGCCCGGTTCAAACCGATTCGCGTCGGCCAGCAATGGGGCAAGCTGTGGGGCAGCGCGTGGTTTCGGTTCGAAGGCCGCGTGCCCGCGGCATGCCGCGGGCGGGAAGTGGTCGCCCTGCTCGACATCGGCGCCGAAGGCTGCGTGTTCGTCGACGGCGAGCCGCTGCTGGGCTTGACCGACAAGCCGGCCAACAAGCCCTACGCGGGCAAACGGCTCGTGCCGTTGTTCAAGAAAGCGGCGGGCGGCGAACGTGTCGCGATCCTGGTCGAGGCGGGCGCCAACCAGCTCTTCGGCGCGAACGCCGGGCGGCAATTCGCGCTGAAATGCGCCGAGCTTGTCTGCCCGGACCGGCGCGTATGGCGGCTCGAGATGGACCTGCGCACGCTCCAGTCGCTGATGGAGGCCCAGGAGCCCAACACGCCGCGCCGAAACAAGCTTCTCTACGGCCTCAATGAGGTGGCCAACCGGTGGGACGACGGGCGCGGGGTCGACACGTGCCTCACCGTCACGCGCGAGCTGCTCGCCCAACCCGCGCAAGCCAGCGCCTCGACGGCCTACTCGATCGGGCACGCCCATCTCGATCTCGGCTGGCTCTGGCCCGTGCGGGAAACCAAGCGAAAGGGCGCGCGCACTTTTTCCACCGCGCTGCAGTTGATGAAGGAGTACCCCGAGTACAAGTTCGGCGCCTCCCAAGCCCAGCTCTACGAATGGATCCGGCAGAACCACCCGGGCCTGTACAAGCGCGTGCAGAAGGCCGTGAAGGCCCGGCGTTGGGAATGCCAGGGCGCCATGTGGGCGGAGCCGGACATGAACATCGCCGGCGGCGAAGCGCTCGTGCGGCAATGCCTCTACGGCAAGGCCCTGTTCCGCAAGGATTTCGGCGTCGACGTCACCAATCTGTGGCTGCCTGATGTGTTCGGCTACTCGGCCGCGCTGCCCCAGATTCTCAAGAAGTGCGGCGTGGATTACTTCATGACCCAGAAGATTTCGTGGAACGAGACCAACACGTTTCCGCACCACACCTTCTACTGGGAAGGCATTGACGGCACGCGCATCCTCACTCATTTCCTGCCGACCAACACCTACAATGCCGACAATATGCCCAGAGCGCTGGCGGCAGCCGACAAACGGTTCGCCCAGAACGACGTCTCGAGCGAATTCCTGAACCTGTACGGCATCGGCGACGGCGGCGGCGGGCCCTCGCGCATCCACGTCGAGATCGGGCTCCGGCAACAGAATCTGGAAGGCGCGCCGCGTTTCAAATTCAGCTTCGCGGAGGACTTCTTCAGGAAGATTGCCCGGATCCCGGCGGAAAAGCTGCCCGTATGGGTCGGCGAGCTGTATCTGGAACTGCACCGGGGCACCTACACGACGCAGGGCCTGATGAAGAGGTACAATCGGCAGCTCGAGCTGCGCCTGCGCGACGTCGAGTTCCTATGCGCGCTCGCCGGGCTGCGGCCGAAGGCGGAGTTGGACCGGATCTGGCAGGACACGCTGCTGCACCAGTTCCACGATATCCTGCCCGGCTCTTCCATCGGCTGGGTCTACAGGGATGCGCACGCCGTATCGCAGCGGCACCTCGCGGCGCTCGAGTCGATTCGCGACCGGGCGCTCGCGCGCCTGCACGGCGCGCCGGCCGGCGGCCGGGGCTCGCACGCCGTCTACGTCGTCTACAACACGCTGAGCTGGGATCGCACGGAAACCGTCCGCATTCCGGCCGGCCGCGGCGCGCGCGCCGTGACCGGCGCGCACGGCGCGACCCTGCCCGCCCATCGCTGCGGCGACGAGCTGGAGTGCCGGGTTTGCGTGCCCGCCATGGGCTACACAACGCTCACGCTGGGCCAAACCGCGCCGAACGGTTCGGACCTTGCGCCGCTCAAGGCCTCGCGCTCCGTCCTGGAGAACGCGTTTATCCGCGTGAGGCTCGGGGCAGACGGCACGATCGTCTCGCTGTTCGACAAACAGGCAGGCCGCGAAACGCTGGCCGGGCCCGCCAACGAACTGCTGCTCTGGGAGGACGACCCGCGCGCCTGGGACGCGTGGGATATCAGCCATTACTACCGCGAGACCGCGCCGGCGAAAGCGAAGCGGACCGCCGTCGAGCTGGAGCACCGCTCGCCGTTCTCGGCCTGCATCAAGCAGACGCTCAAGGTCGGCCGTTCGGTCATCGAACAGCGCATCGGCATCACGGCCGGCTCGAAATGCGTGCTGATCCGCAACACGGTCGACTGGCACGAAGCGCACAGGATGCTCCGCGTCAGCGCGCGGCCCGCCGTACAGAGCGCGGAAGCCTCGTTCGAGATCCAGTACGGCACGCTGCGGCGGCCGACTCACGCGAACACCTCATGGGACAGGGCCCGGTTCGAAGTCTGCGCGCATCGGTTCGTCGATCTGTCGCAGCCCGACCACGGCTTCGCCCTCATCAACGACTGCAAGTACGGGCACTACGTGCGCGGGAACACGCTGGACCTGACGCTGCTGCGCAGCCCCAAGAAGCCGGATCCGGACGCGGACATCGGGCGGCACACGTTCACCTTCGGTTATCTCCCGCACCAGGGCACGCTGGTCGAGTCCGACGTGCTGCGCGTCGCGCACGCGCTGAACAGCCCGCTGCTCGTCGCGCCGGCCGGCCGCGCGCCCGCGCAGCGGGCCAAGAGCTTCTACCGCCTCGAGGGCGAGCACGTGAAGATCGAGGCCGTGAAGCCGGCGGAAGACGGCAAGGGCATCGTCCTGCGGCTGTACGAGACCGCCGGATCGACTGCCCGCGTCCGGCTCCACGCCGCCGACGGATGGAACCGCCTGCAGGAAACCGATCTGCTCGAGAAGCCGATCGGCAAGCCCGCCGGCGCCGGCCGGTCGAAGACGCTCACGTTCAAGCCGTTCGAGATCCGGACCTTCGTGCTGACTTGACGCGCCGGCCGTTCGCCTGTATCATCCCGTCGAAACGCGACGTCAAACGGAGGAACAGACCATGAACCTGATCCGCTCGCATGCCCTGACGGCGTCCCTCATCGTTGCCTGCTGCCTGTTCCCGGCCGTCGGCCGGGCCGCGGTGGACATGTTCGTCAATATAGACGGTGTCAAAGGCGAGTCCACCGACTCCTCCCACACCGACTGGATCGACATCATGTCCTGGCAGCATTCCGTCTCCGTGCCCGGCGGCACCAATTCGAGTTCCGGTACCGGCCGCGTCAGCGCGGGCCGAGCCGATCACGCCGATTTTTCGTTCGTAAAACGGGTCGACAAGTCCACGCCGACCCTCAACGGCTACTGCTGCCAGGGCCGGCACATCGCCGAGGTGGTCATCGACTGCGCGCATGCCGGCGGCGCACAGGAAGTCTATTACCGCATCACGCTGAAGGACGTCATCGTCACCGGCGTCAGCCCCAGCCTGGACGAGGCAACGGGCGATACGTTCCCGACTGAAACCGTCATGCTGCGCTACGGCGAGATTCGCTGGGAGTACTGGCCGTCCGACGCCGGGACCGGCGCCAGGATCGGCGCAAAAATCGAAGCCGGCTGGAGCGTCGTGATGGAGAAAGAACTGTAATGTCGATTCGTGTTCATTCGTGTTCATTCGTGGTTCTTCTCGCCTCCTGACAACAGGCCAACGATGAAGCGGCATCGTCACAGTCTGGTCGCGCTCCTGCTGCTCGGCTCGGCACTCGGCGCCGGCGCCGCGACCGACATGTTCCTCTACCTCGACGGGATTCCGGGCGAGTCCACGAACCAGACGCACCAGGACTGGATCGACATCGAGTCGTTCAGCCACGGCCTCACGCAGCTCGGAACCGGACTCAGCGGGACCGGCGCCAGCGCCGGCTCGGTCACGCACCAGGACGTCAACATCCTCAAATGGGTGGACAAGGCGTCCGCGCCGCTCGCCGCGCACTGCTGCCAGGGCAGGCATATCTCCGAGGCGATCATCGAGTTCGTCGACTCCGGCTCGCAAACCCCGTATCACACGATCACGCTGCGCGACGTGCTCGTCAGCCGCGTCGCGCCGAGCGCCGAGGCCACGAACCGGCCGCGCGAAACCGTGTCGCTACGCTACGCCGATTTGCGGTCGGTGCCCTGCGACTCGATCGACTGGGAACACGAGAACACAAAGGATGAAACGGACCCCGACGGCGCGTTCGTGGACATCACCAACGCCACGCCGGCCCAACTGGACAACAGCGTCACGAACTTCGCGCTCGGCGGGGTCATCACCAACGTGGTCGGCCAGATGTCGTGGCGCAACGCCGCGAATGAGACGACGCTCTATTTTTCGCCCGTCGACTCCAATACCTGGTCGGTCACGGTCGGGCCGCTCGAGACGGGGCTGAACGCGATCAGCGTCGGCGGAACGAACTCGGCAGGCAGCGCGGCCTGGGACATGATCTCGCTGCGCCGCGCGGCGGCGGGCGTTGGGCCGCCGTTCGTCGACATCACGAATGCCGCGCCCTCGAACCTGACCTACAGCGCCGCCAGCTATGCCGTCGGCGGCACCAACAACACCGACACGCAAGAAGCGATGTGGTGGACGAATCTCGCGACGGGAGCCGGGGGCGCGTTCTCCGCCGTGAGCAACGCCTGGGCGGTCATGATCGACCCGCTGGATCCCGGCCTGAACGTGATCTACGTGTTCGGCTCGAACAGTCTTGGACAGGTTGCGAGCGACGCCATCCCGCTCACGCGCGGGGACGGCAGCGAGGCGCCGTTCGTGGATATCACCAACGCCACGCCTTCGACCCTCACCTACGACGTCACCGGCTACGCGCTCGGCGGCACCAACAACGGCTGGGTCCAGACCGACATGTGGTGGGTCAACATCACCAACGAGGTGACGGCCGCCTTCTCCGCCGCCGGCAACGCCTGGACGACGACCGTCACGGGACTCGAGGTTGGGGTCAACGTCATCTGCGTCTACGGCAGCAACGCGTGGGGCGAACTGACCTACGATTCCATCTGTCTCACGCGCGAGCGCGATATGGGCCCGCCGTTCGTCGACATCACCAACCCCGCACCCGCCAGCCTGGCCTACGACGTGACCGGCTACACGATCGCCGGCACCAACAACGCGTACGTCGAGAACACCATGTGGTGGGTCAACACCACCAACGAGGATACCGCCGCGTTCACCGCGGCCGGCGGCGCCTGGACGGCCTCGGTTTCCGGGCTGGAGGCGGGTCTGAACGTCATCTACGTCTACGGCAGCAACACGTGGGGACAGCAGGCCTTCGATTCCATTTCCCTCACGCGCGAGCGCGATATGGGGCCGCCGTTCGTCGACATCACCAACCCCGCGCCCGCCGGCCTGGCCTACGCCGAGACCGGCTACGTGCTCGGCGGCACGAACAACGCGTATGTCGAAGAGGGGATGTGGTGGGTCAATACCACGAACGAGTTGTCCGGCACATTCGCCGCGGCCGGCGGCGCCTGGACCGCCGCGGTCACGGGCCTGGCGCTGGGCGCGAACGTGATCTACGTTTACGGCAGCAACACGTGGGGCCAGCAGGCCTTCGACTCGATCACGCTCGCCCGCGGCGACGGCAGCGCGGAACCGTTCGTCGACATCACCAACACGGCGCCTTCCAGCCTCGCCCACGATGCCGCCTCCTTCCTGATGGCGGGCACCAACAACAGCCAGGTGGAGTCGGCCATGTGGTGGGTGAACGTGTCGGACGAAACCGCCGGCACACTGGCCGCCGCGGGCAACTGTTGGACGGTGAGCGTCGACGGGCTCGAGTACGGCATGAACACGATCTACGTCTACGGCAGCAACACGTGGGGCCAGCAGGCCTTCGATTCGATCTCCGTCATTCGCGACTATCCGCCCGGTACGCGGTTCGTTTCGCTGAGCGGCGCCGACATCTATCCGTACACGAACTGGGCCTCGGGGGCCCGGCGCATCCAGAGCGCGGTGGACGCCGCGGGCGAGGGCGACCTGGTGATGGTGGCCGACGGCACCTACGCCGTCGGCACACGCGCGGCGCCGAACGGCGAGCTGCACGGCCGGCTGATCGTCGCCGCCGGCGTCCGCGTCCACAGCGTGAACGGACCCGGCTCCACCACGATCCTGGGCGCCACCGACGCCGGCGGCAGCGGGCCGAACGCGGCACGCTGCGCCTACCTCGGGCCCGGCGCCGAGCTGGTCGGGTTCACCCTTTCCGGCGGCCAGACCCGGGCAAGCGGGGCGCTGTTGGATCAGTGCGGCGGCGGCGTGCTCCTGGATGAGGGCGGCATGGTCTCCAACTGCGTCGTCACCGGTAATGCCGCCGCCGGGTTCTGCGGCGGGGTCTACTGCCGAAACGGGGGCACCGTGGCCGGCTGCACGGTCAGCGGCAACACGGCCGGCGGCGGGGGTGGCGGCGGCATCTACGTGCTGACCAACGCGCTCGTGCACGACTCGGTCATAACCGGGAACCAGGCGCTCGAGGGCGGCGGCGTCTACCTCGACGCCGGCGGCCTGCTCAACCACTGCGACCTATGGGGCAACACCGCCGGCGGCGGTGGCGGCGGCGGCGTGTACTGCCACATGGGCGGTACGGTCCAGCAGTCCGCGATCAACAGCAACGATTCCGCCGTCGGCGGCGGCGCCTACCTCGAGAACGGCGGTACGGTTGCCTACTGCACCGTCTACCGCAATACCGCGCAACGCGGCGGCGGGCTCTTCTGCCTGGCCGGCGGCAAGATCGAAAGCGCCATCATCACCAGCAACGACGCGCTCGGCATCGCAACCGTCCCGGACGAAGACGGCGGCGGCGGCGTCTACTGCTTCCAGGGCGGCACGCTCGAGAGCTGCCTGCTCAATGCAAACCGGGCCGCCCGGCACGGCGGCGGCGTCTACTACCATCAGCCGGGCGGCAGCATGGCCAATTGCACCGTCAGCGACAATTACGCGGTCGAGGGCGGCGGCGGCGCATACGGGAACCTCGGCGGCGAGCATCGGAACAGCATCCTCTACTACAACACGGCCGAGAACGGCCTCGCCGATTTCCAGGGGGCGGGCATGACGTTCGACTACTGCTGCCTCGGCGAGGACCCCGGCCTCGGCCTCAGCAATATCGTCGCGGAACCCCAATTCCAGGCCCGCGCGGAACAGGATTACCATCTGCTGCCCGGGTCCCCGTGCATCGATGCCGGCGACCAAACGGGCGCCCCGCTCTGGGACTGCGACGGAACTCCGCGCCCGCTCGACGGGAACAAGGACACCGAAGCCCTCTTCGACATAGGCGCCTATGAGTTCGCCGACCCCGACGTGGACTCCGATACCGACGGCATGCCCGACGGATGGGAGGCCGGCGTGGGGCTCAACCCGCTGGTTTCAACGGGTGAGGACGGCGCCGACGGCGACCCGGACGACGACGGCGTCTCGAATGCCGACGAATACATCGCCGATACCCACCCGCTCCGCAGCACCTCGATCCTCAAGGTGAACATCCGCGCCAGCGGCGGCGAGATCTGGATCGACGTCGACGGCGGCGAACAGGCCCGCCAGTTCCTCGAATACCGCGACAGCCTCCTGCCCACCAACGAACCGTGGGTCGTGATCAGCACCAACGAGCCGCCTACCCCGCTGACCAACAGCCTGCCGGACCCGGCCGGCACCACCTCCTCGCGCTACTACCGCATCCGAGTCGAGCGGCTGTAATCCTCAGCCCCATCTATTGTCGAGGCCTGTCGCGTTGAAAGCGCGACCAGCCATCGTCCTTGACCCCCTGATACACCGCGCCATCCGATGTGGAGTTTCGGCTAATTTCTATTGACAAAATTACATTTTGCGCCTAAAATTTCGTCGCAAAATACAATTTTGGATCATGAAAATAGCCTCAGAACTGCAAGGAGGCGCCGGTGTTCGAGGAAGAAATCAGGCGGAAAATCGGTGATTTCCGGGAACTGGGATGGCCAGCATACGTGCCGCGCCACGGCAGGGTGCTCATGGCGGACAGGATGGTCAGTACCGTTGTGGGCGCGCGACGTGCCGGCAAGAGCTTCCGAGCGCTCCAAATGGCTCACGAGATGGTCGAACGCGGAGAACTGGCCTCCCTCGAGCAGGTGTGCCCTGTCGACTTCGACAATCCAATCCTATCCGGGATGCAAGCGCGGGACCTGGGGCTGATTCAAAGCACCCTGCTGAAGATGTCCGCGGGGTTGGGGCTCAAGACACCGCTGGTGTTCATCCTGGACGAGATCCACAAGGTAGCGGGGTGGGAGCAATATGTAATTGACCTCTCACGCAACCCGCACTGGAAAGTGATTGTAACGGGATCGTCCTCCAAGTTGCTGAGAGGTGACCTTGCGACGGAACTGCGCGGCAAGGCGCTCAGTTCAACTGTCTATCCCTTGTCCTTTTCCGAATTCCTGGCGTTCAAGGGCTGCGGCCCCCGCGCAAACTCCACCCAGGAGAGAGCCGACATTCAGCGGCATTTCGAGGAGTATCTCAGCTGGGGAGGCTATCCGGCGCTCGTCCCCCTCGACAATCTGACGAAGGAAGGACTGCTCCGTGAGTATTTCGACACGATGATCCTGAAGGACATCATTCAGAGGTCCAACGTCAGTAAACCGCGCGACTGCGTCGAGCTCTACCGTCACGTTCTCTCAGGCATCGGCAAGCCGCACACGTTAAAGAGCGCCTACGAACACCTCAGACTGTGCGGTTGTGCGACGAGCCGCGATGCGGTTCGGGACTACCTGGGGTGGGCTGAGGACGCCTGGCTGCTCTTCATTGTACCCATCCACTCCGATTCGCACAAGGAACAGGAACGCAACTACAAGAAGCTCTACTGTATCGATTGGGGGCTCGCCGTCCGTAACAGCCGTGTCTGGGACGGGTCCTATTCGAGAGCCTTCGAGAACATGATCTTCCTTCACTTGCGGCGCACGTTTGCCCGCGTGGGCTACTATCGGACACGCGCGAAGCGACAGGAAGTCGACTTCTTGGCCACAGGTCATCAGGGCCAGCCGGTTCTGGCGATTCAAGTCTGCATGGATATCAGCGCCCGCGACACGCTGCAACGGGAACTGGACCCGCTGGTATCCACAGCCCGCTATTTCGGAATAAGAGAGAACATGATCCTCACGCTGAATCAGGAGGATCGCTTCGAGCAGGGAGGCGTGACGGTCCACGCCCGCCCCGCATGGCGCTGGCTGCTGGAACAGGGTGAAGCGGAACCGTGACCCGAGACGTGAGCCGTGGGTACGCACGCCGTCACCCGGCCCCCTGTCTTCGGCTCACGCGTTGCGCGCCTCCCCCTGTCCCCCTGTCCCCCTGTCCCCCTGTCCCCCTGTCCCACGGTCCCCCTGTCCCACGGTCCCCCTGTCCCACAGTCCCACAGTCCCACAGTCCCACGGTCTCACAGTCCCACCCTTCCGCCCTCCCGCCCTTGCCGCCGCCCGGCGTTCATCGCTGGAGCATCCCCAACATCTCGCTGCCCGGGTCTTCGCCCAGCACCAGGTAGTAAGCCAGCGCGCCCAGGATACCGTGCGCGAGACCGACCGCCCACAGGTTCCGGTGCCGCTCGTACAGCCACGTGAACCCGAGCCCGGCGAGGAACGTGAGCGCCATGAGCGGGTAATTCGGGAAATGCGAGGCGCTGAACAGGGCCGAGGCCGCCAGCACACGAAACGGCAGGCGCGGCACCACGCCGCGCAGGTTGCGCGTGATCAGCACCTGCAGCGCGAACTGCTGGGCCAGTCCCCAGAGCGGATAGAGCGCGAACACCAGCCAGAACGTCACGGGCAGCGGGAGCCGATGCCGCAGCGCACCGTAGACGAGCACCGGCACGGCCGCTACCAGGGCGAAGGCGGCCGTGGGGGCGAGTGCCGCGCCGAGACTGTCGCGCCGGAACCCCCAGTCGACCAGCACGCCGCGCGTGCGCGCCACACGCCAGACGAGATAGACCGCCCACAACAGCACCGCCGCCAGATTGTAGACCTGCTGCGGACGGGCCAGCACGCCGCGGCCGACCCCGAACAGCCCGCTCACCAGCTCCAGCGTGACGTGGCCGACCCCCGTGAGGAACACGGCAATCAGCTCAGCCGTGGAGGACGGGGCGGCGGCCGAGTGTGGGGGCGAGAATCGCCGGCGATCGCGCGGCTCAACTTCCATCGGAAGGGTCATTGTTCATGAGCTCCTTCGGCGCGTGGCTTCGTTGGGCGGGCAGCGTGGTCCGGGCCTTCGGCCCGGGGGAAGCGGCGAGACGCCGCTTCTACTTTCCCCGTTTCACCGGTATGAACAGCACATCCAGCTTCGTGCCGTCCTTCCCCCGTTCGTAGCGGAAGAACCGCCACAGGAACGAAACCTTCTTGAACCCGTCCTGCTTGCGGTCGTAGGTGATCGCCGGAAAGACATCCAGGCTCACATCGCCGTTGGACCGCTCGTAGTGCCAAACCCGCCACAGCACGCGCGCGCGCCGGTAGTCGTCCGGCCCCTCCCCTTCCGCATCCGAAGGCCTGATCCGGCGCAGGTAGTCGTAGAGGAAGAACAGAACCGAGCCCTTCACGTCCTCGTATTTCCGTTCCCGATCCGCTCTTCGCGAGTAGCGCCAGAGCGGGAAGCAGCCGTGCTTCCTGACGGCTTCCCGGGTCACGGTAACGTGTTGATCCTCTTTCTCGCCGCTCACACGGCGCGTCACGACCTGCTGGTTCTTGTACCAGCAGACGGGCAGGCAGAAGAAGTCCTTGCCGTACACGGTCTGGTACGCCTCGGCGTCCGGGGCGGCCGGCGCTCCCGCGTTACGGTACCGGTAGAACGGGAACAGATGGGAGCCGCTCGTGCCCTCGCGTTTCCAGTACTCGCCCCACAGGAACAGGGTCCGTTGGTCGTCGGAGTCCTCGAATCGCGTGTGGGAGTACAGCGGGAACAGCCAACTCCCGGACCACTTGCCCCGGCGTATCCCGAACAGCGGCGTACACGGGTACACGAACCCCTTCTCGGGATCGGTGTTCCAACCGAAAAGCGGCGTGTAGAGGTACGCGTTCTGTTTGTGCATGTAGAAGGGAAGGATGTGGCTGCGGCTGTCTGCGGGGCGGCCCCATTGCCGGTGCGCCAGGCCGAGCAGCGCCCACAGCGACTTCTCCGTGCCGTCGGTCGAATACAGCGACAGCAGCGGCGGGCAAAGCCAGCGCTTCGTGCCGGTATCGTCCCAGGTGGCCATAACCGGCGACAGGAAGGTCCCCGACTCCGCATTCCTGTAGAACAGCGGGATAAGGTGCTGGCGGCCGGGCTTCTCGCCCCACGCCACGCGGCCGAGCCCGCCGAGCAGCCACAAGTCGTTGTTGGCCTCGTCCGCCCGCAGCCAGCTCAACACCAGCGGCACGAGCGTTGTGGTCTTGCCCGCCTCACCTTGCCACCGGGCGGCAACCAGGGAGAGGAACGTCCGCGTCTCGCCGTTCCAGTAGTAGAGCGGAAGGACATGGTGCGAGGCGGACTCAGCCGTCCACTCCGCATGGACGAGCGGCGCGACGATCCAGAATTCGCCGCCGTCCGCATCCTTCCGTCCGCCCGAGAGCAGCGGGTAGATCAGCCAGCGCCTGCCGTCGGCGTCCCACCTCATCCCGCCCAGCAGCGTAGCCAGCGTGTTCCCCTTCCCGGAGCGGCTGCGGTACCACAACGGAATCACGGCATGCCATGCCCGCTGCCCGCCGTCCGACTCGCCGGCGGCGTAGAGCGGCGTGATGAGTTTGCGGCTCTCGCCCTTCTGCGCACGATAGAAGAGCAGAGGGACGAACTGCCACGCGCCGCCGTCCGCCGTCTTTCCGCACGACCACGGTACGGAGAGAAAGAGGGAGCCGTCCGGCCTCTCGGACTTGTAGTAGAAGGGGAAGACGTGGTGCGCCACGCCTTCGTCGTCCCGTTTCCGGTGCGCCAGCCCCGCAAGAAGCCAGGTGTCGCATTCGTCGGCGTTGCGGCTGCCCCACGAGAGAACGGGCAGCGCGAACCAGCCCGTGTGGTCGCCCTCGCGGCGAAAGCCGCCGAGCAGTGTGGCCAGCAGCCGGCCGTCCTGCTCGCGCTTCGCGAAGAAGAGGGGAAAGGCCATCTTCCACCCCGTGCCGTCCGCATTCCGGCGCTGGGACCACGGCAGCGACAGGAACAGCGCGCTCTGCTCATCGGTCGCGCGTACGTAGACGGGCAAAAGCGCATGGGCTTTCTGCTTGCCGCCGTCCGCGGACCATTGATGGAACAGCGGCCAGGCGCCGAATCGATACAGGTCGTTCGTCCCGCGATAGCTGCCGGCCAGCGGCCATACATGCCAACCCTTTTCGCCCTCGCGATCCTTCACGTGCACGAACGGCCAGGGGAAATAGGCGCTGTAGCCGCGTTCGTCCCTGGCGTACGACCACAGCGGGATCAGCCCGTCGTAGCCGCGCTCCCCGCCGAACGGGTGCCCGAAATGCCAGTAGAGCGGGAAGACGACCCGATAGTCCTTCCCCCAGAAGACGGGAAAGACGCGGTTGTTTCCCGATTGCCTGTCGAACTGCCCGAGCGGCCAGAGCACATTGTAGACGTGCTGTTCCTCATGCAGGCCGTAGACGGAGAAGAGAGGCCGCAGGGCGAAGTGGTCTTCCGTCTTCTCGATGAACGGCCACAGCACGGACAGGGCCGGCTCCCGGTAGTAGAGAAGCGGCCATACGTTCACGCGGTCCTCCACGGGCCCGCGCCGCACGTGGTATTCACCGGTGTAGAACGGCGTGCCCTTCATCGCCGTGCTGGCACAGCCGCACAGCGCCGCCGCAATCGCGCAGAGCAGCAACAGGCCGGCCGCCCGGATTCGAATGGCGTTGTTCATGCTTGATCCGTGCTCCGATCAGACTCCTCCGAACCGCTTGCCCCCCTTGAGCCGCTTGAACCCTTTATACCCTCCCCATGCGTCATCATCTCCCGGACCGCGTGCAGCATTCGCTCGACGAAGCCGGGCCGATTCTCGACCGCCTCCCGCGCAAGGTGTTTGAGCCGCTTCAAATCGAGCTTGCCCGAGCCCAGCGTGGGCAGGGCCTGGATGGGAAAGTAGTTCTCCTTGCGCGGCTTCCACAGGTTCGGCAGGTCGGCCTCTTTCATGATCGCCTGCAGCTTCTCCGGCGGACCCGCCTGTTCGGTATAGAAGACCACGAGCTGCTCGCCCTTCTTCTCATCGGCCGCGGAGGTGACGACCACCACGGGCCCCATGGCCTCGAGGCCGCCCAGCAGCTTCTCTTCCACCGCCATATGCGGCACCATCTCGCCGCCGATCTTGCTGAACCGGGAGAGGCGGTCCAGCAGGAACACAAAGCCGTCCTCGTCGATCCTGGCGATATCCCCGGTGTCGTACCAGCCCTCCCGCAACACTTCCGCCGTCTTCTCCGGTTTGCGCAGGTAGCCGAGCATGACGTTTGGCCCCTTCATCAGCAACAGGCCTTCCTCGTCGGGCGCCAGCATCGCTCCGGTCTCGGGATGCACGATCTTCGCCGCCATGCCGGGGATCGGATGGCCGATCGAGCCGTCCTTCATCCCCACCTGCCGCACGCCGCCGATCTCGACGTCGTCGACGTTCAGAGCGGCGACGGGCGACAATTCCGTCGTGCCGTAGCCCTCCTGCGGCCGGAGCCCGAACTTTTCCTCGAACGCGTCGGCCACGCGCTTTTTCAGTTTTTCGGCGCCCACGATCACGCCGCGCAGCGAGGCGAAGTCCTCGCGCTTCGCGCGCCGGATGTAGGGCAGCAGGAACGTCGGCGTCGCCACCAGCACGGTAAGCCTGTGTTCGCGCACGATCTCGGCGATCTTCGCGGCGTCAAGCGGATTGGGGTGGAAAAACACGGCGAACCCGGTCACGAGCGGGCACCACAGCGTGCAAGTGAATCCGAACGAATGGAAGAACGGCAGGAACGCGCAGAGCCGGTCCGCTCTCGTGAAGTGGTAGACCGCACGGAACGACTCGATGTTCGACAGGATGTTGTGGTGCGTCAGCAGCACCCCTTTCGGCTCACCCGTGCTGCCGGACGAGAAGATGATCGTGGCCACATCGTCCGGGCCGACATGCCTGCCCCGCCCGAACGTGAACCCCGGCGCAAACGCCGCCTTGAGCAGCGCGCGGAGCTTGGCGCCCGCCCCGATGCGCGGGGCGATGTCCTCCAGGTAGACGACCCCCTGCGGCAGCGAGAAGCTCTCCAGCTTGCTCACGAACGCGCGCGCCGAGACGATCGTCTCGATCCCGCACTGGCCGATGGCCGACTCGATGGCCTGCGCCGAGGCGGTGAAGTTCAGGTTCACCGGCACTTTGCCCGACAGCGTCAGCGCCATGTTCGTCAACGCGCCGCCCGCCGAGGCCGGCAGCAGGACGCCTACCCGCTCCTGGCCGGGCGTCATCTTCGCCAGCTCGCCGGCCAGCGCCAGGGCCCCCGTGAGTGCCTGTCCGTAGTTCAGCCGCTTGCCCGTCGTGTCCGACAGGCACCACCGGAACCAGTTCGCGCGGGCCGTCTTCACAAACGCGCGCGACAGCGAACGCTTCCGCGATTTCTTCAGCGCCCACGATTCCGCACCCTGTTCCAGAACCGCCTGCCGCACCTGCGCCGAGCTCGCCGTCGCCGGCAAAGCCGGCCCGAAGGACACGGAGACCGGGTACGGAATGGCCCGCGGCCACCGGGTCGCGGGCTTGCCGCCGCAGTAGCTGAAGATGCTGCCCCACGCCCCGCCGATGTAGACGGGAACGATCGGATGGGTCGTCCCCTTCACAATCCGCTCCAGGCCCGGCCGGAACCCGCGCATGTTCCCGTTGCGCGTCACGGCGCCTTCGGCGAAGATGCAGACCAGATACCCGTCGTCGAGCGCCGCGCGCGCCTGCTTCAGCGACGCCACCACCTGGCGCGGGCCGTCCGCGGGCGAGATCGGGATCACGCCCATCAGCCGGAACAGCGGCTGCAGCAGCTTCACGTTGTAGAACTCGCGCCCCATCACGAACCGGATCCGCCGCTGTGTCGTCGCCGCCAGGAAGAAAGCGTCCGCCCACGTCACGTGGTTCGAAACCAGCAGCGCCGGCCCATCGACCGGGAGATTCTCCAGCCCCACCGTCCGGATCCGATAGAACGGCCTCGCGATCAGCAGGATGACGAATCGAACCAGGAAGTCGGGCAGGACCCACACGCTCATCACCAGCAGCACCGCCGTCAGCAGACCCACCACCAGAAAACACGCCTGCGCGTCCAGCCCGAAAACTTCCGCCAGCAGCCACAGCGTGCCGGCCGACAAGGCGACGCCGAGGAAACTGAAGAAATTCGTCGCCGCCAGGATCTCGCCCCGCCGCGCCTCCGGGCTGCGTTGCTGGATGAAGGCGTTGAGCGGCACGACGAACAGGCCCGAACTCACGCCGAGCAGGCCGATCAGCACCAGCACGGGAACCAGGCGCGCCTCGATGACGCTCAAGGCCAATGCCGCCACCGTCAGGCCCAACGCGCCGATCGGGACGATCCCGAACTCGATGTTCCGGCCGGAGAACCTGCCGGCAATCAGGGCCCCGATTCCGATGCCGAGTGCGGCGACCGGGAAGAGGTAGGCGGCCTCTTTCGTCGTCAGGCCCAGGAACTCGGGCCCGTAGTCCAAGGTGTTCTGGTTGATGAAGGCGGCGAGGTACAGAAAATAGGACGAGGCGAAGATGCTGAGCACGAGGTAGCCGTCGTGCCGCAAGCTGCGCAGCGTCTTCACGATGTCCACAACGAACAACGGCGAGAAACGCTTGCCGGCACCGACGGCCGGCGTCCGCTCGACGTACAGACTTGCGACGACCCCGATCAACGCAATCGCGATACAGAAGCCGCATGGCCCCAGGAAGTTGCCGGCGAAGACGTAGTCCAGAGAAAAGGACGGGAGAAATGTCCCGATGATGATCGCGAGGTAGGTGAGGCCGACCAGCAGGCCGTTGGCCTTCGAGAGCCTGTGCGGACCGACCAGCTCCGGAATGATACCATACTTGGCCGGGCCGAAGATCGCGCTCTGGGTCGACATGAGGAAGACCCCGGCATACAGGCCGAGCCGGGATCGGAAGTAGACGGCCGCGCAACCGCCGATCATGACGGCCGCCTCCAGCACCTTCAACGCGACGATGACCCGCTGCTTGCTGAACCGATCCGCCAGCACGCCGCCCGCATGCGAAAACAACAGGAACGGCACCACGAACACGGCAAACACGGTCGCGACGATCGTGGTCCGCTCCGGCTCCCCCATCAGGTTCACCAGCACGAGGATGACGAGCAGCTTGAACACGTTGTCGTTCAACGCGCCCAGGAACTGCGTCACGTTCAACCACGTGAACGAACGCGGCAGCTTCATGCTGTTGTTCGTGTTCATGACGGCCCTCTGTGCGGGACGCCGCCCTCGAACGGCACGTGCATGGGCCGAGCTTCCCATCGGACGCACCGGCCACAACGCCCCTTACGGGGCTCACTACAAACGAAGCACAGTCCCGAAACCAGTCCGCGAACCAACGCGGGAATCCGCACCAGAATACAAAGTGTGCCGTCAATTGGCCGCGAACACAAGCCGGCGATTTTGTCACAAGCAATAGAAGCAGTCTACCTCACAACCACGACACGGGGCCTCCCGCCCTTCGACCTTCGAACCTTCGACCTTCGACTTCTGCCGTGTCCCGCCCTCCGTTCGCCATCCCAACTCCCGGTAGTACCGCGGCACCCCGTCGCGGCAGCGGAATCGGCACGAATCCTTCAGTTCCTCGTACGGGATCGGCAAGGTGCCGTCGAACTGCCGGCGCAGCGCGGCGGCGTTTTCCAGCAGGAAACAGCGCCGGCGCGGCCGCGCGAAGGCCTCGTTGAGCCGCTGCCACACCGCCTGCACGCTCTCGTGCCTCACGTTTCCGAACGAGATCGGCGTGAAATCGCAGGGGCACACGTTGCCTGCCGCGTCGATGTACATGTGCTGGAAGCCGGCCCCGCAGCCGAACATGCCCGCGTCCTCGACATAGGCAAACGCGCAGACCTTGGGCAGGCGGCGGCTGCGGTTGGTGCGCTGGTGCAGCCGGTGGAGTTCCTGCCGCTCGTGCGGCTTCAGGAAACAGGACGGATCCCCGTGCAAGAGCCGGCCCGCCGGCATCGGCTCGAGAACCCGAATCTCGTGAACGCCCAGCTCTTGAGCCAACGCCAGATAACGGGGAATGCTCCCGCCCTCGATCACGTCACGCGTCGCCACAAGCTGCAGCATGGTGTAAAAGCCCATCCGCTTGGATGCACGAATCGCGTTCAACGCCGTCTCGAACGCGCCCGGCCGCCCGCGGCGCGCATCGTGAATGCCAGGCTCGTAGTGATCCAGGCTCACGGCCACCCCGAACAAGCCGGCACGCTTCAACGCGCGGGCCCGGCCGGGCGTCAGGCCGGCGCCGCTCGTGAACAGAATGGAGACCGACCGTTCGTCGATCCCGGCGACGATCTGCTCCAGATCCTTCCGCACCAGCGGTTCGCCGCCCGTGAGTCCGATGATCGAGACGCCCAGCGCCTGCAGCTCGCGGATCGCGCCGAGCATCGTGCCCAGCGGCATGTCGGACCCGACTCGAAACTCGCGGCTGCAGTGCCAGCACCGGTACGGGCAGGCGTTCGTCACGGCGACATAGGTCGAGACCGGCACCGCGCGCCCTTGCGTCAACGCGTGAAGTCCGCGCGCAAGCCCGCGGAACGCTTCGCTCGGAACCGGCGGCAGGAACGAGTTGATCATGACTTTGCCGTCCACTCTCACCAGCTTCTCATCCTTCAGCATACGCCGAATGCGCCACAACGTACGCAGCGGCAATCGCCGCATCTCAGGCACGCGCAGCGTCTTCAGCCACTCGACCTCTTTCGCCAGTTTCGTCAGGTACATCATCTTCTCCTCTCCGGTGAATGTGCGTCTTCCCAAACAAGGGTCGAAGGTCTAAAAGTCGAAGGTCCAAGGTCACAGCCCCACAAAACGTGCGGTGTCGCCCCTTCGGTGTCAGACCTTTGACCTTCCGACCTTCGACCTTTGACCTCTGACTGCCAGCGCTCACGCGTCCTTCCTCGCGACCCCCGCCACATAGCGGTGCGCCAGTTCGATATGCCCGTTGGTCTTGTAGTCCCTGTCCATGTACCGGACGAACAGCTCGTCGCACCGCGCCTTGGCGCCCGGCGCCATCATCGTGTTGAAACCCGCGCTCGCACCCGTGTGCAGGACCCAGTTCAGGACCTCCGCCCCGTTCGCGAACGTGAACGGTTCGCGCCCTTCCCAGATGTGCAAGGGCCGCAGTCCCGCGCGCTCAAACCAGGCCCCCAGTTCCGCCCGGCCGCGCGGCAGCCGGAAGTGCAGGTCCATCACCCGGTCAAGATACTGCGGGAGCGTCTGCGCCACCTTCACCGCCGTCTTGCGGATCGGCGCGAGCGTGTCGCGGATGTTCTCGATGATCCCGATCAGCCCGCCCGGCTTCAGCTTGCGGCGGATCTGGGCCAACAACCGGCACGGCCGGCCGTACCCGATCGCCCAGCCGCACGTCACCGCATCGAAGTAGCCGTCCCGGAAATGATCCATCACGCGCCCGATGTCCGACTGCAGGAACTCGACATGGTCGTATCCCGCCGCCGCTCGTTTGAGGCGCGCGGCCTTGATCATCCCCGCCGAGGCGTCGATCCCCGTCACACTTCCGTTCCGCCCGACGGCGCCCGCGAGCGCCAGGGTCAACGTCCCCGTCCCGCACGCGAGGTCCAGGACCCGCGCCCCCTGCGGCAGACGCAGGCGGCTTACCATCCGCCGCGAATGTGGCGCCACGTGCTTCGTGAAATACGCGTCGTACGTTTCGCTGAGCCGGTCGTAATCCTCGCGTATCGTCGCGGCCGACACCGTGCGCCCGCGCCACAACAGGTGCAGGACCCGCCCGTAGAACCTCAGCCTGTGCAAGCGCATGGCTGTGCCTCCGATCATTGACGATTGACGATTGACGATTGCATCGCGTCCCTGCTACGTCTTGCTGAGGCAAGAACCGTGCCAATCCGGGGTCTTGCCCGGAAAACGCCATGTTTTCTAAGGAAAAACGCCGATTCCGCCATTCTGAAGCCGGCTATTCGGGTGAATGGAATAGACAACAGATGTATTCAAGGTGTACATTCCGTGCATGAACAAAAACCTGCGGCTGAAAGCGGCGGAACGCGATTTCCTGGCGCTCGTGGCGCGGGCGACGTTCGCGAATCCGTTCAGCGATGAACGGGTCGAGCTGGACCTGGCGATTACCGGCCTGCCGAGGCAGACGCCGACCGCGCAGCGCGTGGACCGGCTCTCGGCCAAAGTGACGGCGTTCCTGATCGAATTGGAGAAGAAGGGGCCGCTGCGCACCGACATGTTCTGCGCGGAGGACCGTGCGCTGCTCGAGAACGGGTTCCTCTTTGAGGTCTTTCACCAATACATCGACGCGTTCGATGCGTTGATCCTCGAACAGGTTCAGGCCCGGGAAACGTCCTGTGCCGTGCCGTTTGCCAAGGATCTGCTGGCACGACTGGTGAAGCGGGGCTTTCCGCGGCGGGAAGCCGTCCGGTACTTCGCGATATTCTATCAGTTGCGCCGGGCGTACTATTTCGTGGACCGGGCGCTGATCGGGCGCAGCCGCTCGATGAAGCAACTGCGCCGGAACCTGTGGAACGACGTGTTCACCCACGACCTCGGCCTCTACGAACGGTATTTGTGGAACCGGATGGAGGACTTCTCGACCCTGCTGTTGGGCGAGACGGGCACGGGCAAGGGCGCCGCCGCCACGGCGATCGGCCGCTCCGAGTTCATTCCGTTCGACGAGAAAAGGCAATGTTTCGCCGAAAGCTTCATGCATTCGTTCATTGCGATCAACCTCTCGCAGTATCCGGAGTCGCTCATCGAGTCGGAGCTGTTCGGGCACAGGAAGGGCGCGTTCACCGGCGCGGTCGAAGCGCACGAAGGGGTGCTCGCACGCTGCAGCCCGCACGGCGCCATCTTCCTCGACGAGATCGGGGACGTGTCGATCCCGATCCAGCTCAAGCTGCTGCAGGTCCTCGAACAGCGCGTATTCTCGCCCGTGGGTAGCCACGAGCGGCACCAATTCCGCGGCCGTATCATCGCCGCCACCAACAGGCCCCTGGACGCGCTGCGGCGCGATAAGCTGTTCCGGGACGACTTCTTCTACCGGCTCTGCTCCGACATGATCGTCGTGCCGCCGCTGCGGCAGCGGCTGCAGGAAGAGCCGGGCGAACTCGACGAGTTGCTGGCTCACACGGTCAGGCGCCTGATCGGCGAAGAGGCACCGGACGTGGTCGGCATGGTGGGCGAGGCGATCCGGCGGGACGTGGGCAAGGACTACACATGGCCCGGCAACGTCCGCGAACTGGAGCAGTGCGTCCGGCGCATACTCCTGACGCGGCGCTACGACGGCGCCGCCGAGGCCCCTGCGCCGGATCTGCGGGAGAGACTGCTCACGGGCATGGAAACCGGCGCCTATGACGCGCCGGGCCTGCTGTCGGACTACTGCACGCTGCTCCACCGCCGGCACGGCACCTACGAAGAGGTCGCGCGCCGAACAGGGCTCGACCGGCGGACGGTGAAGAAGTACATCGAGCGCGCGGCGCCCCGCGGCCGGGCTCGGAGTTTCTAAACTCCGAGCCCGGCCGCCGTGAAACTTACTCGAGAACTTACTCGAGAACTTGCTCGAGAACTTGCTCGAGAACTTACTCGAGAACTTGCTCGAGAACTTACTCGAGAACTTACTCGAGAACCCCCGCCGCAGCGGCGGGATCGACAAAGCTTACGACCCGCCTACGCCCAGGGCTTCAGCGGGCTCGGCCCGCCTTCGCGCAGCACGCCGGGCGGATAGCCATGCGCGCGTCGCTTCGACTTGACACCCGCCCGTTCGCGTTCGACACTGCCGGGCGATGAAGATCCGCAAACTGGCAAAAGACACGCTGACGGCCGTGGAGATGGAGCACGGCCAGACGCTGGAATTCACGCTGCTCGACGGCTCCGCGCGTGAAATCGTGCTGGAAAGCACGCACGCGCGAATCGTCAGCACCACGTTGAGCGTCCCGAAGAAGGAGGAGGACGGCGCGATGACCGTCTACCGGTTCGGCTGCCGGCTCAACGTAGACGGCGAACCGTTCGAGCTCGAGCGGGAGGTGCCGACCCAACGCAGCTTCTACGAGCCCTGGCTCATTCACGGCATGCACGTCTGGCTCGATGCGGTGGATGCGATCTTCGAGTTCCTGCTCGAGACGCACGGACACTGCCGGCCGAGCGCGAACCACTCCAAACGGTCCCCGCCCAGAAAGCACGCGCGCTTCGCGCTCCAGGACGCCACGGCCCGGATCTGCCCCGTCGCGCTGCACCCGTGGTGCCCGCTGCCGGAAGGCGGCCTCAGGATCGAACAGTGCTATCGCGGCGAAGACTGCTGGCTGGGCCCGTACAACGGGGCGTCCGCGCACGGGGGGCTGGACATCAATCACCCGAAGGGCACCCCGCTCTGGGCCCCCATCGCCATCCACGACCAGTTCTACTTCAACAGCCTGGCCATGGGCCACAACAACAATCGCTGGCGCGGCATCCATCGCTGGCCGAACGGCGCCGAGTGGATCCTGCAGGCCCATCACATGACACGGCTCACCGTGCCCGAACACAAACCCCTCGCCAAAGGCCAACAGTACGCCGACGGCGCCGGTGTGCTGTCCGGCGCGGTCGATCACAGCCATTTCATGTTCAAGATCCACGACGAGGGCGAAACGATTCTGCTCGACCCCTGGATCCTGTTCTGGCAGATGTATCACGACGTGTTGTGTACACCTGACGGAGATGCGTTATGCCCGACATGCTCGTGAAACTGTACGACCTGAAAGACGACTGGGGCTTCCTGCAGGCGCAGGAGCAGATCGGCATCACGATCCGCAAGCCGATCGGGGCGGAGAAGCATGCGCTGGTGGCTTGGGTCCGGGAGCACTTCAGCGACGCCTGGGCGAGCGAGACGGATGTCGCCTTGTCCAGCGTGCCGAAGACCTGCTTCGTAGCCGTGCAGGAGCGCAAGTTCGTCGGGTTCTCCTGCTACGACGCGGCCGCGCTCGGGTTCTTCGGCCCGATCGGCGTCGACAAGGACGAGCGCGGCAAGGGCACGGGCAAAGCTCTGTTGTTGGCCTGCATGCTCGACATGAAGCTCAAAGGGTACGGCTACGCCGTCATCGGCATGACCAACCTGCTGGACTTCTATGGTCACTGCGTGGGCGCCGTGCCCATCGAGGACTCCACGCCCAGCATCTGGAAGACCTGGGTGAAGAGGGAATAGGAGGGGTCGAAGGTCCGAAAGTCAAAGGGCGAAGGTCCGAAAACCGAAGGTCCAACACGAGACCGGGAGTCCGGTGACCTTCGACTTGCGACCTTCAGACCTTAGACCTTCCGACTCTCGACTTGTCCGTGTGAGGAGCAAATCCGATGAAGATCCGCGTTGCCGGCGCTCAAGTTCCGGAGGGCCGTGATATCGAAGCCAATGCCGCGGCCATCGAGCGCGGCATCCAATTCGCACGGAGCCAACGTGCCGACATGCTCCTGACGCCCGAAGGCGCGTTGAGCGGCTACACGCATGAGTTCGACGCTGCGGCCGTGCGCAAAGCGCTGAAACGCATCCTCGCCCGAGCCAAAGAGGCCCGTGTCGGGCTCGCGTTGGGGACCTGCTTCGTCGAGCCGAAAGACGGCAAGTGCTACAACCAGCTCCGCCTCTACCGACCGGACGGCACGTATCTCGGGTTCCACAGCAAGATCCTCACATGCGGCACCTGGGACACCCCGCCGAAAGGGGAAATCAACCACTACGCCGTGGCGCCCCTGCGCACGTTCCGATACAGCGGCATTCGGGTCGGCGCGTTGATCTGCAACGATCTGTGGGCCAACCCAGGCTGCACACCGATACCCGACCCTCACCTCACCCAGCAGCTGGCCGGACAGGGCGCCCGAATCCTGCTTCATGCTGCGAATTGCGGATCGAGCAAGAAGTCGGAAAGGGACCGGCGCGACGTCGCTTGGGACTATCACGGATCGAACCTGCGCATGCGCGCCCGGGCCGGTAAGCTCTGGATCGTGACCGTCAACCGCTCGAACGGGCCCGCACGCTGCGGCTCGCAGTCCGGCGTCGTCGACCCGGAAGGCAACTGGGCCTGCCGCGCCAAGCCGAAAGGGGAACAGTTCTTCGCCTATACGATCCGGGTGTAGGCAGAATTGCCCGCGAAAGGGCGCGAAAAAAACGCGAAAAGGAGAGCGGAAAAGGCGTTGAATTCATGCGTGGTGTGCGCGGCTTGCGAGAAGTTGTCGCGGGAATCGAAAGGATTGCCGCGAGGGTTTCTCCGTGGATGGCATACGGCGCCGTCGGCCTCGCGGCAATCCTCAATTCCCGCAACGAGCGCTTTCAGACAGGCAGAGAAATGCGGTCGCAGCAACTTTGAGTTGTTTGCGCCGCCTACCGAGCGCTCATCGGAAACGGAGAGGTGGCGCAAACAGTTCAAAGTTGCTGCATGTCACCGGGCATGAGGTCCTGCTTTTCGCGCATTTTTCGCGTCTTTTCGCGGGCAAGAAAGCCACACCGCACATGATGCCCAAACACGGCATAACGGTCCTGCTGCTCGGCGCGGAGGACGAGGAGAACCTCGCACTGCGCTACATCGGCGCGTGTCTCCGGCAGCACGGACATAACCCCGTGATCCTGCCGTTCGGCGGGCCCGACGAGATCCCCGCCATCCTGCGCGCCGTCCGCGAGCACAAGCCGCACATCATCGCGCTGTCCATCGCCTTCCAGTGCCGGGCCAACGGCCACTTCGACCTGGTCGAACGCGTGCGCGCCGCGGGATACGCCGGCCACATCGTCGCGGGCGGCCACTTCCCCACATTCGAGTACGCGAAGCTGCTCTCGACGCAGAAGGGCATCGACAGCGTCGGGCGTTTCGAAGGGGAAGAAACCCTCGTTCGTCTCGCGGAACACATTCCGGGCGACGGCGACCTCTCACACGTGCCCAACCTCGTCTACCGGACGGCGCACGGCGTGGTGGAGAATCCCTGCACGACCCGGTTTCCGGACCTCGACGAGCTGCCGTTCCCGCTGCGGACGCGCCGCGCGCAGGTGCGGCTCGGCGAGAAGTTCGCCAGTCTCGTCGCCAGCCGCGGGTGCTGGCACGCCAGTTGCCTGTACTGCTGCATCGGCGCGTTCCACCGCGACAAGACGCAGCGGTTCGCGTTGCGCAGCGCCGAGAGCGTCGCCCGCGAAATCGGCATGCTCTACCGGGACAAGGGTATCAGGCTCTTCCAGTTCCACGACGACAACTTCGTGCTGCGCACTTGCGAGGAGACCGGCCGCCGGGTCCAGGCGCTCGGCGCCGCCCTGCGCCGGGAAGGCGTTGACGTGGACCGGACGGCCTTTCTGATCAAGGCCCGGCCCGACGTTGTCGATGTGGCCGTCGGCCGCGCGCTCGCGGAGCTGGGTTGCGTCGGCGTGTTTCTCGGCATCGAGAACGCCAGCTCGACCGGGCTCAGGGCGCTGATCCGCGGGACCGAGATCGAGGCGGTGCAACGCGCGCCCGGCATACTGGCGGCGCACGGCATGGTCGTCACCTACAACCTGCTCATCTTTCACCCGCGGGCGACGATGCGGGAAATCGATCAGAACATCGCGTTCGCCAGGCAGCACCTCGCGCTCCCGTTCGATTTCGGCCGCGCCGAGATCGTGGCCGGCTCGCCCCTCGCGCGCCAGGTCGAAGCCCGCGGCATGCGCCGCGGCGAGTGGCCGCATTGGGACTACGTGATGGCGGAGGAAGACGTCCAACGCCTGTTCGCGGTCAACAGACGCACGTTCCGCCGCCAGGGCTCCCCGTACCCCACGCTGATGCATTCGCTCATCGCACTGGCCTACCACGCGTTCACGCTGAAACGGCTGCATCCCGGCCCGGTCGCCGACTCGCTCGCCGCCGCGTGCATGGATCTGATTGCGCGCAGCAACACCTTCGTGCTAGACTGCCTCGAGCATATGCGGGATTTGGCCGGGCAGAACGTGCCGCCGGAGGCGGTCGACACGCTCGACCGTCGCCTCACGGACGGCTGCCGTACGTTCCTGGCCGAGTGCTTCCGGTTGAGCGACAGGATGACGCGCCTGCAGATCGCGGGCCGCGTCTTTCAGGCGTTCGGCGTCAAGCCCGTTCTTCAGCGGCATCCCCTGCTCTGCAAAGCGCTCGGGACGCAGCCGCTCGGCGGGCCGGGTCGAAAGGAAAGAGCATGAAAGAACTGTCCAGAAAAGCCGTCGCGCTGATCGCCTTCCTCGTCGCCGTGCCCGTCGCCCTCGTCGCCGTCGTGGTCTTCACCCTCTGCAACGGATGCCGCGGCCCGCAGATCTGCGACCCGGTCCACGAGGATGAACAGGTACGCGACACAACCCGCGACAACCCGCCGCCGACAAACAGGCCGCCCCCGCAAGTCTGCGACCCGGTACACCATCCGCCGGAGGAGCAGTAGACGTCTGCACAGAACAGAGGAGAGACACGGAGAGCACCATGATCGGACTGCATGATAAGGACACGGGCGCTGCCCTCGGGAGCATCACGGAGGAGCAACTCCAGTTCCTGATCGACCAACTCGAAGAGGAGTCGAGCGAAGACCAGGACTACTACATCAACCGGGACACGCTGGACGCATTCCGGGAGAAGAACGCGGATCCCGGGCTGCTCGATATCCTCGAGCGCGCGCTCGGCGACCGCGCCGACATCGAGATCACGTGGTCGCGCGGGTAGGCGGGACTCTTGACGCACTTCGCCGCTAGATGGAGTCGGGATCAGCGAGGAGAGAACGTATTGGGGTGTCAGGGTTCATGCCCCCACGGGCTTGTCCGGTGGGGAAATAAGATTCCTCCTGCACCCGGCGGCCGCATCCTTTCCTCTCCCCTCTGCCCAGCCGCCGCGGCGGCTGAGCAGAGGGGAGAGGAAAGGACTGGCAGCAGGCGGTCACCTCGTCACTCTTGCTCCCCCACGGCGCCAGGCCGTGGGGGCCGGCAGAAGAGTCAGGACGAAATGGTGAGTGCACGTTTCAGGCACAGCCGTCACACGCGAGATAGGGGGACAAGCCATGGCAACACTCGACAGCCGGCAGGAGGCAGCCGTCTGCCGCCTGCTCGAGAAGCTCATCAGCCAGAACCAGGCCCGAATCCTCGTGCGCGCCGAGCGGCCGGAACCCGGCTTCTGGTTCGGCGGCGGCAACATGCTGCGTGACGACGACGGGACGGTCTGGCTCTGCGGCCGATACCGCAACGCGGGCGACTCCCGCACGGGGCTGGCGGCCGGGCTGCGCGGGCTCGAATGCGCGATCTTCCGCTCCGAAACGGGCGGGCGCAGCTTCAAGAAGGCGATGAGCTGGATTAAATCCGATCTTTCGCGCGGCGGGCGCAAGGTGCTCTCCATCGAAGGGACCGCCCTGCACCGGATGGCCGACGGCAGCGTGGAGCTGTTCATCTCTTCGGAGAAGGAAATCCGCTACCCCGAGCCTCTCGCGCGCTATCAGAAGCCCGGCACCGGTGTGTGGACAATCGACCGGATCGCGGGGCGGTCCGTCGCCGAGTTGGACGCGAGCACGCTCGCGCCGGTCGTGGAGAACGCCCAGTACCCGGAGTACCTGCACGTGAAGGACCCCGTCGTATTCGACGACGCAACGGGCAATACCGTCTTGCTCTTCTGCTCCCATCCGTTTTGCTGGTCGTCGGGCAACACCGGGATGGCCGTCCGGTCCGTGGGCCAGGCCGGCTTTTCGGTCCGTTGTTGGGAATTCGTCTCGCGCGGACCGGCCTGGGACGTGGCGTCGACCCGGATCACGGCGCGCATGCCGATCCCCCGCGTCGGCTGCTTCCGGGACGGGCACGCGTGCTCCGTGTATTTCTATGACGGCTGCGAATGCGTCCGGGCACATCAGCAGAACGAGAAGGCGCACAAGCGCCCGCGCGGATACTCCTGCGAGGAACTCGGAGGCGCGTTCGTCGGCTGGGACAACGCGTTCCCGGAACTCGCCCGGCTCTCCCGGCTGGCGCCTCTCTTCGTCTCGCCGTGGGGCACCGGCTGCAGCCGGTACGTCGACACGCTCACCACCGAGGACGGCATCGTGGCGGCCTGGCAGCAGTCGCAGCGGGACGGCTCGCAGCCGCTCGTCGGGCACGTCCTGCCGATGGACGAAATCAGAGACATTCTGGGTGCCTAGCCATGATCTTGCGTACGGCCGAAGTTCGCTGGTTCTACCCGGGCGCCGTGCCTCGCGAGATCCACGCATGGCTCCAGCGCGCCGGCTGCACGCTTGAAGCCAAGCCTGCGCGAACCGACCATTACCTCCGCCTCGCCGACGAGGCGCTCGGCGTCAAGCTTCGCGAGGGCCGCCTGGAGCTGAAGCAGCGCGTCGATTCGGCCGGTGTCATTTCCCTGCATCAACGCGCGGCCGGCCTCGTCGAGCGGTGGAGAAAGTGGAGCTTCGCCCTGGCCGACAGCGTGGAGGCGTTGAACGCACTGCTCCGGCCCGCCTCCTGCTGGATCGCGGTCAACAAGGAACGTGCACTCTGCACGGTGCCTCCGCCGCAGACGCCGCGCGAGGAGACACCCGCCCCCGCTTCCCCCCTGCAGGGCTGCAACCTGGAACTCACCGCCGTGCGCGCGGGCCGGAACGAATGGTGGAGCTTGGGGTTCGAGGCGTTCGGTCCCGCCGAAACCGTGCTCGCCAGTTTGCGGCGGGCGACGACGCGCCTCTTCACCGGCGATGAGCCGCCCACGCTGCATGCCGAGGCCTCCTACGGATATCCGAAATGGCTGGCGGGGCTGCCGCCCCCCGGCAACCCTGAATCGATGTTGCCACTCGGCGGCACAAGCTGATACAGTCCTCCCATCGCAGGCCATGACCGGCCTGCCGGTAAGGACGAACTGGACACGGAATCTACCGCCGGAACGGGAGGTGTCGGGTGACGAAACAGCCGGAAACGAAAGTGCCGGTCCGAACAGACGCGTTCGCAAGCGTGGCGCTCTGGCAACTGATCGCGTTCGTGCTGCTGATTTGCTTCGTGTGGGCGAGCGAGGTCATCGACCTGCCCGCCATTGTCTTCCATATCGCCCCGTCGCCCTTCAACTTCTACAGGGTCTGCATTCTGTCCGCGGCGATCATCACCGCGGGGATCGTAACCGTCGGACACACCTACGAACGACAGCGCTCGCTCGTCAAGAAGCTGCTCATGACCTGCCTCTATTGCCATCGGGTGAAGACGACCAAGGGCGAATGGGTCCACGCCGAGGAGTACTTCCTGAACCACTACCCCGTCGCCATGGACCGCGGCGCGTGCCCGGACTGCGGCAAAATGCTGGAGACCACGGAAATTGCGGCGCAGGAATCCGGAATCAAATCCCCGCCGAAACCAGGGGCCGTGAAGCCGAATCAGCCCGGCGGCGGGAGCAGCCCGTCATAGGCCAAACGGCGGCCGCTCTGTCTCACGTGCCCGTGTGCGGCCGGAAGGGCGAGAGACCCAAGGACCTGGACCGGCTCGTGCGCGAGGTCGGGCCGTGAGGCGCTGCTACTGCAAGCTGCTTGAGCCGCCTTGCCGCTGAACCCTGATGAGGAGGCTCCGATGCCCGAACCCGACAAGCTGGATCGCCAGGCCCGTGCGAGTGCACCGGGTCGCCGGGAACGACGCTGTCCCACGGTCCCACAGTCCCACGGTCCCACAGTCCGATACCGGAGAGGAGGTCCCGCATGCAATTCGAACATTTCGCCCTGAACGTACCCGATGCCAAAGGCATGGCCGATTGGTATATCGGCAACTGCGGCATGCGTGCGGTGCGCGCCATGGATGAAGCGCCCTACACCCATTTCCTCGCCGATCGTGGCGGCCGCGTGGTCATGGAGATCTACACCAACCCCAAGGCCCCCATCCCCGACTACGCCGGACAGCCGCCCCAGTGCTTCCATTTCGCGCTCGCCGTCGACGATCCCGGCGCCCTACAGCGCCGGCTCGTCGAGGCCGGCGCCACGCTCGTGGAAGAGCTGAAGCTCGACGACGGATCCCATCTCGTCATGCTCCGGGATCCGTGGGGCGTGCCCCTGCAGCTCTGCAACCGTGCCGAGCCGCTGGTCTGATTCGGGCAACTACTACAAGGGCAGTCAGCTCCAGGCGGTACGATGCGGCAAGTGGAAGCTGCACTTGCCGCGCACCGAACACCCGCGCAGACGCAGGAACCAGAACCGGGCGACGGACCCGAAGCCGGTCGAAGACAACGTGCGCAAGATCCCCACGCAGCTGTACGAGCTGGAGGAGGACATCGGCGAAAAGCGCAATGTCGCCGATCAACACCCCGACCTCGTCAAACGCCTTACCGCACTGGCCAACGCGTTCGACAAAGACCTCAAGGCCAACGCCCGGCCGCCGGGCCGGTCGGCAGCCGGCGGCCGGTAGCCGGCGATCGGCAGATGGCCCGCCGTCGCGTTTCTTTGTTTCACTGGCGCGACAGATATGCTTTAATGCGCCCCATCGATCCCCCACAAGGAGGTGTGTGTATGCTCCCGCTCAATCCGAATCTTCTCATGGCGCTGAAGTTCTTCGTGGTCGTCACGGCCATTGTCTTCTGGATCGACCTGATCGCGAGGCTGGTCAAGAAGAAGTAGTGGGGCTGGCCCGGCCAACCTGCGAGAGTAGAAGCGGCGTTTCCGGCCGGCCCGGCTCCGGCAGGGCCGGTCGCTTTCGCCCCCGCCAAAGGGCCGCCGGCACCCCGCCAGACGGGCCTCTTGTGTTCTGCCCTCCTTTCAGATCCCTGTTTCTCTCGCATCCTTCGCCCTTCCCGTCTCCCTCGCTTTCCCGCGTCGAATCGCGGGTTCCTGCGCGTTATAAACACGCTTCCCGCAACGTCGCCAATGCGCTGGCGGAAAGCGGCAACAAGTTCGTACCCGAGGTGCTCGTTGCCGGCGGCGGACAGGCCGGCGCGCTCGAGGCGCTGGCCGGCGTCCTGACGCAGCGCTTCATGAACGGCGGCACAGCCGCCGCGCACGCCGCCGCGCAGACGGCCGCAACCCGCGGGGTCCGGAAGCCCGCACCGGTCCATGCAGCGGGCGGGCCGGCCGATGACGATGCGCCGGACGTCTTGAAACAGATCCCCGGCAAGCCGGAACCGAAACCCGGAACCTAGAGAGCCACCGCCTGGTGACTCATGTGCCAGGTTCAAGCAACAACCAGGCAAACGCCGCCGGCTGCGCCCGGCGGCGTTTCCTGTTGACGAGTCCGGCGCCGGGTCCTACCTTAGTACTGCCTTTCGTAAATACGCTAACGTTAGCCGAAGCGATTTTGGCGCTGGGCAAGGCGCGCGGGAGGGGGCAATACCCGAAGCGGTCTTGCCCCCTCCCGCGGAACGCGGCCCAGCGCCAA